>NZ_CP054051.1:1001425-1335233 GCF_013372265.1 Aliarcobacter cibarius
TTATTTCGCTATATGAAGCAAAAAATTGATTTTTTTCATCTAAATTATTGAAAATATATTTTACTATTTCTACTTGTTTTCCATCACTTATAGCACCAATTGTTTTTATTATATTTTGGTTTTTTCTTAGCTCTTTTTCTTGAACTTTTGGAAGAAGAATATCATGTAAAGTTAATAGAAGTTCTTGGATATTTATAGGCTTTACAATATAATTTTCAACTTTTAATTTTATTGCTTCAAGTAAATAATCTGTTTCTGTATGAGCTGTAGTAAGAATAGCTGGGATTTCAATATCTTTATTTTTTAAATATTTTAAGAAATTTATACCATTTTCATTTTCAAGTAGAATATCACTTATTATTACATCGATATTTTTTTCTAAAATTATATTCATAGCTTCAATAGTTGTTTTTACACTATACAATTCACCTACGAAATCTTCCAAAATATCACTTGTATGTCTTAATAAATTTTCATCATCTTCAAGGTACAAAACATTAAAGTTTTTTAAAATATCAAATTTTTTACTCATCCTCATCCTTTAGTGGTATTTTTATTACAAAAGATGTACAAGAAAAAGTTTCATCATCTTTTATTTTATATTTTATATTTTTGCAGCTAATTTGTCCCTTTATATGTTTTTCAATAATTTGTTTTGACATATAAAGACCTATTCCTGTTCCTGCACTTTTATATTTTGTTGTGTAGTAAGGTTCAAAAATTTTAGGCATAACATCAGCTGGAATTCCACCACCGTTATCTATTATATTAACAAATAAAAAATCTTTTTTACTATTCACAACTATTTTTATTATTCTATCATTTTTGTCAACATTGCTAATTAAAGCATCTTTTGAGTTACTTATAATATTAAGAAAAACATGTGAGAGCTCATTGTAATAACTAAAAATTTCAATATTCTTTTTGATATTTAATTCTACTTTTATATGCTCTTTATTTAAGAAATATTTTGAAAGTTCTATTGAGTGTTCGATACAATCTTCTATAAAAAACTTTTTTTTAGCTTTACTTGGATCAAAAAAGTTTTTAAAATCATCAAGAGTATTTGACATATTTTGTGCTAAAAGTAGTGCATCTTCAGTTTTTTGCTGTACAAATTCACTTGTTAGTTTTCCAAATTGCATTTTAACTTGGAAGCTTTGAATAATCATACATAAAGAGCCTAAAGGCTGTCTCCATTGATGAGCAATATTATTTAACATCTCTCCTAAGCTTGCAAATCTCGCTTGTTGGAACATAATAATATCTTTCTTTCTATTTTTAGCAACTTCTTGAGCAATTTTTAATTCTAAACTATTATTTAACTCTTTTAACTCTTTTGTTTTTTCTTCAACATTTTTTTCTTGTAAATAATGTATTTGTTTAAAATGCTTTGTAATAAATAAAGACAAAATTATTGAAAAAAAGAATACTATAAAAATGGATATGAATGAGAAAATAGTAATTATATTAAATACTTTATCAGTATCTCTTTTCTCAGTTATGGCAACTGATAAATCATAGTTCATCAAACTTGCTAAATGTACAGAAATAGAGTTTATTTCAAATTTTAATTTTTTAAAATACTCTTCATCTTTTTCATTTCTAATATCTTTTAAAAGTAAATTTATACTTAACATTTTTGAATTAATATTCTTTATTATTTCATCTTTTAAAACTTTATTTTCATATAAATTATTTGGATTTAAAACAAATTTCTTAATCCAATTTACAATAAAAAATCTATTTTCTAAACTACTATTTTCTTTATATAAATGCCAGTTTTTATCTATGATTTCACTTGCTAGTTTTAATACATCTTTTGCTTGAACAAAATTTAATCTTTTATTCTCAAAATTATCTAAAGTGTCTTGAATATTTATCTTATATGAGTCTTTTATATGTTCAAGTTCTATTAAACCTTTTGTTCTTTTTTCAAATAAAATATCAAAATCATTTTTTAGAGTAAATATTGATATTTGTGACAAAACTATTATACAAAGCATACCACCAGAAATTATAAATATTAAAAATGAAGTTTTATAACTGAATTTCAGATTGTCAAAATATTTTAGAGTTGTAATTAATAAATTTTTCATTTTAACTCTTTGAAACTATCATTTAAATATTCAAAAAGATATGTTTGATTCAGTAATCTCTTATTTTTATAATCAATTTTTATTTCATATAAAAGTTCTTTAGGTGTATTTTTTAATGCTTCCAAAAAGTTGTCTTTGGTTAGGTTGTCATTTGTTCTTTTTATTGCATCAACCAAAACTTTTGAAGCCAAAAAACTTTCAAAAGATAAAAATCCAATATTAGAATTTGGTGAATATTTTTTCATAATTTCTTGATACTCTTGCACAATTTTTAAATTTTTATCATCATAATTTGGAACAACTTGTGAAAAAATTATATTTTCAGTAGATGTTTTTGTAGTTTTTAAATCATTTATAATCGAATTTGCATCACTAAAAGATACATTACAAAAAATAGAATCTTTTAAAATATCATCATTTTTTGCTTTTTGAATAAAAAAGCTATTTGCACCATAAGCACCTATTAAGATTATTGCTTCAGGATTTGATAGTTTTATCTCATTAAAAGCATGTTCTATTGCTAAGGTATTTCTTTTGTAACTACCTATTGCGACCAAATTTAGATTTTGTTTTTTTATTATTTCTAAACTAGATATATAGCCTTCTTCTCCATAGTCATCATTTTGATAAAATATTGCAATATTTTCTATATTTTTATTCTTTAAGTAATCTATTAAATGTTCTAACTCTTGTTTGTATGAGGCCCTAAAATTAATCAAAGTTGATAAGCTTTCATCTTGTAAAAAATTTGCTCCTGAAAATGGAGAAAAAAATAAAATATTTTCATCATAAATTGTTGGAAGTATTCTTTTTATTGTTGGTGTTCCAACTATTCCAAAGAAAGCAAAGATATTCTCTTTTTTTAGTTTTTCTACATTTTCATAAGTTAAATCAGGTTCATATTTATCATCAAGAGTTACAAATTCAATTTTTTTTCCATTTAGCAAATTATTATCATTTGTATAAGAAAAATAACTTTTTGTAGATTCTAATACAGCATTTCCCCAAGGTTGCATTAATCCTGTTAAAGGCATTGATGAAGCAATTTGTATATTTTTTAAAGAGTATTTGTCCTCTTCTAGGAAAAAATATAATAAAAAAACAATTAGAATTATTGATAAAATTTTTTTAAACATATGAAAGTTTACTAAAGTGTACATTAAATATTTAATATTGTAAAAATACTCTATATTTTATATATTTAAGTACTATTTAATTTTCATACATATAGAATATGGTAAAATATTTTTTACTAAAAAATTAAGGGCATAGTTTATGCAAGATTTTATCTATTATAACAAAAACGGGTTGGATTTTCCTGTGAGTGAAAAAATCCAAGTTACTACAAGTTTGGATGGTTTAGACAATCAAACATTTTTAATATCGAACACAAAAGATGTAAAAAGCGAATTTGTTGCAAATGAGATAGATTTTTATATTAAAAATTCGCAAGACAATCTACCTAATAAAATATCAAATGTTTTAGAACTTTATGAAATAGCTGTAACAAAATATGATTTATCGCAAGATATCTCTTATTCTCAAGAGATTTCTAAAGAACTTTTGGTTGTTACAAATAGTGAAGAACAATTTAAAGAATTTACTAAATATTTAAATAAAGATGATTTTGATATTTATAAAATAAATGAAAATATACTTAAAAGTATTGAAGGACACATTGGAAATTTAAAAGTTACAGTTGATAGTAACGGTAAAGATGTTGTCTTAAATGTATCTCAAATAGTTTGGTTTGATGCAAAAGAAGAAGGATTAAAACAAAGTGGGACTTTTGATCCAAATTTATCTAGTATAGAAGAAGTAATTTCTGAAATAAAAAATAATTTAAATTCATACTCATATAAAAAATTTACAACTTATGATAAAACAATTTGTCAATATGATGGAAGAAGAAATGTTATTTGTGGAAAGTGTGAAGAGGTTTGTCCTACAGTTGCAATCACAAAAGACGACACTACAAAAACTTTAACTTTCTCTCAAATAGATTGTCATGGTTGTGGAGGATGTATCTCTGTTTGTCCAAGTGGAGCTTTAGATTATGCACCAACAAATAAAGAGAGTTTATTTGAGGTAAGTAAGTTTTATAAAAATAAACATCCTTTAATAATTCCAAAAAAAATGGATATTGAAAATTTAGAAATAAATTTAAAAGAAGGTGTTTTCCCATTTGCTATTGAGGGTGAAAAATTTTTACATGAATCTTCTCTTTTAACATTACTTCAAATGTCAGGTTCTCAAATTATCTTTTACAGTGATTTTTTGTCAAAAGGTACAAATGATGCTATTAGAATTTTAAATGACATATGTCAAAAAAGATACCAAAAAGACGCGATCTTAGTAGCAATGAATAAAGAAGAGTTAGAAATAGCTTTAAAAGAAGTATCTTTTATAGAAAATTCTTATTTTAATTTTAATCAAGAAGGTCTTAAAAAAAGAGAGATATTTTCTCATAGACTTCAAAAAATAGTTGCTAACGATAACTTAGGTGAAGTTAAAACTGGAGAGCATATTCATTACGGAAAAGTAGAGATAAATCAAGATACTTGTACATTGTGTCTTGTGTGTGTTGGTGCTTGTAATGTAGATGCTTTAATAGCAGAACCTAAGGATAATACATTAAGATTTAACCCTAGTCTTTGTACATCTTGTGGATATTGTGAAGTTTCTTGTCCTGAGACAAATTGTTTAACGATAAAAAGAGATATAATAGAGCTAGAACCAAATTGGTTTAAAGATAACATATTAGCTCAAGATAAACTTTTCGCATGTGTTGAGTGTGGAAAAGAGTTTGCAACAGCTAAGGCAATAGAAAAAATTGCGGCAATTATGAGTCCAATTTTTTCAAGTGATCCTGTAAAAGAGAGAAGTCTTTATTGCTGTGCTGATTGTAAACCAAAAATCATGATGCAAAGTTATTTTAATCAAAAAATGGAAGGATTAAATAATGGAAAATAATCAAACAATACATAAAGCAAGGGCGCTGTATTATAATTTCTTTGCGAATTTTTTTGTACTTAGTCCTAAAATGGAAAATTATTTTGAATTATTAAGACTTTTAAATATATTAAAAGATAGTGCTTTAGATGATAGTTCACAATCAGCATTGAATAATATTTCAAATCTTTTAGATAAAGACTCAAATACAGCTTTAGTACAGGAGTTTGATGATCTTTTTTACAATCCAACTAATAAAAAAATTAGATTAACTGCTTCATTTTATAATGATGGGGTTGAGTCAGGTAAAAAACGAGTTGAGATGTTAGATTTTGTTGCAAAAACAAAGCTTAGAAGAGATGAAAAGAATTTTTATGAATATGAAGACTCAGTTGGTTTTATATTTTCTTTTATGGCTGAATTATCTAATTTAATTGCAAATGGTGAAAAAATATATGAAAATACTGTTCATTGTGTTTTTGCAGAAATTTTGAATGGTTTCGTAGATGATTTTGCAAAGGAAATTTATGAATATGATAAAGCAAAAATCTATAAAGAACTTATGGTGGTTTTACACTCATTTATTGAATTTGAAAGATTATTTTTAGAAGTTCCAAAACCATTAAAAAAAGATAGAATTGTAAAAAAAGCAGAAGATAATTGGGGAAATATTTCAGAAGAAGAAAGAAATAGAAGAGAAAAAAATAGAGCATTAAAAGCTTTAGGGCCAAAATACTAAAAAGGTTTTTTTCTTTTTGGGATTTTATAAAGGAAATAACATTTTTCTTTTATAAAGTCTCTTAAAATTAAGGGGCTTAATTTTCTATAAGGAGGAGAGTGTGCAAGTAAGCAGAAGGGAATTTGCAAAAAAAGCTGCTATGGTTGCAGCTGGTGCTGTCGCTACAAGTACGGCTCTTATGGCTTCAAATAGTAAACCGTCATCTGAAAATGGTGATAGTAATAATGGTGTTGTTGTTGGAAAATCTCGAAAGAAAGAGATTCTTTATACAAAAACTGCGGCGTGGGAAGAGTTTTATAAAAAAGCAAAATAAAAAGTAGGAGTATTGTATGTCAGCAAATACATATGAAACTTTAAATGCTAAAGTTGGTAGACGGTCATTTATGAAAATGGCTGCTGTTGCTACTGCATTTGGAGTTACATCATCTTTTGCTAGTACTACAGCTACAAGAACAGCGACAGAAGAAGAGATTAAAAATCCTTTTCCTGGTTCAAAAATGGTTAAATCTATTTGTACAGCGTGTTCAGTTGGTTGTGGGATTGTAGCAGAAGTTCAAAATGGAGTTTGGGTAAGACAAGAAGTTGCTCAAGATCATCCAGTATCATTAGGTGGACATTGTTGTAAAGGTTCTGATATGATCGATATGGTTAGATCCGAAGTTAGAGTTAAACATCCAATGGTTAAAAAAGATGGAAAATGGCAAAGAATTTCTTGGGATGAAGCTTTAAATGGGATTGCTTCAAAACTTGAAGATTTAAGACAAAAAGATGGACCAGATTCAGTAATGTTCCTAGGTTCAGCGAAATTTAATAACGAGCAAGCATATTATTTTAGAAAATTTGCTGCTATGTTTGGAACAAATAATATAGATCACCAAGCTAGAATTTGACATAGCTCAACAGTTGCCGGTGTGGCAAATACATGGGGTTATGGTGCTATGACAAATTCTTTAGGAGATATGCAAAACTCTAAAGCTATTATAATTTTTGGAGCAAATCCAGCTGTTAATCATCCAGTTGGTTTTCAACATTTCTTAAAAGCAAAAGAAAGAAATAATGCAAAAATTATTGTTATAGATCCAAGATATACAAAAACAGCTGCAAAAGCTGATTTATATGCACAAATTAGACCAGGTACTGATATTCCATTTATGTATGGAATGTTAAATATTATATTTGAAAACGGTTGGCATGATAAAGATTTCATAAATGATAGAGTTTATGGTATGGCAGATATTATGGCTGAAGCTAAAAACTGGCCGATTGAAAGAGTTGCTGATGTTACTGGAGTAAAAGCAGATTTAATTATGCAAATTACTAAATTATATGCATCATCAAAACCAGGAACTTTAGTATGGGCTATGGGGCTTACTCAACACTCTATTGGTACTTCTAATACAAGAATGGCACCAATATTACAACTTGCACTTGGTAACATGGGAATTGCTGGTGGTGGAGCTAATATTTTAAGAGGTCATGATAATGTTCAAGGTGCAACAGATTTAGGTTGTTTATCTGATTCATTACCAGGATATTATGGTTTAGCTGAAGGTTCATGGAAATATTTTGCTTCTTCATGGGGAGTTGATTTTGAATGGCTAAAAGGAAGATTTAAATCACCAGAATGGATGGGTAAAAATGGATTTACATTAGCTAGATGGTGGGCTGGAGTTTTAGCCGGAAATGAAGGTGAAGATGCTATTCATAATGGTGGAACAAATTTAAAAGCTTTATTTGTAATGGGTAATGGAATTACTTCAACTGCTCAAACAAAAAAAGTAAAAGAAGCATTAGATAAGCTTGATATTGCAGTATTCTGTGATCCATTTGTAAACGAAGGTGCTATTATCACTGATAAACAAAATGATGTTTATATTTTACCTGCTGCAACACAATTTGAAACTTCAGGTTCAGTTACAGCAACAAATAGAAGTGGTCAGTGGAGATATGAGGTTGTAAAACCAATGTATGAATCAAAACCAGATCAAGATGTCATGTTTGAATTAGCTAAAAGATTAGGTTTCTATGACCAACTAATAGCTGGTATGGATAAAGGTAAAGATTTTGTTTGGCCTGAAGATGCAACAAATGAAATATCAAAAGTAATAAAAACTATTGGACTTACAGGATGGACAGCTGAAAGACTTAAAAAACATACTGACAATTGGCATATGTTTGATGAAATTTCATTGGCTGGATATGGTGAAATGGCTGGAGAATATTATGGATTACCTTGGCCATGTTGGACAACAAAACATTCAGGAAGCCCAAATTTATATGATATTAGTAAACCAGTTAAATTTGGTGGTATGGGATTTAGAAATAATTTCGGATTAGAACATGAAGGTAATAACCTTTTAACTCCAGAAGGTTCTGCACCAGTTGGGGGAGTTCAAAATATTGGATATCCTGAAGTTACTAAAGATAATATTGAAACAGTTTTAAAAATTGTTTTAACTCCTGAAGAAAAAGAGAAAATGGGTGCAAACTGGAAAGTTGACAAATCGAATCTAATTGTTGAGAAATGTATTGAAGCTGGAATTGCTCCTTATGGAAATGCAAAAGCTAGAGCTAAAGTTTGGGGATGGGCAGATCCGATTCCAAAACATAGAGAACCTTTACATTCACCAAGAACAGATTTAGTTAAAGATTATCCGAGTTTTGCTGACAAACCAAATCACTTTAGAGTTGATACTAGATATGTTAGTGAACAAACAAAACAAGATTGGGCTAAAGATTTCCCTATAAATCTAGTAACAGGAAGATTAGTAAATCTAAATGGTGCAGGTGTTGAAAATAGAGCTAGTAAATATTTAGCAAAATTAACTCCTGAAATGTTCTGTGATATTAATCCTGATTTAGCAGGAAGATATGGAATTAGAGATGGTTCTATGATGTGGATTCACTCTCCTCAAGGAACTAGAATTAAAGTTAAAGCGAAATATTCATATTCTGTAACTCCAGATAGAATATTTATTCCATTCCATTTTGCAGGTTATATGGAAGGTGTTGATTTAACTAACAAATATCCAGACGGAACATTACCTTATGCAGTTGGTGAGAGTGCAAATACTGTTACAAACTATGGTTATGACATAGTTACACAAATCCCTGAAACAAAAGGTGGATTGTGTCAGATTTCAAGAGTTTAGGAGAAGGGCATGAGTAATAATAAAATTAATTTTGCAAGAATGAAATTCTATTGTGATGAAAATAGATGTATTCATTGTGATGGATGTTCAGTTGCTTGTTCTTCAGCTCACGAATTACCTGTTGGAATTAGTAGAAGAAAAGTAATAACTGTAAATGAGGGTAAACAAGGAATGGAATTCTCTTTATCTGTTGCATGTATGCACTGTACAGATGCCCCTTGTGAACAAGTTTGTCCAGTAGATTGTTTCTATATTAGAGATGATGGTATTGTTTTACATGATAAAGATAAGTGTATTGGTTGTTCATATTGTTTATATGCATGTCCTTTTGGTGCTCCACAATTTCCTAAAGATGGTGCATTTGGTACAAAAGGTGTTATGGACAAGTGTACAATGTGTGCAGGTGGACCTGATGAAACTAATAGTGAACATGAAAGAGAACTTTATGGTCAAAATAGAATTGCTGAAGGTAAAGTTCCTGTATGTGCCGCTATGTGTTCGACAAAAGCGTTATTAGTTGGAGATGCTGAATCAATTTCAAATATTTATAGAGAAAGAGTTATGTCTTTAGGACATGGACCACACAGTACTCCATATGGTTGGGACAAAGCATATGGAAAGTAAAAGTTTTCTAAGTGAATATAAGGCCTATTTAATTATAGGTTTTCTATTCATCCTTTTGACTTATTGGTATTTTTGGTTAGCAACAATTGCTGATATAAATTATGTATATCAGTTTTTAATGCAAATGTTGAAAGGTAATTTCACTGGACAAGTTGTTCCATTTGATACTTTAACACACTATCAACAAATGGAAGTAGGACTTTTTGGACCAAGATATGATGCAATAGCACCAGAAGTTATAAGAGCATTCGAAGAGAGACAACACTTACTACCAATAGTATTTGCATTCGAGTTTGTATTGTTTCTTATAATGTTTATTGTTGCAAAAGGAAGAAAACAAGCAAAAATTACAAGAGAAAATGATAAAGTTCAAGTATATTCACTTTTTCAAAGGGTTGTTCTTTTATTAAATATTGTAATAATGATTTATCTGTTTATTACAGGTTTTTCAATAACATTTGGAAATTGGACAGGTGGAGGATATATTCCTAGACTTATGAGAGCAACACACGAAGTTGTAGGTGTAGCTTGGATTCCAGTTTGGTTGTTTGTAACTGTAATTGCATTTAAAGATCATAAATATTTTATAAGACCAAGTTCAAAAATATGGCATAAGATTTTCTTAAGAGGAAAATATGAGCCTATGAATAGAATAAACTACTATATGTATGTAGCTTTTGGATTTTTACTTGTATTTAGTGGATTTATAATCTGGTATATGTTCCCAGATGCAGCAACGCATGCTCAAACAATTCAGATAAAAAGATTTATTCTATTTATCCATTTTATGGGTAGTGCTATTATTTCATTCTTTACATTTGAAACAGTATATTCATATTTTGTTTCAGTAAAAGGTTATATTCCCGGTGTTATAACAGGTAAATTACCTGTCGAATACTTAGAACAATTAAGACCTGATGTATTAGAAGAAGATAAAGATTTATTAAAAAGATAGGAAAAGCTTATAGCTTTTTCTATTTTTAAAAAAATATTAAATATGCAAATTTTGCATATTAAGGAATAAGATGAGTGACAACACAAAATATTTAAAAAAAGTACTAATAGAAAAACTTATAGAAAATGAAGCTCAAATGGTTGAAGATGTGACTATCGAAGAGTCACGTTTAAATCTTTTTTTAAATGGAGAAAAAACAATATCTATGATGTGTATTCCAAAAGACCAAGATGCTCATGCAATTGGGTTTTTAATGAGTGAAAATGTAATATCTTCTATTGCTGACATAGAAGAATTAACAATTAGCTCTGATGGATTAAGAGTAGATGTTAAAGCAAAAATAGATGAGAATTCCCTACAAAATCTATATAAAGAAAAAACTCTAGTAAGCGGATGTGGAGGAGGAGTTACAGGAAATGTTGAAGGAAGTTTAGAAATTCCATTTAATCAAACTTCTTTTAAAATTAAACCAGAGACTATCTACACAGAAGTTAAAAAGTTTTATCAAGAAAGTGAACTATATTTACTAACAGGTTGTGTACATAAGGCCATGATTTACCTACTTGATGGCACAACAGTAACAGCTGAAGATATAGGAAGACACAATGCAATTGATAAAGCCATAGGAAAATGTAAACTTCAAGGACTTGATACTACTCAATCAATTTTATTTGTTAGTGGAAGATTAAGTTCGGAGATGGTTACAAAAGCAGTTATGCATAAAATCCCAATTGTTGTTTCAAGAACTGCACCAACTCATTTAGGAGTACAAACTGCACATAAACATGGACTTACACTTATTGGATTTGCAAGAGGTAAAAAAATGAACCTTTATACACATAGCGGAAGAATAGATGTCTAGTATTGACGATAAAATAAATTTTAATCTAACACAAGAACAAAAAAATATTATTTTTGAGAATTTAGATGAATATGGAAAACTATCTTGTATAAAATCATTTAAAGTTGCAAAAAAAATTGGTTGTGAACTTAAAGATATGAGTGCAATAACAAAATTTATGAATATTAAAATTACAAATTGTGAATTAGGAGTTTTTGGAAACTTAGAATTTTTGGAAAAGAATGAAGAGGTTTATTCTAATTTAAAAAATAAATATTTAAAAAAAGAAATTTCTTGTAAAAATTTGTGGGAAGAAGCAAAAAAATCTTCTTTAAAAATTGTTGGTTCAACAGTTAAAAATTCTGATATTGAAGTTATTTACTGCCAACTTGGTTGTTTTAGAGAAAAAAAAGGGCTTAAAAATGGAAGTAAAAGTTAAAGTTTGGATAGAAGATGAAAATAAAAATCTTATTTTTGGTCATGGAAAAACTGAAATATTAGAACAAATAGAAAAAACAGGTTCTATTAGTAAAGCTTCTCAAGAAATTGGTATGAATTATAAAAAAGCTTGGTCTCATATAAAAATTTTAGAAGAGTTTATAGAAGATGATTTAGTAGTTGTAAAACAAGGAAGAGGTGAAGATAGTGGAACTAAACTTACACTAAAAGCCAAAGAATTAATTGAGCTTTACAAAACTTTAAATAATGATATAAAAGACTATTCTGAAAAGAGGTTTAAAGAATTATTTTTAGATAATTTGTCGATAAAAATAAAAAAAGGATGAAATATGCACGATAAACTCAATTATTTAGATTTTGAAAATGCAATTTTTAAAAGTCTAGAGCTAGTAAATCCAACTCAACTTTGTGAGCTGATTCCAATAAATAATTCTATAGGAAGAGTTTTAAGTAGTGACATAATTTGTAAAAAAAATCTTCCAGCTTTTAATAATTCAGCAATGGATGGTTTTGCAATAAAATTTTGTGATGCAGGAAAAACTCTTAAGATAAAAAAATCTATTTTTGCAGGTGATAAAATAGATGATTTAAAAGAGAGTTTAAAAGAAAATGAATGTTATAAAATAATGACGGGATCAAAAGTTCCTTCTTGCGTTGATACTATTATTCCTATTGAAAATTGTTCTTTTGTCTCTGAAAGTAGTGTAAAAATACCAGAAGATATAAAAAAAGGTTCAAATTTAAGATTTAAAGGTGAAGAACAAAAAGAAGGTGATGTAATTTTGAAAAAAGGAGAAGTTATAAACTCTTCAATTATTGCACTTTTGGCTTCACAAGGGATAATGATTGTAGAAGTTTATAAAAAAATAACTATTGCAATATTATCAACGGGAAATGAGCTTAAAGAACCTTGGGAAAATTCAACTGATGAAGAGATATATAATTGTAACTCTTATGCTCTTATTTCTCAACTAAAAGAAAAAAATTTTGAAGCAACATATTGTGGTGTTATTCCTGATGATTTAGAAAAATCTGTAGAGTTTATTAGAAATCTAAAAAATTATGATGTAATAATAAGTACTGGTGGTATCTCTATGGGAGATGCTGATTTTGTTGGTGAAGCTTTTCTAAAAAATGGTTTAGACATAGCTTTTCATGGAGTAAATATAAAACCTGGAAGACCTATTATGATGGGAAAAATGAGAGATAGTTTAGTTATTTGTCTTCCTGGAAATCCATTGACAGCTATGATAAATATATATTTGTTTGTAATTCCTATGTTAAAAAAACTTCAAGGAGAAGTTTTTATAAATCATGGATTTGTAAAAGCTACAAATAAAAATGAGTTTAAAACCAAAAAAGGGAGGGTAAATATAGTTTTAGGAAAAGTCAAAAATTCAATTTTTGAAGTAGCAAGAGCAAATAAATATGGTTCAGGAATGATTACTGTACTTTATGAAAGCAATGCTATTTTAGTTACTTCTGAAGAGGTTTCAAGTATAAATGAAAATCAAGAAGTAAAACTAATTTTACTAGATGGACATTTTTTTGATGATAAGGTAAATTTTTTAAATTAAAATAAATAAAAAAGGGAAAAATATGAAAAAGTTTTTATTAAGTTTAGGATTAAGTTCAATTGTTGCAGGTGGTCTATTTGCGGATACTTTAATGATGGCTACTACAACTAGTACAGAAGATACAGGACTTCTTGATTCTTTAGCTCCAAAATTTGAGAAAGAAACAGGTAATACTCTAAAATGGGTATCAACAGGATCAGGAAAAGCTCTTAAAATGGGAGAAAATTGTGATGTAGATGTACTTTTAGTGCATTCACCAGCAAGTGAGAAGAAATTTGTAGCAGATGGATTTGGAGTAGATAGAAAAGAGGTTATGTATAATGATTTTGTAATCATTGGACCAAAAAATGATCCAGTAAAAATATCTGGTATGACAACAGCAGATGCATTCAAAAAAATACAAGATGAAAAAGCAAATTTCATAAGTAGAGGAGATAGTTCAGGTACTCACCAAAAAGAGTTAAATGTGTGGGAAAAAGTTAGTCAAAAAGTTCCAGAAAAAGATAATTGGTATATTCAATCTGGGCAAGGTATGATAGCTACAATTAATATGGCAGCTGAAAAGAATGGATATACATTAACAGATAGAGGGACTTGGATAAAATACGAATCTCAAAAAGGTGATACTAATAATATGAAAATTGTTGTTGAAAATGACAATGTATTATTTAATCAATATAGTGTAATAGCTATAAATAAAGATAAGTGTCCAAATGTAAAATTTGATTTAGCAAAAGAGTTTTCAAATTGGATTGTTAAAGATGAAACACAAAAATTTATTGGCGATTTTAAGCTTTTAAATAAACCTTTATTTACACCAAATGCAAAAAAATAATTAGAAGGTAAGCTAGAAGATGAGTCTATTAGTAGATGGTTTTAAAGAGGCTATAAATTTATTGACTATTGGTGATGAAAGTGTTTATTCAGCAATAATCACAACAATAACAGTATCTTCATGGTCAATATTTATTAGTTTAATTATTGGCCTTCCTTTAGGGTTTTTGTTAGGATATTATAATTTTTACGGCAAAACAGTAATCAAAACTATAGTAGACACTCTTTTAGCTTTTCCAACAGTTGTTATTGGGCTTATAGTTTATACAAGCCTTTCTCAAGCAGGATTTTTTGGAGAATATAATTTACTTTTTACTCAAAAAGCAATAATTATAGGACAGATTTTTTTAGGATTACCTATAATAATTGCTTTAACAGCAGCACAAGTTGAGATGGTAGACAAAAGAATGTATTTATCTTTAAAAGGTCTTGGTGCAAATTCTTATGAAATTCTAAAAGCTACTTTAATAGAAGCCAAGTTTGGTCTTATGACAGCTGCAATGACCGCTTATGGAAGAATAATAACTGAAATTGGTATTTCAATGATGGTTGGTGGAAATATTAAATATTATACAAGAACAATCACAACAGCAATATCTTTAGAAACAGGTAAAGGTGAATTTGTAACTGGAATTGCTTTAGGATTAGTACTTTTTGCAGTTGCACTTATTGTAAATATCTCTTTAGCCTTTTTGAAAAGGAGATGGGTTTCATGAATATTTTATATGAACTAAAAAATATAAAGCATTATTTTGATGGGAAAAAAGTTTTAGATGTAGAACATTTAACTTTAGAAAAGAATCAAATAGTTGGGTTTTTTGGGCCAAATGGTAGTGGAAAATCAACACTCTTTTCTATATTAGCTTTTATTTGTAAGCCAATTGAAGGTGAAATTTTTCTTGAAAATTTAAATAAAATTGATTTACAAATGAAAAAAGATATAGTGGTATTACCGCAAAATCCTTATCTTTTAAAAAGAACTGTATTTGATAATATTGCTTATGGTTTAAAAATTAGAGGAGAAGTAGAAAATATAGATAAAAAAGTTGAAGAAGCTTTATCTATGGTTGGATTAGAAACAAGTTTTTCAAAAAGAAAATGGAGTCAATTATCAGGTGGTGAAGCGCAAAGAGTTGCACTTGCTGCAAGATTGATTTTAAAGCCTAAAATTTTAATTTTGGATGAACCAACATCGGGAGTTGATACAAATTCTGCTCAACTCATAAAAGAAGCTATACTGCACGCAAAACAAAAATATAATACAACTATATTTATTTCAAGCCATGATTATAATTGGTTAAATCATATAAGTGATAAAAAAATTGCACTTTTTCAAGGACATTTATTTGAAAATAAAAATATAAATTTACTATTTTCTCCTTGGCAAAAAGATGATAATGGTTGTTTGGTAAAAGTATTTATGGATAATCAAAGATTACTTATTCCAAATAGTCAAAGTAAAAAAAGAGATTCTATTTTGATGATAAATTCAAGTGATATAAATATTTCAAAGGATTCTTTTTTATTAGGAAATCAGAATTCGCTTTTAGGTTCTATTATTTCAATTTTTCAAGATGAAAAAGAAGAATATTTACAAGTTGAGTTTTCTATTTCAGGGGTTATTTTTAATTGTTCTATTTCGAAAGCAAAATTTGAATCTCAAAAACTTTTTCCAGGAGACAAAATAGTTGTAAGCTTTGATTTAAATAATATTAAATGGTTATAGATTTTATAATATTGAAATAAGTTTTGAAGTAGAATTCATTAAATACATTTTAGGAGTAAGATATGTTTATAAAATTAAATGAGAGAGTTTATTTAAACTTTTCAAAGATAACTAGAGCAAAAATTGATCATGTTGAAGATGGAATAAGAGTTAGATTTTATGAAGGTCAAGATCAAGTTGCAAAATCAAAAAGATTTGATTCTATAGAAGATGCTACTAAGTGGTTCGAAGAGTTGGTTAAACCTTTTAACAAACAGGCATAAGTTTGATAAAATTAAATGCTTTACAATACAATCCAATTTGTCTTGATTTGAAAGATTTTGAAAACTATTCTTTAGATAGTTTAAAAGGAATTAGTAGTAGTTCGGAATTTATAAATTTAGAAAAAGACTTTAAAAATGAATTTAACTTTTCTCAAATAAAAACTTTTTCTTTTTCAAAAGAGGGATTCTTAGGACTATTCCTTAATCTTTCTAAAGATTTAAAAGTAAAAATTGCTGTAAGTTTAGGTGAATGTGAAGCCTTGATTGAAGGTGCTAAATTGTATCAAAGTTTGGGATTTGATGTAGAATTTATTGAGTTAAAAAAAGCTGGCAACGTGAATTTTGATCAATTGAAAAATAAAGATATAGAATTTTTATTTTTATCATCTTATGTTATGGATACTTTTTTAATAACTTCATTAGAAGAAATTAAAAATTTTACAAATGCAAAAATTATTTCAAATGCAAGTGCTGATTTTTCAAAGATTAGTGATGCTATATACTTTGATAATTATAAGCTTTGTGGATATCATTTTAGTGGTGTTTTACTTTTTAATGATGAACTTTTTGAGAATTCTAGTTTAGCATTTATAGATACAATAGCTATAAAGGCTTGTTTTGAGAGTCTTAAAAATCGAAGATTTAATATAAAAGTTAAAAATATTTTTAAAGAAAAATTAATAACAAAGTTTAAAGATGATATTTATTTTTTTGTTGATAATAATAAAACTTTACCTTATACCTTACATTTTGGGCTTAAAAATATAAAAGCAAGGGAAATTATACGAACTTTAGTTTTTGATAATATTTTTTTATCAAACGGTGAAGGATGTAGCTTAGGACTTTCTAAGCCTTCAAGAGTAATTCAAGCTATGGGATATGATGAAGTAACTAGTAGAAATTCAATATCATTAAATTTTTCAGAAGATTATGGTGAAGATTTAATAGAAAAAATTGTAGATAAAATATTTCAAAGATATAGACAAATAGTAATTTTAAATTAAAAGTTAGGAGATTTCTCCTAACTTTTATTGAAATACGTCTTTTGTTTGGCTTTCATACCAAGCATATGCATATTTTGCTTCAAGAAGTCTGATGTGTCCATCTGGATCATTCTCAGGACTTACTCCTCCAGCTCCATTTACACTTTCGATTTTATCATCATGAGCATTGTAAACTGCAGCAATAGAAATACCATAATTTGGACTTAATAAACTATAACAAGTATTTGCAAGTTTTGGAGGATTTACTATCTCTTTATTTGCTAAGATTCTTGCTATTTGCATTGCTACTACTTTCCCTTGAGTACTTGCACTAAATGCAGATTTTGGCATTGGTGCAGCACTTGAAGCATCTCCAATTACATGTACATTTTTTACAAGTTTAGATTCAAATGTTTTTGGATGAATTGGACACCAATCACCTTGTACAAGACCTGAATCAAATGCTAATTGACCAGCTTTTTGGTTTGGAATATAGTTTAAAACATCTGCAACAATCTCTTCATCTTCAGTTTTTACAACTCTTTTTGCTGGATTTACTTCTAAAACTTTTCCACCAAATTGAGCAGCTCTCCATTCAATCATATCTCCATAAAGTTCTTTCCATCCATTTGTGAATAAAACTTGTTTAGAGAATTTATCTTTTTGATCTAAAACAATAATTTTAGAGTTTGGTTTATGAGTTTTTAAATAATGTGCTACAAGAGAAATTCTTTCATAAGGACCAGGAGGACATCTAAAAGGATCAGCAGGAGCAACCATTACAAAAGTTCCACCATCTTTCATATTTTCAAGTTGTTTTTGTAAAATTGTTGTTTGCTCTCCAGCTTTTACAGCGTGAGGAGCTAATTTTTGATTTTCTTCTGTGTAACCTTTTTCAAATTTAAAATCAATTCCTGGACTTACGATAGCTTTTGTATAACTAATAACTGAACCATTATCTAAAATTACACTATTTGTAGCTCCATCAACTTTTTTAACTTTTGCATATACAACTTTAATATTGTATTTTTTTTCTAAAGTAGATAAATCTCTTTTTATAAAATCAATTTTTTCCATTCCTGCAATTACAGCATTTGAGAATGGACAAGTATAGTACTCTTTATTTTGTTCAACTAAAACAATTTCCACATTTGGATCAAATCTTCTTAAGTATCTAGCTGCTGCAGCACCACCAAAACCACCACCTACAATAACAACTCTTTTTTTATTTGCAGGAATCGTAGCTAAGCTATTTCCTAGTCCATTACAAGCAGCAAAAGATAGAGCAGTTGCTCCTAAAACTATTTTTCCGAAATCTCTTCTATTTAACATAATTTTATCCTTTCAGCTTATTTAACTTTTGAAAAGTAGTAAGATAGTTGCTCAAGCTCTTCATCAGTAAAACCTTTTGTATGCTTTTGCATCATTTGTGTATCACCAACACTTTTACCAGCTTTATAATCAAGTAGCTTTTGATACATATAGTTTTTATCAAGTCCTGCAATTACTGGTATTGTAGTTGTTGATTTTCCATTAGTTCCATGGCAATTTGCGCATGACAGTGAAAGCATTTCTCCTCTTACAGCGTCATATTCTACTGCAAAAGACATACTTGCTAAACAAAATAGTGATAATGCAAGTTTTTTCATCTATTCTCTCCTTAGATTAATTTCTACTGTAGATTTTAAATATTATAAACTTAATAGATATTTAATTAATAAACTCAAGAATGATTATATTTTTTTATTCATTTTATTGTAACTATATGTTACATATTATAGCCAAAATTTTAAGAAATAATAATATTTCAATTTGCAATATTTTTGTTAAATTACAAATTATTTCAATATAATTGCAACATGTTTATTCATATAGATTTAGATTGTTACTTTGTATCAGCTCACAGAACTCTTGATAAAAACCTCTTAAATATAGCTGTTGCTGTTGGAGGAAGAAATAGTAATGACATTTTTTCAAATGAAAAATTAAATAGAAAACTTTCAATAAATAGAGCAAGTTTCTCAAGTAAAATAATTAGTTCAAATATAAAAAATAATGAAAATTATTTTATTGATGAAAATGGAAAAATTAGAGGAATAATAACTACTGCATCATATGAGGCTAGAGCTTTTGGTGTAAAAACCGCAATGAGTGTAAATGAAGCATTAAGAATTTGCCCACATTTAAAAATGATAGTACCTAATTATGAACTTTATGATGATTTATCAAATAAATTAAAAGAGCTTCTAGAACTAGAGATTCCATTAATTGAACAATTTTCAATAGATGAATTTTTTGGAGATTTAACTGGTTATATAGAGGAGGATGAAGCTTTTAATTTTGCAAAAGATTTAAAAAATAAAATTTTTGATAAGTTAAGATTACCAGCTTCAATTGGAGTTGCTCCAACTAAATACTTATCAAAACTTATGACAAATTTTGCAAAACCTGATGGTGTAAGACTTTTAAAAAAAGATGATATTGAAGAGTTTACAAAAGATATTTTAGTAGAAAATTTTACAGGTATTGGAAAATCTTTTTGTGAAAAATTAAAAGGTTACAATATTAAAACTTTGGGAGATATTAGAAAAAATCAAAAACTTTTGTATTCATGGGGAAAGATAGGAGTTGATACTTATAATAGAGTTTGTGGAATACGAGATAATAAATTAACTATAAATAAAGAGCGAAAATCTTTAGGGATAGGGCGAAGTTTTGATGTAGTTTCAAACAGAGATGAACTTAAAAGAAGGGTTATGATTTTAAGTAGATATCTGAGTTTTATTGTAAAAAAAGAGAATCATAATCCGCTTTCATATCAAATACAACTAAGATATGAATACAATATCTTGTCAAAAGCTCAAGAAAATACAAATAAGATTTTTAATGAATTTGATTTTAAAACTTCAATGATTAAGTTATTTAAAGAGGCAGATAAACATAGAAATCACGGTGTTATACAGCTTTATATTACAGTTTTTAATTTTGCAAAAAAGAATGAACATACTTTTAATCTTTTTGAATATGAGAGTGATTTGAAAAAAGAGATTTTAGATAAAAATATACAAAATCTTAGAGAAAAATTTGGTGTCGATATTGTAAAAAGTGCATATGAAATTAGAAAGTAAAATATTTGAAAGAATTAATCTTTCAAATATTTAAAGAAATTATCTCATAAGATGGTCTAATACCATATAAATACCAGCACCCATAAAAGCTGTAACTGGTAAAGTGATAATCCATGCTACTAAAATAGTATTAATAGTTTTCTTTTGTACTCCACCATCAGGTTCAGCAACCATAGTTCCAGCAACAGAACTAGATACAATGTGAGTTGTACTAACTGGAGCGTGTGCAAAGTTTGCTAATAAAATAGTTACCATTGCCATTGCTTGTGATACAGCTCCTTGCATATGATTAATTGGCTTAGAACCAATTTTTTCACCAATAGTAAGAACAACTCTTTTATAACCTATCATTGTTCCAATACCTAACATTAAAGCAACCGCAATTATTACCCAAAATGGCACGTATTCAGTAGAGGTAATCATCTGTTTTCTTTGGTCACCAATATAATCTGATTTATCTTTATCTATTAGCTTGTAAGCTCTTTCAACTTGTCCAAAAAAGTTATCAGAACATAATACAGCAGTATGAATTTTCCATCTATCTTCGTTTGAAAGTTCAGAATATGTTTTTAAACCATCCAATTTTTTAGAAATTTCTAAAGTTGTGTTATATACTTGATTAACATCACATTCTGCAATTTTATTTTCTATTTTTAGTGCACTAATAAGTCTTTTTTCTTCTAAAAGTTTTGTAAGT
Source organism: Aliarcobacter cibarius (assembly GCF_013372265.1). NCBI lineage: Bacteria > Pseudomonadati > Campylobacterota > Epsilonproteobacteria > Campylobacterales > Arcobacteraceae > Aliarcobacter > Aliarcobacter cibarius. The sequence continues at coordinate 1,022,455 of NZ_CP054051.1, forward strand.
GTTTCGTTATTATCAGCATAGAATTTTGCTAAATTTGCAGCACCATCTCTTGTTTGCATGATTTTATATTGGTGAGCTTCCATGTTTAAAGCGTAGTATGTTGGTAAGATTCCAATTAGAATGATCATAATAAGACCTATACCTTTTTGTCCATCATTTGAACCATGGGCAAAACTAACACCAGCTCCAGTGGCTATGATTCCTGTTCTCATCCAAAAATTTGGTTTCTTTTTACCATCCGCACTAGGAGTTTTGAAAAATTTTGGATTTTTAACAATTTTTCTAGAAAGTTTCATAATTAAAAATGCAAATCCAAAACCAAATAAAGGAGAGAGTGCTAAAGCTGTTAAAATACCATAAACAACTTTCCAATTTACACTTTGAGAGAAAGTAAATCCATTCATCATACCAAAAGCTATACTAACCCCTACTATTGAACCTATTAGTGAATGTGAACTAGAAACAGGTAACCCAAAATACCACGTACCTAAATTCCAAACAACAGCAGAGATTAAGAGTGAAAAAATCATAACTAAAGTTGCATTTTGATTTGAAGAAACCATAATATCAAGTGGTAGCAAGTGTACAATAACGTAAGCAACACCAATTCCACCTAGAATTACACCTAAAAAGTTCATAATTCCAGCCATTATAACAGAGTATCCTGGTTTCATAGAATTAGTATATATAATCATGGCAACAGCATTTGCTGTATCATGAAAACCGTTAATCATCTCATAAAATAACGCGATACCAAGAGACAAAAGCAACAGCGCAATTGTGAAGTTATCAATATTATTTATAGCATCCAACAAGACAGACATTTATGTATCCTCACCTAACAAAGTATATTTAGTATTAACTAAAATTTATAGTATTATATTCTAGTTTTACTTTTAAATCTTTTTTTCATTAAAAATTATTTACTCAACTTTCGCACATAAAAAATCATTAATTTCTTATATGTAAAAGATACAATAAAGCCCATAAATAGGCACTTTTTGATATAATTTCATCACGACAATCAACTATATAAAGGGCTTTTTTATGAGACTTGATAATTTTATCCAAACTGCTATGAACAACGTATTAAAAAATCCAGTATTATCTGTTTTAAGAGATATAAATTTTAGTTCAATTTTAAAACAGAGTAATTTTATAAAAAGAGATATTGGAAAATCACCATACTTAATAATTTTACATTTTTTATATATGTTTATCATTAATAAAAGAATCTCTACATTTATGAAACAAAGCTCTGATAGCTATAAAAAGGATGTATATTATAGACTTTTGAAAAACAGTAAATATAATTGGAGAAAACTATTACTATTAAGTTCTGTAAAATTAATCTCAAAACTTCATATACTTCAAAAGGCTACTGATACTAGAGTATTAATTATTGATGACACAGTTGAAATTAAAAGAGGAAAATTTATAGAAGGAAGCTGTAGAAATCTTTGGAATAATAAGGAACATAGAACTGTAAAAGGTTTGAATATTGTATCACTAAATTATAGTGATTCCCATACTGATATGATGTTAGATTTTTCTATTAACTACAACAAAAATCAAATTGTAAATGTTAATGAAAACTATTTTCATCATAAAAGTAATGCTTATAAACGAAGAGTTGAAGGTAATAATAGTAAAAATAATTTAGCTCTTCAAATGGTAAATAGAGTATTAAAATCTGGAATATATGCAGATTATTTACTTGTTGATAGTTGGTATGCCAAACCAAATTTTATTTATGAAATAAAAGAAAAAGGTCTTGATGTAATTGCAAGATTATCAAAATCAAATAGAATTTGGCAATTTACAGGAAAATATAATACGCTTGAAAGACTGTACACTCGAGTAAAAAGTCATAAATCTTCTAAACTAGGTAACTACAATTCTATAAAATACAGCTATGTATCAACTACAACTACACATAAAACACTTGGTAGAATTAAAATAGTTTTTATAAAAACAAAAGATAATCTTATTCCAATTGTTTCAACAAATATAAATTTATCAGATATTGAAATTATTAATACCTATAAAAAAAGATGGAACATAGAACAAGGATATAAAGATTTGCGAGAGTATTTCCAATTTGGTAAAGAAGAAAATAGAATTTACGAAGCACTCATTGCTAGGATTACTCTATCTTTCCTTGCTTATAACCTTACAAGCTATATCAATCGTATCAATAATGAACCACAAACATTAGGAGAACTTTTCAGAAATTTAGAGTGTCAGCTTGAAACCCTTGCAATTTCGATGGAACTATTTATAAAAATATTAGAACAACTAGTTCAAGCCCAAGAAATTGTCAAGAGAAATAAAGATTTGGAACAGATTATCCTAATGCTCAGGGTTTACACTAAAAAACAGTTAGGTTTTATCTGCGAAAGTTGAGTTATTTATATAATAACTAAATATGAAGCATATTAACTTTAAAATAATAAAAAATTAAAGGAGTTTTTATGGTTTATATATTACAAGTTGATTTTCCTCATGATGGAATATTTGGAGAAGGTTTTTCAAATGCTTTTATAGATTTAGCAAATGATATTTCAAATGAAGATGGTTTATTATGGAAAATTTGGACTGAGAATAAAGATGAAAAAATAGCAGGTGGAATATATCTATTTTCAAATAAAAATGATGCAAAAAGGTATTTAGATAAACATACTAAAAGACTAGAAAGTTTTGGATATAAAAATATAAGAGCAAAAATTTTTGATGTTAATTTACCTTTAAGTCAAATCTGTAAAGCAGATTTCTTAAAATAAAAAAAGGGACAACTAAAACCTTATCCCTTTTAATAAAATAGAATAAAACTACTCCATAAAAGAGATAGTTTTGAAGAACTCTCTATATTTTGTATCACCTTCATCTCTTGCTTTCATAGCACTTCTTGGATGCTCATTTAATTGACCAGTTATCATATATGGAATACTATATCCCCAGTCAAGTTTTTTCTCTAAATCAACTATATAGTTTTCTATAAATTCTAAAACTGGCATTTGATTGTATTTAGGATTTTTTAAGAATCCTAAAAGAAGCTCTAACGGACAATTTCCAGCTCCTCTTCCAAGTCCTGAAACAGTAACATCTAGGAAACTTGCTCCATAAATCATCGCTTCTAAAGTATTTGCATATGCAAGTTGAAGATTGTTATGTGCATGAATTCCAACTTTTTTACCTGATTTCTCTGCGAAACTTAGATATTTCTCTGTTAATTTTCTAATTTGTTCTGGATAAAAAGAACCAAAGCTATCTGCAATATAAATAACATCAACATTAGTTTTTGCAAGTTGTGCTAAAACTTCATCTAGTTCATCATCAAAAGATTTTGAAATAGCCATAATGTTTACAGTTGTCTCATAACCTTTTGCATGAGCATCTTCTATTAATTCAATAGCTGCTGGAATTTGATGAATATATGTTGCAATTCTAATCATATCTACAACACTTTCACTTTTCGGTCTAAGTTCTTCTTTAAGACTTCTTCCAATGTCACTCATAACAGCAATTTTTAGATTTGTTTTGTTCTCTCCAACAATTCTTCTAATATCTTCTTCTTTACAAAAGTTCCAAGGACCATATTCATCTTCACTCATAAGTGTAGGAGATACATTTTTACCAATCTCCATATAATCAACACCACTTGCAACGCACATTTCATAGTGAGCTTTTACAAACTCATCAGTAAAATAAAAATTGTTTACTAACCCACCATCTCTAATAGTACAGTCAAAAACTTTTAAATCTTCTCTTACGCTCAAAATCGTCCCTTTTTTCTCCAGCATATCTTTCCTTAGCATTTTAATAATAAATATTATCCAATTGTAACAAAATTTTAAATTAATATGATTTCATATTAATTACATCTTCTATTTTCTCATATCTATAAAAACTAAAATCAACTGATTTCTCATTTATTGCATTTACTGCCATTCTATCTGCTAATTCATTTCCTTCTATGCCACTATGCCCTTTTACATATTCCAAAACCAACTGTTTTTTGAGTTTTTCATAAAGGTTATGAGCTTCAATAATCAATTCAAGATTTTTTATCTCTCCACCTTTTTTACTCCAATTATTCTTTTTCCAAGAATAAGCCCAAGTAGAAATACAATCTATTGCATATTTTGAATCACTAAAAATATGGATTTGTTCTGTAAAACCACTTTGAGAAGCTATTATTAATGCTTGATTTAGAGCATTTAATTCTGCAATATTGTTCGTACCATTTTCTATATATGCTCCATAAATTAGTATGGGTTTACTTCCATTTGAGTATATTGCTATACCACTTCCTGCAGGTCCAGGATTTCCACTACAAGCTCCATCACAATAAATATGTAAAAATTCTTCTTTATCTAAATTTTCAATTACATAACTATCGTTCTTTTGATTATTTTCTTCAACTTTTGGTGTATAAACTTTTGCATTTATATTATTATATTCCAATACCATATGATAATTAAGTATTATTTTGTTGGATATCTCAAAATTATTAATACCTTTTAATAACATAAGGAGATTTTTGTTATTTTTTGTAACATCTTTTTGTAAAGCTATATTTTTCCAATTTTTTTTATTTTCATTTGAAATTTCTAAAATTTCAAATTGACTTTGCGTTAAAGTATCGTTATCTTGGATAAGTTCTAAAAATTTTTCATCTAATTTCATAATAATTTTTCTTATAATTAATTTTTTTAGGGCATTTTACTAAAAAGTTGCAAATTTATAGCTTTCCAAAAAATAAATTTTTTTGATAATATATATAAATAAATTTGATGTAGGAAAAAGAATGTTGTCAAAACTCTCTATAAAACAGAAGCTAATTTTAATTATGCTTATTCCACTTATGGTGGTTATTTTGCTAGCTGCAAAATTATCAATTGATTCGTATTTAAGTGCTAAAAATCTTAAATCTTTAGATAATGTTGTAGTTTTATCTACAAAAATTGGTGCTTTAGTTCATGAAACTCAAAAAGAAAGAGGTATGACAGCAGGATTTATTGGTAGTAAAGGTGAAAAATTCAAAGTTGAGTTACCAAATCAACGAGTTTTAGTTGATGATAGATTAAAAGATTTAAATAATTTTTTATCTACATTTGATAAAAGCAGTTATAGAGATGATTTTATAAGTAATTTAGAAAATAGTTTAAAGGGCTTACAAAAATTAGAAGAAGTAAGAAAAAATGTAAATAGCTTTTCAATAAAAGCTCCAGTTGCAATTGCTTACTATACAGATGTAAATACTTATTTGTTAAATATACTAGGTTCAGTTATAAAAATTTCTGATAGTGCAAATATATCAAAAGAGTTAATATCTTATATGAGTATTTTATTAGCAAAAGAGCAATCAGGAATTGAAAGAGCAGTAGGAACAAATACATTTGCGCAAAATAGATTTACTGAAGGTTTAAAAGCAAAATTCTATACAGTTATTGCTGAGCAAAATGTATATATAAACCAGTTTTTTAAAGTAAGTGCTAAAGAATCAACAGATTTTTATGATAAAACTGTAGTAGGAAAAGCTATTGAATCAGTTGAAGAAATGAGAAAAACAGCACTTTATCTAAATTTAGAAGAAAATTTCAATGTTGACCCAAATTTTTGGTTTAAAGAAGTTACTTCAAAAATTGATTTACTTAAAAAAGTTGAAGATTTTGTATCAAATCATTTAGTACTTGAAATAGATGAAGAGTTAGCACAAGCAAACAAAAATATGATTATTTACGGACTTTTAAGTATTTTTGGAATTGGTATTACAATGGTGCTTGCAAGAACAATCGCTTTTACAATTTTGATTGATGTTGCTAGTGTAAGAGCTGGAGTTGAAAACTTTTTTGCATTTATAAATTTTGAAAAGGAAGATATTAAGTTAATAAATATTGATTCAAAAGATGAATTGGGAATGATGTCAAAAATTATTAATAAAAATATTGAAAATACTAAGGCAAATATTCAAAAAGATAGAGCTTTAATTGCTGATACTATTAGAGTTGCAAACGAGATAAATAAAGGTCATTTAAATGTTAAGATTGAATTAGGTTCAAATAATCCTGCTTTAAATGAATTGAAAGATATTATAAATGAAATGTTAGGAACATTAAATACTAATATTACAAATATTTTAAGAGTTTTAACTTCTTATTCAAAATTCGATTTTAGACCAAAATTGGCTGAAAATGATTTAGAGGGAATTATTGAAGAACTTGAAAAAGATGTTAATGTTTTAAGAGATGTAATAACTCAAATGCTTGTAGAAAATAAAAATATTGGATTAACTTTAAGTCAAAATGCTATGACTTTAAGTTCAAATATGCAAAATATTGCAACTGCAGCAAATTCACAAGCAGCAAGTCTTGAAGAGACAGCAGCAAGCCTTGAAGAGATAACTTCAAATATAACAAATAATACTCAAACTACTACTAAAATGGCTCAATATGGAGAGAAAGTTAAAGAAGCTATAAAAGTTGGTCAAGATTTAGCAAATAGAACAGTTGCTTCAATGGAAGATATAAATAAACAAGCTTTAGCAATAAGTGAAGCAATAACTGTTATTGATCAAATTGCATTTCAAACAAATATTCTTTCACTAAATGCAGCAGTAGAAGCAGCAACAGCAGGAGAAGCTGGAAAAGGATTTGCAGTAGTTGCTCAAGAGGTTCGAAATCTTGCAAGTAGAAGTGCAGAAGCAGCAAATGAGATAAAAAGAATAGTTGAATTAGCTACAAATAAAACAAAAGAGGGTAGTGTAATTGCAAATGAGATGATAGTTGGATATTCAAGCTTAAATGAAAATATCTCAACAACAATAGATCTAATTCAAAATGTAACAATTGCAAGTAAAGAGCAATCAACAGGAATGGTTCAGATAAATGATGCTGTAAATAATTTAGATCAAATAACTCAAAGAAATGCACAAAATGCAGGAGTTGCAAATGATATTGCTCAACAAACATTGAAAATATCTAAAGAGATTATTGCTCAAGTGAATTCAAAAGAGTTTGATGGAAAATAAAAAAAGTAGAGTTATATTTTAAGGAATATAACTCTCTTTATTGTTTACAAACTTTGTTGTATAAAAAAGCTCTTTTAAAAATAAAACCAATGAAGCTACCAAAGAACCCATTGCTAGGATAAATAGATTTGCTATTAAAAAAGTGTGTTCAAAATGAAAAAATGAACTTAAAAAAATTGTAATAATTACAAGAGCGACTAAAAGACCTGTTGTTGTACCAAAGAATATTGCACGATTAGTATTGTTCATTCTCATAGTTAAAAAATTTCTTCTAGCTTTTATCATTTCTCTTAATTCATCATCCATTTTACCTTGCTCTTTTTTTTCATTTTCAAATTTATCTAGTCTATCTACTTTATCAATTATTCGAACTAGTCTACTTGTAAAAACATTTAAAAGTCCAGCCACACCAGCTAGTAAAAAAACTGGTGCAACTGAGAGTTGAATCATACTTGAAATTGAATTTACTTCGTTGATATTTATCACTATTTTGCTTCGTCAATAATTTTTAGAAGATCTTCTTGTGTTGTTTGTGCAAGTTCAATTAAATCAGGATTTATATCATCTACTAATTGTACAACAGAGTTTAAAGCAATATTAGTTTCTCCATCTTTTGTATAAACTGCTATTTTACAAGGCATAATACAAGATAAAGTTATATCCTCATTTAAAAAAGTTTCAGCAACATTTGGATTACAAATATCTAAAACTTGACAATCTTCACTTAAATCTTTACCTTTAGATTTTAGAGTTTCTTTTATATTGTGAACATGTAAAACACCAAATTTATAATTTGGTGCAATCTCTTTAATTTTTTCAACTACTTCTTGAACACTTTTGTCTGAAATTTCAATATATTGCATATTTTTCCTTTTATATATTTTTTTTACTGATTTTAGCAAATTAATTTTATGAAAATAGTAAATGATTTTAAAATTATGATATAATCTTTTAATTTTAGCATACTTCGGTCTATGCATGACTTCGTTTTTGTAGTATTTCTACAACTCATTTAAACTCAAATTATTCAACCTAGATCGTAACTTAAGCTAATAACTTTTGTGGGTTTATAAAACAAAAGGTACTTATGTCATTTTTAAATTTAGGATTATGCACAGAAATTCTTCGTGCAGTTAAAGAAGAGGGTTATACAAAAGCAACTCCTATTCAAATACAGTCTATACCAGTAATATTGTCAAAAAAAGATGTTTTAGCAGCTGCTCAAACAGGAACTGGAAAAACTGCTGGTTTTACACTTCCATTATTGCAGTTATTAAATAAAAACTATTCAAAAGATAAAAAAAGAGTTGTAAAAGCCCTTATTTTAACTCCAACAAGAGAATTAGCATCACAAGTTGGACAAAGTGTTCAAACTTACGGAAAATATCTCTCTTTTAAATCAGCTGTTATATTTGGAGGAGTTGGAATAAACCCACAAAAAGCTATTATAAAAAAAGGTATTGATATTATTACTGCAACTCCTGGAAGATTGCTTGATTTGGTATCTCAAGATAGTTTAGATTTATCAAAAGTTGAATTTTTGGTTTTAGATGAAGCTGATAGAATGCTTGATATGGGATTTATACATGATATTAAAAAAATATTAGCACTTCTTCCAAAAAAAAGACAAAATCTACTTTTTTCAGCTACTTTCTCACCTGAAATTAAAAAATTAGCAGATGGATTACTAAATTCTCCAGTTTTAATAGAGGCTTCAAAAGCAAATAGCACTTCACATAAAGTTGAACAAACTATCCATTTAGTTGATAAAAATAGAAAAAAAGAGCTTTTAGTTCATCTTTTAAATAAAAATAATTTGAAACAAGTTTTAGTTTTTACAAGAACAAAGCATGGTGCTAATAAGCTAAGTGAAGCTTTAATAAAAGATAAAATAACTTCAGCTGCAATTCATGGAAATAAATCTCAAGGTGCAAGAACAAAAGCTTTAGATGATTTTAAATCAGGAAAAGTAAGAGTTTTGGTTGCAACTGATATAGCAGCAAGAGGAATAGATATAGATCAATTACCACATGTAATAAATTTTGAATTACCAAATGTTCCTGAAGATTATGTTCATAGAATTGGACGAACAGGAAGAGCTGGAAATAAAGGTGAAGCTATATCTTTAGTTTGTGTTGATGAACATGAATATTTATTTGGAATAGAAAAATTAATTAAACAAAAAATAAATAAAATTGCAATAGATGGATTTAAAGTAGATCCAAATATAAAAGCGGAATCTATTTCAAACAGTAAAAATAAAAATAATAGTCAAAGTAGAGCAACAAAAAATAAAGTTTCTACATCACAAGATAAAACTTCTAATTCAAAAAGAGATCAAGAAAATTCATCTTTAAGCTCAAAATCTAGAGAAAACAACAATAGACATTTTTCAAAAAAAAGTGAATCTTCATCTAATGGCTCAAGAAATAGAAGAGTGAATTCAACTTTAAAAACTAAATAAATTCTAATCCTATAAGTAAGATGTTTTCAAAATCATCTTACTTACTTTTAAAATTAATAATCAATTCATATCCTTATAGATATACTTTTTTCTCTTAAAATATAAAAAAAGAAAGATTTCATAGATGAAAAAAGTAAAATTACAAAATTTAGATTGTGCAAATTGCGCCTTAAAAATAGAAAAAACTTTAAATGATATGCCAGAATTATCAAATGTTAAATTGAATTTTTCTACTTCAACTCTTACTTTTGAACAAAATACAAATAATGATTTATTGGATGTTATTGAAAAAGAGATTCAAAAAATTGAAAAGGAAGTTTTTATAGTAAAAGAAGAGAATAAAAAGCAAAAAACATTTTGGCAACTTCTAGATAAAAAGCTTTTAGCTATTACGCTAGTATCTCTTTTTTTAACTTATATCTCTTATAACTATATAGAAAATAGACAAATGCAAATTGCAGTTTATATTGTGGCTTATATAATTGTAGGTTGGGATGTTTTATACAAAGCATTTAATAACATAATAAATGGAAAAGTATTTGATGAATACTTTTTAATGTCAATAGCAACTTTGGGTGCTTTTGGTTTGGCTGATTTTGTTGAAGGTATATCGGTTATGATATTTTATCAAGTAGGTGAAATGTTTCAAAGGGTTGCTGTTTCAAATTCTAGAGATAATATAAATGCACTAATTGATATCAAACCAGAGTATGCTTTTGTAAAAGAGGGTGATATTGTAGTTCAAAGAACTCCTGAAGAGCTAAGAATTGGAGATATTATCTTAGTAAAAGTAGGTGAAAAAGTTCCAGTAGATGCTATATTATTAAATAATTCATGCCTATTTGATACAAGTGCAATAACAGGGGAATTTAGACCAAAAACTATAAATGAGAATGAATCTGTTTTAAGTGGATTTATAAATGTTTCAAACGCTGTTTATTTAAAAGTTAACTCTCTTTATAAAGATTCAACTATTGCAAAAGTTATAGAACTTATAGAAAATGCAAGTTCAAAAAAAGCAAATGCTGAGAAGTTTATAACAAAATTTGCAGCTGTTTATACTCCTATTGTTGTTGTTATGGCTCTATTTTTAGCATTTTTACCACCATTTTTTATAGAAGGTGCTTTATATTCTGATTGGATTGAAAGAGCTTTGGTATTTTTAGTTATTTCTTGTCCTTGTGCTTTGGTTGTATCTATTCCACTATCTTTTTTTAGCGCAATTGGTGCTGTTTCAAAAAAAGGTATTTTAGTAAAAGGTGCAAATTATATAGAAAAACTAACAGAAATTGAAAATATTGTTTTTGATAAAACAGGAACTTTAACTAAAGGTGTTTTTGAAGTTATAAAAGTAGAAGCTTTTGATATAAATAAAGATGAACTTTTAAGATATGCTGCAATAGTTGAGAGTTTTTCAACTCATCCAATAGCAAAAGCAATTGTAAAATCTTATGATAAAGAATTAAATTTAAAAGAGTTAAATTCAAGTAAAGAGTTTAGTGGTTTGGGTATAAAAGCTATTGTAAATGAAAAGGAGATTTTAATAGGAAATAAAAAACTTCTTGAAAAATTCGATATAAAGATTTCAGAAGATTTAGAAGAGAAGTTAAATGTTGTTTATGTATCAATTGATTCAAAACTTGTTGGGTATATTGTAGTAAGTGATATTATAAAACCTGAAGCAAAAGAGTTTATTAAAGAATTAAAAAAATTGAATATCTTTAAAACTTATATGTTGACAGGTGATAAAAAAGAGCAAGCAATTGAAGTATCAAAAGCTATAGGAATAGAGAATATAAAATATGAGCTTCTCCCTCAAGATAAATTGAAAATTTATGAAGAAATAAAAAAAGAGAGTGGAAAAACAACAGCTTTTGTGGGGGATGGAATAAATGATGCTCCAACATTAGCTGCATCAGATATTGGTTTTGCTATGGGTGGAGTTGGAAGTGATTTAGCTATTAAATCTGCTGATGTTATAGTTTTAAATGACAATTTAAATGCAATAAGTGATGCTATAAAAATAGCTAAAAAAACTAAAGCTATTGTATATCAAAACATTGTATTTATTATGGCTATAAAAATTGGCTTTTTATTTTTAGGAGCAAGTGCGCTTATAGGAATGAAAGAAGCAATTTTTGCAGATATGGGAGTTGCACTAATAGCAATATTTAATTCAATGAGAATACTAAAAGATATAAATAAATAGGAGAAATATTTTGAATTATGAAATAAAAAATAGTTTTATAAAAGCAAAAATTAGATCTTTTGGAGCAGAACTAAATAGCCTTCAAAAAATTACAAATAATTTTGAGTATATATGGCAAGCAGATTCAAAATACTGGGCAAGGCACTCACCTGTTCTTTTTCCTATTGTTGGAAGATTAAAAGATGATATATATTTTTATAAAGATAAAAAATATAATTTGTCTCAACATGGTTTCTCAAGAGATAAAGAGTTTGAATTAGTTAAAAAAGAGGAAGATTTTATAGAGTTTGTTTTAAAAAGTGATGAAAGAACTTTTAAAATTTATCCTTTTTTATTTGAGTTGAATATCTCATATAAATTAGACAAAACAAAACTAATAATTTCTTATAAAATAAAAAATAGAAGTGAAGATAGTATCTATTTTTCAATAGGTGCCCATCCAGCTTTTAATATTTTAGATGGTGATTTTTTAGAATTTGAAAATGTAGAAAAAGCCAAGAGATATTTTTTAAATGAAAAAGGGTTAGTTTATAAAGATGAAGAGTTGTCTTTTATAGAAAATAAACTTTTTTTAGATGAAAATATATTTAAAAATGATGCTTTGATTTTTAATGATTTGAGTATAAAATCTATTAATCTAAGAGATAAAAATAATAATAAAATTTTAAAAGTTGAATTTGAAAGATTTCCTTATTTAGGAATTTGGTCAAAACCAAATCTTGCACCTTTTGTATGTATTGAACCTTGGTTTGGAGTTGCAGATGAAGAAAATTCGAATCAAAATATAGAAGAGAAAAAAGGAATTCAAATCTTGCAAAAAGATGAAATTTTTTCTTGTTTTTATAGTATTGAAATTTAAAGAATAAAGAAAAAAATCTCTTTATTCTTTAACCTTGCATTCCTGAACCAGAACTATTTTTTGGTTTAGAAAAACTTTTTTTTGTAACAACTATCTCTTTTTGTTTCTCTTTTCTTAATGTATCTTTTTCAACAAAGATTTTTTCTTTTGTAAATGGATCAAGTTCTGTGTAATACATAACAGCTGAGTAAGTTCCTGGAGTTGGAGTAAATACTTGAGCTTGTTCAGGATTTATCTTTAATTCATGAGTTGTAAATTGCTTTAACTCATGCATGTGGCTTTCTTTACATCCTGGATGAGCAGCTATTAGATAATATGTTAAAAATTGTTTTTTACCAGTTTCTCTATTGAGTTCATCAAACATTCTTTTAAACTCAATAAGTGATTGTTTTCCTGGTTTTCCCATATGGTGAAGTACTTCATCACTTGTATGTTCAGGAGCTATTTTCATTTGACCTGAAATATGATGGTCAATTATCTCTTTTAAATACTCTTTTCCATGATTTTTATCAGCAGCTATAAAGTCATATCTAATTCCAGAAGCTATAAATGCTTTTTTAACACCAGGAACTGCTCTTATATCTCTTAAAAGATTTATGTTTCTACTATGATTTACTTTCATTGTACGACAAAGTCTATGCGCATCAACACATCTTTTATTATCTATGCAAGTTCCTAAATTTATCTTTTTTTTACATTCATAACCATACATATTTGCAGTTGGTCCACCCACATCAGAGATAATTCCTTTAAAATCTTTCATAGTTGTGAAATGTTTTGCTTCACCTAAAATATTTTGTTCACTTCTTGTTCTTATAGTTCTTCCTTGATGGGCTGCAATCGCACAGTAATTACACTCTCCCCAACAACCATGATGTGTCATAATTGAGAATTTTATAGTCTCTAAAGCTTTTACTTTTCCTTCTTTTGCATGATATGGATGTAAATCCCTTTGATATGGGAAAGAGGCTATTTTGTCCATCTCATTTTCTTCTAAATAACGGCTTGGTGGGTTTTGGATTAGGTATCTTCCATCTACTTCTTGACAGAGACCTTTTGAATACATTGGGTCATTATTGTCATAAAATGTTCTAAAAAGGTCAATATATTTCTCTTTATTTTCTAAACACTCTTTATGAGATGGAATTTGAATATACTCTTTTACTGGTTCTTTTGAAATATAGCAAAGCCCTGCAATAGTTTTCACGTCTTTACCTTCTTTTAAATAAAGCCCCAAATCTATTATTGCTTGTTCACCCATTCCATAAACCATATAATCAGCTTTTGAATCAAATAAAATTGGTTTTCTTAAACTGTTTGACCAATAATCATAATGTGTAAGTCGTCTAAGACTTGCTTCTATCCCACCTAAAACAATTGGAACAGTATTTTTAAAATATCTTCTTATTAAATTTGTATAAACTAAAGTTGCTCTATCAGGTCGTTTGTTATTTTTTCCACCAGGAGTATAATCATCATCATTTCTAAACTTTTTTGTAGCTGTATAGTTTGAAACCATTGAGTCAATACTTCCACCACTAACTCCCCAAAAAAGTTTTGGTTCACCTAATCTTTTAACATCAATATCACTATTAACATCAGGTTGTCCTATTATTCCAACTCTTAGTCCAATATCTTCTAATATTCTTCCAACAACAGCAATTCCCATAAAAGGCGAATCTATATATGCATCACCTGTTATTAAAACAACATCAAGCTCATCCCAACCTCGTTGTTTCATCTCTTCTTTAGTTGTTGGTAAAAATTTATTTAATTTATCCATTAATCTTCTTTTTTTAATAATATATTATTAGTATTATGCCCAAATAGATTTTATGAAGTGATTTAATTTATAGTTTGAAAAGTTTTGTGTAAAGAGAAATTACTTTCTCTTTACAGCTTTTGCGTTTGGTAAATCTGTGATTGTTCCTTCGAAAATCTCAGCAGCCATACCAATAGATTCGTGTAGCGTTGGGTGAGCATGAATTGTAAGAGCTATATCTTCAGCATCACAATCCATTTCAAGAGCTAGTGAAATTTCACCTAAAAGCTCTCCAGCATTTTCTCCAACAATTGCTCCACCAATTAATTGATGAGTATCTTTGTTGAAGATTAATTTTGTCATACCTGTATTTGAAACATCGCTAGCTAGTGCTCTTCCACTTGCGCTCCATGGGAAAGTAGAAACTTCATAGTTTATTCCAGCTTTTTTAGCTTCAATTTCAGTCATTCCAGCCCAAGCAATTTCAGGGAATGTATATGCAATAGAAGGAATTTGTTTTGGCTCAAAGTAAACTTTATGACCAGCAATTACTTCAGCAGCTACATGACCTTCATGAACAGCTTTATGTGCAAGCATTGGTTGTCCAATAATGTCTCCAATAGCAAAAATATGAGGAACTTTTGTTCTTAGTTGAGAATCAACTTTGATTAATCCTTGTTCATTTACTTCAACATTTGTATTTTCAAGACCAAGTTTATTTCCATTTGCACTTCTTCCAAGAGCAACTAAAACAGCATCATATAAAATTCCTTCTTTAGGTGCATTTTCACCTTTGAATTCTACATAAATACCATCAGGTTTTGGAATGATACTTTGAGTTTGAGTTTTATACATGATATTAAATCTATTTGCATTTGCTTTTGTATAAAGTTTTATTAAATCAGCATCTGTTCCAGTCATTAGTTGTTCACCTCTAATTGCAACATCAACTTGGCTTCCTAAAGTTGAGTAAACTGTACCCATCTCAAGACCAATAATTCCTCCACCAAGGATTAAAAGTTTTTTAGGAACTTCTTTTACTTCTAAAGCATTTGTTGAATCCCAAATTCTTGGATCTTCATGAGGAATAAATGACATTTTTGAACTTTGGCTACCTGCAGCAATAATGCAGTAGTCAAAAGTTACTTTTGTTTTTTCATCACTATTTGATAAACTAACTTCAACACTATGTTCATCTAAGAATTTAGCAACACCTTGAATATGTTGAACTTTTCTCATCTTTGCCATAGCATCTAATCCACCAGTAAGTTTTTTTACAACTCCACTTTTGTATTCAGCAACTTTTTTAATATCTATTTTTGGGCTTTCGTAAAATATTCCAGCTTTTTCTATATGTTTTGCTTCTTCTATAACTTTTGCAACATGTAAAAGTGCTTTTGAAGGAATACATCCAACATTTAAGCAAACTCCACCCAAAGTAGGGTGTCGTTCAACTATAACTGTCTCAAGACCTAAATCAGCACATCTAAATGCTGCAGAGTAACCACCAGGTCCTGCCCCAATTACTAAAACTTGAGTTTTAACTTCAGTCATTTTAGTCTCCTTATAGACTTAACAATCTAATATCACTTAAAAGTTGTGATACAGTTGTTGTAAATCTAGCACCATCAGCACCATCTATTACTTTGTGGTCATAAGATAGACTTAATGGAAGCATTAATCTTGGTTTGAATTTTTTACCATTAAACACAGGTTTAATAGAAGATTTTGAAATTCCTAAAATTGCAACTTCAGGAGCATTTATAATTGGTGTAAAATATGTACCACCAATTCCACCAAGACTAGAAATTGTAAAGCATCCTCCACTCATATCATTTGAAGTTAGTTTTCCATCTCTTGCTTTTTGTGATAGTTCTGCTAATTCAAGAGCAATTTGTTTAAACCCTTTTTTATCAACATCTTTAATCACTGGTACTAAAAGACCATTTGGAGTATCAACTGCAACTCCAATGTTATAGTACTCTTTCATAATCAATTCTTGTCCATCTAAACTTAAGCTTGAATTGAATTTTGGATGAATAGCTAAAGCTTTTTGAACAGCTTTAATAATAAATACTAAAGGTGAAAGTTTGAAATCTTTTGCTTTTTCATTTTGTTCTTTTCTAAACTCTTCAAGTTCAGTAATATCAGCTTCATCAAATTGTGTAACATGAGGAGCTGATAAATAGTTTTTATGTAAAAATGGTCCAGATATTTTTTGAACTCTACTTAATTCAACTCTATTTACTTTTCCAAATTGTGAGAAATCAATCTCTTTTGACTCAGGAAGGCTAAATCCAAATCCGATACTTGAAGCAGAAGCTGGTTTATTTAGTTGCTCTTTTACATAAGCTTTAATATCTTCAACTAAAATTCTTCCTTTATTTCCACTACCTTTTACAAAACCTAAATCAACTCCAAACTCTCTTGCTACTTTTCTAACACTTGGACTTGCATAAACTTTTGTAGCTTTTTTAGATAAAACTTTACTCTCTTCTTCAATATCTGCACTTCTAGCTGCTACTTCTTGTAAAGTTGGTTTAGAACCACTCTCTTTTTCAACAGTTGTAGGAGTTGAACTTGCAGCAAAAGTTGGAGTTGGAACTTTATCTTCAATTACAACAGTTTTAATAACTTTTGCAATTAAATCTCCACTATTGATTTTTTGACCTTTTTCTACAAAAATTTCAATAACTTCTCCACCAAAAGGTGCAGGAACATCCATAGAAGCTTTTTCAGTTTCAAGAGTGATAATACTGTAATCTTTTACAATTATATCTCCTATATGAATCATAACATCAATTAAATCTACATCTTTTTCAGCCCCTAAATCAGGAACTCTTACTTCTTCAACAACTGATTTTATAGTTTGTTCTTTTACAAATTGTGGAGGAGTTATAGCAGCAATTTCCTCTTTTACCTCTTCAACTTTTGAAGCAGTAGCAGCAACTTCATCTGCTTGTGAGCTATTTACTTCAACTTCATCAGTTGCTTCAACTTTAGCAATTAAATCTCCACTGTTTACCTTATCACCAACTTTTACTAAAATTTCAACAATTTTACCTTTATAAGGAGTTGGAACATCCATAGAAGCTTTTTCAGTTTCTAAAGTGATAAGCCCATCTTCAATTTCAACGCTATCACCAATTTTTACCATTATGTCAATTAAATCAACATCTTTATCAGCACCTAAATCTGGAATAAAAACATCATAAACTTTTGCCATTTTTTACTCCTTAAGCATTTCTTGGATTGATTCTAGTTGCATCAATCTCATATTTTTTCATAGCTTCAAGAGCCACTTTTTTATCTAATTTACCATTTCTTGCAAGCTCTGCTAAAGTAGTATAAACAATAAAGTTTGTATCAACTTCAAAGAATTTTCTTAAGTTTGCTCTACTATCACTTCTTCCAAAACCATCAGTTCCTAAAGCTTTAAAACTTCCTTTTATGTAAGGTCTTAATTGTTCAGAATAAGCTTTTATATAATCAGTTGCACTAATAATAATGTTGTCATTATTGCTTCCTAAAACTTTTTCAACGTATGGTACTAGAGGCTCTTTATCTATATTTAAAAGATTTGCTCTTTCAACATCTTGAGCTTCTCTTGTTAATTCATTATAAGAAGTAACAGAGTAAATATCTACTTTAATATCATATTCACTTGATAAAATTTCTGCTGCTTTAATAGCTTCTTGGAAAATTGATCCTGAACCTAAAAGTTTAACTTGAAAATCATTTCTTGCTTCAAAAGTTTTAACTTTATAGATACCTTTTATAATTCCCTCTTCAGCACCTTCAGGCATTGCAGGTTGTACATAGTTCTCATTTAAAGTTGTAATATAGTAGAAGATATCTTCTTGTTTCTCACCATACATTCTATCAATACCATCTTTTACAATAACTGCAACTTCATAACCATAAGTTGGATCATAAGTAATACAATTTGGTACAGTATTTGCTAAAATGTGAGAGTGACCATCTTCGTGTTGTAAACCTTCACCATTTAGTGTAGTTCTACCACTTGTTCCACCAACAAGGAATCCTCTTGCTTTTTGATCACCAGCTGCCCAACATAAGTCACCAGTTCTTTGGAATCCAAACATAGAATAGAAAATATAGAATGGAATCATTGGACAGTTATTAACTGAATATGAAGTAGCTGCTGCAATCCATGAACTCATAGCTCCTAACTCATTAATTCCTTCTTGTAAAACTTGTCCTTTAATATCTTCTTTATAGAATGCTACTTGATCTTTATCTTGTGGAATATATTTTTGTCCAGCACTTGAATAAATACCAAATTGTCTAAACATACCTTCCATACCAAAAGTTCTAGCTTCATCAGGAACGATTGGAACAATGCTTTTTCCAATATTTTTATCTTTTAATAAAACATTTAAAACTCTTACAAATGCCATAGTTGTAGATATTTCTCTATCTCCACTTCCAGCTAAAATACTTTCAAAATCACCTAAAGCAGGAATTTCTAGTTTATTTGTAAATTTCTCTAATCTTTGAGGTACAAATCCACCAAGAGAAGCTCTTCTTTCTTTTAGATATTTAATTTCAGGAGAATCTTCAGATGGTCTATAATATGAATAAGATTCAACTGCTTCATCACTTATAGGTAAATCAAATCTATCTCTAAACGCTTTTAGGTGGTTTACATCTACTTTTTTAACTTGGTGAGCAATGTTCATACCTTCAGCAGCACTTCCCATTCCATAACCTTTTACAGTTTTTGCTAAGATTACTGTTGGTCTTCCTTTTGTTTCAACTGCTCTTTTGAATGCAGCATAAACTTTAACAGGGTCATGTCCACCTCTATTTAATTTCCAAATATCATTGTCACTTAAATTTTCAACTAGTTTTGCAGTTTCTGGGAATTTATTAAAGAAATTCTCTCTAGTATATGCTCCACCTTTTTGTTTAAAGTTTTGATATTCTCCATCAACTGTTTGTTCCATTAATTCAAGAAGTTTACCAGATGTATCTTTTTCTAAAAGTGCATCCCATAGACCTCCCCAAATTACTTTAAGAACTTCCCAACCAGCTCCTCTAAATTCACCTTCAAGTTCTTGAATAATTTTTCCATTTCCTCTAACTGGACCATCAAGTCTTTGTAAGTTACAGTTAATAACAAAAATAAGATTATCTAAACCTTCTCTAGCAGCCATACCAATTGCACCTAAAGATTCAGGTTCATCACACTCTCCATCTCCCATGAAACAATATACTTTTTGTTCACTACAATCTTTAATTCCTCTATTTGTAAGGTATTTTAAAAATCTTGCTTGATAAATAGCTTGTAATGGTCCAAGTCCCATAGATACTGTAGGGAATTGCCAATATGAAGGCATTAGTTTTGGATGTGGATAAGATGATAATCCATCATTAAATGCTTCTTGTCTAAAATTATCCATTTGTTCTTGAGTAAATCTTCCTTCTAAGAAACTTCTAGCATAAATACCTGGAGAAATGTGTCCTTGAAAAAATATTAAATCTCCACCATCTTTTTCATTTGGTGCTCTAAAAAAGTGATTAAAAGCAACATCATAAAGTGTAGCAGATGATTGAAAAGATGCTATATGACCACCAAGTTCAAGTTGTTTATTTGAAGCTCTTTGAACCATAATTTGAGCATTCCATCTAATAATTGATCTTATTTTTCTTTCTAAATCCATGTCAGCTGGCATCTTTGGTTCTTCGCTAGTAGGAATAGTATTTATATAAGCAGTTGTTGCACTATAAGGTAAGTGAGCGCCACTTCTTCTTGATTTGTCTATTAATTTTTCTAGTAGAAAATGAGCTCTCTCAACTCCTTCTTCTTCTATAACAGCTTCTAAAGCTTCCATCCACTCTTTTGTTTCCAGTGGATTGATATCTTCTAAATGTAACTTTGGCATAAATCTCCTTTTATAAAAGTTATCTTAATTTTTAAAATTAATTTGCAATTTTAATATGAATTAAATTATAATTCACTTAGTCAAATCTTTTTAGGACAAAAAATAGATGAAGTTTAACAATAAATTTAGATTGATTATATCACAAAACCTTAGTTCTAAGGTTAACTCTAATATAGATAAAGCATTATTTAAAGCTTTTAATAATGATAGCTTACCAATTTTAAGAATTTATTCTTGGGAAGATAGCATTAGTTTTGGTGCAGGGCAAAATATAGACGATTATTCTTCGTTAAAAGAGGAGTATAAAAACAATGTATCTAAGAGATTAACAGGTGGTGGAGTTCTTTTTCATGGACATGATATCTCTTATACAATAGTTTTAAATCCAAATATGATTGAAAATCGTGATGTAAAAGAGACATATTTTCTATTATGTCAATTTTTGTTGAAATTTTACGAATATTTAGGATTAAAAGCTAGTTTTGCAAAGGATAATGAAAATATAATTTTGAGTAAAAGTCCTTTTTGTCAAGTTGGATTTGAAGCCTATGATATTATAATAAATGATAAAAAGATTGGTGGAAATGCTCAAAAAAGAGCAAAAAATTGCATTTTACAACATGGTTCAATTCCATTATTTAAAAAACAAAATAGTGAATTTTTTGGAAGTAGTTTAGATGATTTTGGAATAAATTTAGGTTTTGAAGAGGCAAAAGATGCTCTTGTAAAAGCATTTATAGAAAGTTTTAATGTAGAATTTATTGAAGATGATTTAAATAGTGATGAAATAGAAATTTTAAATAGATTAAATAATGAAAATAATTAAAGAGGAAAATATGACACAACAATTTAATACTAATAATACAAGTGAAGCAAATTTTAAAAAACCAGAATGGTTAAGAAAAAAATTAACTCCTCATACGCAAGTTGAAATGGAAAATTTATTAAAAGATGTAGGTGGGCTTCACACAATTTGTCAAGAAGCAAAATGTCCAAATATAAGTGAGTGTTTTTCAAATAAAAACGCTACATTTTTGATTTTAGGAAATATTTGTACTAGAAGATGTACATATTGTAATGTAAAAACAGGATTACCAAATGGAGTTGATGAAACAGAGATAAAAAAAGTAACCACTTCAGTTTTAAGTTTAGGGCTGAAATTTGTTGTAATAACAAGTCCTGCTAGAGATGATTTAAAAGATGGTGGAGCTGAGCAATTTTATAAAGTAACAAAAGATATTATAGAAAAATCTCCTCAAACAAAAGTTGAAATATTAATTCCTGATTTCAAAGGAAATGAAGATAGTTTGAAAAGAGTTATAGAATCAGGTGCAACTATTATTGGACACAATGTAGAAACAGTTCCGAGCTTATATAGAATTAGAAGAAATGGAACTTATGCAAGAAGTTTAGAAGTTTTAAGAAAACTAAAAGAGCTTGGTGGAGATAAAATAAAAACAAAAAGTGCTTTAATGGTAGGGCTTGGTGAAACAGAAGATGAGATGATTCAAGTTTTTCAAGATTTATTAGAAGTAGGTTGTAAATTTTTAAGTATTGGCCAATATTTAGCACCTAGTGGAGACTTTGAGAAGGTTATTGAGTATGTAAAACCAGAACAATTTCAAAGATATGAAGATATTGCTTATAAAATGGGATTTGAGTTTGTAAAAGCAAGTCCATATGCTAGAAGTTCTTACATGGCTCATCATTATTTAAATATGGCTACTGCTTTATAAGATAATTTAGGTATTTAAATTTTATGAATTTAAATACCTTCTTATTTAGATAATGTAATCGAATTGAAATAAATATTCACTAAAATATTATAATTTTTAGGTTAAGAACTTAAAAATAAATATCAAAAAAAAGGAATTATATATGAGTATTACGGAAAAGTTTGAGAGGAAGCCTCAAGAGATTAGTTATACAGTTGAAGCCATAAGAAACATGGATAATAAAAAGGTTGAAGATCTTGCAAGAAGTTTAATTGAAGAAGATTATTGGTTACATTCTGATGCACAAGATTTATTTGAATTAAGATTATGTAACATCTATATTCAAGCACAAAATATGTCATTAAAACATAATAAAAAGAAAAATATCTTTGCTGTAGGTTTTTAATATTTCATTGTTAAATTTATACTTTGTAATAAGTTTTTAGATTAAAAATTTATTCTTCAAGTATTTTTTGACTCTTTTATAATCTTTCTAATATTTTCAAATTTTAAAAAAAGTTTTTCATCTTTTACTTTATTTTCAAAAATCCCTAAAGAGCGTTCTTCATATTTCGTATCTTCAATTTTCTTATTTTTTTCAACATTTATATTATTTGTTACAAAAAAATCTATATCAGAAATATCGTCAAATTGATATTTTTCTAATAAATTCTTTATTTCCTCTTTGTTATACTTGAATTCCATTTTATATACTTGGTGAGTCAATACAAAAAAAAGAGTTCTATTTTTTACATATGCAAATTTGATACCATTTTTAAGTTTTGCAGGAAGAATATCAATAAATTTCGAGATTGATTTTATGGTATTAAATTTTTTAAATTCAGGAAGGGATTCAATATGAGTAAGAATATCGTTAATTTTTTTCATACGCTAATTATAGCAGGAGTTTTATTTAGTTTTAGTGGTTGTGGATATAAAGCAGATCCTATTTATGCACCAAGTGATAAACAAGAAACAAAACAACAATGATATATGATTATATAATAGTTGGAGCTGGAATAGCAGGATTAAATGCAGCTCGACTTATACCAAAAGATAAAAGAGTTTTAATCCTATGTAAAATGTCTACTTGGAATTCAAATACTTTCTGGGCACAAGGTGGAATAGCAAGTGCAGTTGATGAAACTGATATCCCAGCGCATATAAAAGATACATTAGAAGCTGGTGCTAATTATAACAATCTTGAGGCAGTTGAGCTTTTAAGTAAAGAATCAATTCCTACAATAAAAGAGCTTATTGATGCAGGTATGAATTTTGATAAAAAGGAAGATGGAAGTTTGGCTTACACAAAAGAAGCTGCTCATAGTAGAAATAGAATTTTACACGCTTCTGGAGATGCTACAGGAAGAGAAATTCATCTATTCTTACTTGAACACTGCCCTCATGAAATATTGACTCAAGCAGTAGTTTGTGATCTATTAATTCAAGATGATATTTGTTATGGGGTACAATATTTCACAAGTGAATATGAACAAAAAGTTGCTTTTTCTAATAACGTTATAATTGCTAGTGGAGGGGTTGGTTCTATTTATAAGTATCATACAAATTCAACTGCTAATGCAGGAGAAGTTCATGGAATTATCGCTGAAAAAAACATTTCTTTAAAAGATATGGAAATGACTCAATTTCATCCAACGGTTTTAAAAGGTACAAGTTTTGCTAGAAAACCTCTTTTAAGCGAAGCATTAAGAGGTGAGGGTGCTTTTGTTGTAGATGAAAATGGTAAAAGATTTTTATTTGATTATCATGAAGATGGAGAGTTGGCTCCTAGAGATATAGTGAGTAGAGCTATTTTTGATTACAATAAAAGAACTGGATTGGGTGTTTATTTATCATTTGAAAACTTTGAAAAAAGAGCATTTAAACAAAGATTTCCAAATATATATGAGAATATTAAAGACTTAGGATATGAACTTCCTTTTGAAAATGTTCCAATAAGCCCAGCATTTCACTATTGTATGGGTGGAATTGAAGTTGGACTGGATACAAAAGTTAAAGGTTTTAAAAATCTTTATGCCATTGGTGAAGTTGCATGTAATGGAGTTCATGGAGCAAATAGATTAGCATCAAACTCTTTATTAGAAGGGCTAGTATTCTCAAGAATTGCAGTAAATAATTCTTTAAAAGAAAATTTTAAAATATCAAAAGAAAACTATACCAAAGAGATAAAAGTTTATACAAGAAATAAGAATATAGATAAAGAGATAAAAGACGATTTAAGAAGAACAATGTGGGAAACTGCAGGAATTGTTAGAAGTAAAAAAGAGTTAAAAGAAGCACTAGAAAGAATAGAGAATTATCTGAAGCTTGATGTTGGAAGATTACTATATTTAAGACTTTTAACAGCAAGAACTATATTAAAAGCAAGTCTAAAAAGAGAGAAATCTTTAGGGGCTCATTTTATAAAAGAAGATTAAAAAGTCTTTTTAGATAGAATAAAATATTAAAAAAAAGCGTGAAAGAAAGGTAAAAATTTTTATGAAACATGTACCGATAGTTGTATTAGATTTTGGTAGCCAATATACACAAATTATTGCTAGAAAATTAAGAGAGAGTGGAGTTTATTCAGAGATTGTTCCATATAGTGAATCAATTGAAGATATTATGGCAAGAACTCCAAAAGGAATAATTCTTTCAGGTGGACCAGCTTCTGTTTATGCCGCTGATTCATATCATCCAGATAGTACAATATTTGATTTAGGACTTCCAATTTTAGGAATTTGTTATGGTATGCAACTTATTGCTCAACATTTCGGTGGAAAAGTAGTTCCTGCAACTAGTCATGAATATGGTAAAGCGCAGTTAGAAATTGTAGCAGATAATGAAATTTTCAAAGACACTACATCTGGGCAAATTGTTTGGATGAGTCATGGAGATAGAGTAGAGGAAATTCCATCTGGTTTTGAGAAAATAGCAATTAGTGAAAACTCACCTTATGCAGCTATTGCTGATACAAATAGAAATATTTATGCCTTCCAATTTCATCCTGAAGTTTATCATTCAGAGTGTGGAAGTAAGCTTCTTAAAAATTTTGCAAAATATATTTGTGGTTGTGAAAGTACTTGGAATATGGGAAGTTTCGCAAAAGAACAAATGGCAAAAATTAAAAATCAAGTTGGAAATAAAAAAGTTTTATGTGCTGTTTCAGGTGGGGTTGATAGTTCTGTTGTAGCAACTCTTCTTTTTGAAGCAATTGGAAATCAAGTAATTCCAGTATTTGTTGATAATGGTCTTTTAAGAGCAAATGAAAGAGAACAAGTTGAAACTATTTTTAAATCTAGAGGTATTGATTTAATTACTGTTGATGCAAGTGAAGAATTTTTAACTAAATTAGCAAGGGTTACAGATCCTGAGAGAAAAAGAAAAATTATTGGTGAAACTTTTATTGAAGTATTTGATAAAGAAGCAAAAAAACATCAAGGTGTTGAATTTTTAGCGCAAGGAACTTTATATACAGATGTTATTGAATCTGTTTCTGTAAAAGGACCATCTAAAACTATAAAATCTCACCATAACGTTGGTGGACTTCCTGATTGGATGAAATTTGAGTTAGTTGAGCCTCTAAGAGAAATCTTTAAAGATGAAGTAAGAGCTTTAGGATTAGAGTTAGGACTTCCAAGAAATATGATAAATAGACATCCTTTCCCTGGACCTGGACTTGCAATTAGAGTTATGGGAGATGTAAATAAACCAGACTTAGATTTATTAAGAAAAGCAGATGTTATTTTACTTGATGTATTACATTCAACTGGATATTATGAAAAAACTTGGCAAGCGTTTACAGTACTTTTAAATGTAAAATCTGTTGGAGTTATGGGAGATAATAGAACTTATGACAACACTGTTTGTGTAAGAATAGTAGATGCAACAGATGGAATGACAGCAACTTTTGCACATATTCCACATGAAATACTTGAAACAATTTCAAGAAGAATTATTAATGAAGTTGATGGAATTAATAGAGTAGTGTATGATATTTCATCAAAACCACCTGCAACTATTGAGTGGGAATAATTTCTAATAACTTTGAATTTATTTTTTCATTAAGTTAGAGAAAGATGTACTTTTAATACATCTTTCTTTTAGCTTTTTGATATTTATATAAAATTTTTTAAAAGGTAAGATTTGATAGATAAAATAAAAGAAAGCAAAATTGCACAAATTTTATTATTAAAAGTGTTAACAATTATTGCTCTTGCTGGAAATATATACTTTTCATAAAAAATAAATATCACCATTTATTACTTTATACTCTCGAAATTAAAACTTTTTTATGATGAACAACTAACATGAGATATACCTGCTATTCCAAAAAAGTTTGAAGGTTTTTTAACATAATATTTTTCTTCTATTTCTTTTGTTTGCTCAGAATATGGATTTGTCATAATATTTTGTAATTCATTTACTGGTTCATAGTTTCCATTTTCTGCTTCTTGATATGCCCAAACTAGATGCCATTCTCTTAAAGTATATTTAGGATTGATTAATTTCATTTTATTTGATAATTCTTGTGTAGATTCTTCATCTTTAAGATTAATATGTAATTTCCATTTTTCTAACCAATTATTCCATTTTATTTTTATCTCTTCATTTTCTAAATTTTTATAAAAACTTTTTTCAAGAAGATAAACATCATTTGGAATATTTGATAATTCTCTGAAAAATATAGTATAGTCAACTTTTGTTTCTATCATAAGATTTATTAGTTCTTCAAATAATTCAAAATTAAATTTATCAATTCCAAGTTTATTAGCCCACATATTTTCTATTTTTGATTGCATAACATTTGAAAAGTTATTTTCAATTTCTTGAAGTTTTTGTAAACTTTCTGAATTACCATTAAATAAGAGTTTTAGAGAATTGCAAAATGATTTAAAGTTTTTCTGAGCAGCTATTGGTTGATTGAAAAATGAAAAGTGCATTCCTCCATTTGTCCAAGATTGATATTTAGGATCAAACATTTCGATAAAACCAAAAGGACCATAATCAAGTGTAAATCCTCCAGCAGCACAATTGTCACTATTAAAATTACCTTGACAATATCCAACTCTTAACCAATTAGCTACCAATGAAGTAAGACGATTTTGAAACTCATTTGCTAATAAAATAACTTTTTCTTCTAAGCTTAAATCTTTTCTGATTACTTCACTATACTCTCTATCAATCAAATGTAAAATAATCATCTCTAACTCTTTTAAAGCATTTTCATGTTCATTTTTTCTTGCACGTCTTCCAAATAGTTCTATTTGGCCAACTCTTATAAATGAAGAAGCAACTCTTGTAGCAATAGCAACATCTTCATCAATCATAACTTCAGGCTCTTTTGAATAAGAATTGTTTCTAAACCAAGGTCTTTTTACTTGTTCATCTTTAGAAGTAAATAAAGTTAATGATCTTGATGTAGGAATACCAAGCGCATGCATATGTTCTTGTGCTAAAAATTCTCTAACACTTGATCTTAAAACAGCACGTCCATCAGCACCTCTACAATAAGGTGTTTTTCCAGCACCTTTTAGTTGAAATTCCCACCTTTTATCATTTATAATTGCTTCAAATATTGATATTGCTCTACCATCTCCGTAGGCATTTCCAGTTTGAAAAGGACATTGGGCATAATATTCAGTTCCATAAATAGATAATGCATATCCAGTAGCCCAACCTATATTTTGTGTAAGTTTAGAAATATTATGCATATCTCCTGAAAACATTTTGATAAAATCTTCTGAATTTGTTAGAGCTTCACTAAAACCTAATTCTTCGAAAAACTTTTGGCTGTGAGAAATATATATTGGATTTTTTATTGGAGTGGGAGTTACTAGTACATAATGTCCACTAAAAATCTCTCTTGGTGATTTATTATCACCATTTAATTTTGAATTGGGATCACAATTTAGATTTTTTATAAAAGAGTAGTCACCCAAATTAGATAGTTCTTCAAATGTTTCTATATTTTTATTACTGTTTTTTTTCATTATAATATTTTCCATAAATTTTTATTTATTAAGATTTTAACATAACTATAAAAATAATCCTATTGATTCATATAGTTCTTAAATCTTAACTGTTTAAATACTAATTAGATAAAATTTTTAAAATTTAGATATTAAAAAGGTTTTTAATGAAAATTCATAGAATAAATCCATGTAAACGTTGGTCAGATATTACTGTATTTAATCAAATCGCAACTTTTACAGAAGTTGCTGATACAGATGAAAATGCAGATATAAAAGGTCAAGTAAAACAAATATTCGACCAAGCAGAAGCTAGTTTAGCGTTAATCGATAGTGATAAATCAAGAATTTTAGCAGTAACTATTTATATAACAGACTTTAATAATTTTGATGCTCTAAATGAAGTTTGGGATTCTTGGTTTTCAGAAGGAACAGCTCCAAGTAGGGCTTGTGTAAAGGCTGAAATAGTAAATCCAAAATTACTTGTTGAGATGACATTTACGGCAGCAGCTGGTGAAAAATATAAATAATACAATCTTAACCAATTTCTAAAAAGCGTTTTGATATTATATTAACTATTTTTTTATTATTTTTAGGAGAATTATGAAGTTTTTGGTTGTTCTTTTTATTTTAGTTATAAATCTTTTCGGTTCCAATAAAGATTTTTCTTTATATAAAAAAGAAGCAGATGTAAAAGGTAATACACTTCTTATTATTGGTGGTATTCATGGTGATGAGCCTGGAGGTTATTTTGCACCTGCATTTTTTGAGAAACATTATAAAATAAAAAAAGGTAATGTATGGGTGGCTCCTAGTGTTAATATTGATAGTATGATGGCAGATGCTAGAGGTATATACAAAGATATGAATAGAAAATTTAGTAAAATTGATAAAAAAGATCCAGATTTTGCAAATATACAAAAAATAAAAAAGTTGATTACAAATAAAAAAGTTGATTTGATTCTAAACTTACATGATGGACATGGTTTCTATAGAAAAGATTATGAAAATGCGATTTTTAACCCAAAAGCATGGGGACAAACAACAATTATTGATCAAGAGAAAATACACTCTTTAGATAAATTTGGTAATTTAGATGAGATAGCTTCAAAAGTAAGAGACGCATTAAATAAAGATAAATTATTTCAAGATTTCCATTTTTTTAGTGTTAAAAATACTGAAACAAAAGCAAAAGATGAAGAACAACAATTATCTTTAACTTATTTTGCTGTTACAAATAATAAACCAGCTTTTGCAATAGAGACAAGTAAAAATATTACAGATCTTACTCATAAGGTAATTTATCAATTAAAATCAATTGAAGAGTTTATGAATTTGATGGATATAAAATTTGAAAAAGATTTTGATTTAAATAATTATGATGAAGTACAAAAATTAATAGCTCAATTTGGTACTTTAACAATAAACGATAATATAAAATTAGATTTAGAAAATATTAAAAATGAGTTAAGATTCGTACCAATGAAGAATTCAAAAAATAGTTTTAATTTTGAACATATTTTAGGAAATGTTAAAAGTGTAAAAAATTATTATGAAGTTTATATTGGGAACCAGAAAGTTACTACTTTAGTTCCAGAAATTTTTGAATTACATGATGCAAAAGAAAAGATAAAAATTGATATTGATGGAAAAATTATTGAAACAAAGCTAGGTAATATTATAGAAGTTGAAAATAATTTTAAAATTCTAAAATCTTCTTATAGGGTAAATATTATAGGTTATAGCAAAGATGGAGTTGATAGTGAAGATGATATTTTACTAACGAAAGGTGATATACAAAATTCTTACTCTATAGATACAAATAATAACGAATATAGAGTAGAATTCTATAAAGGTAATAAATTTTCTGGAATGTTAATTATTAAATTTAAGAAGTAATTTACTTCTTAAATTTAGGTGTACATTTTCCACTAACACTACAAAGTGGACAAAAATCAATAAGTCCTGCTGCCAAAGGGATAACTCCTAAATAAAACCACTCATTACTTGTAAAATATCCTATGGCTATTAAAACTAATCCTATAACAATTCTAAATGGTCTACAAAATGCTCTTATTTTATCAAATACATTCATTTTAAACTCCATGATTATAAATATTTCCTGACTTCATCAATGGGTCACCCAAGTTCAATATCGATAATATTTTGTATTTTTAGTTGAATTTCGTTTAGTTGTAGAATTTCAAATTTTTTCTTATTTGTAATTGGATTAGTATATTCTAGTCCATAAATTGTTTTTATCTCTTCTAGTGCTTTTTGCACTGACAAATTTCTATCATTAATTTTAATAATTCTTTCTAGTTCTTTATAGACTGTGTAGGCTATAAATGATATTGAAATATGAGCCTCAATTCTATGTTTTAAATAGTGATGAATTGGTCTAATTTTTAAATCTGTTTTTGAAATTCTGAAAGCTTTTTCTATATGCCAAAGATTTGAATAATTTTCAATAACATCATTTGGACAAAGAGTTGTATTTGTTACATATCCTTTGATACCATCCCAAAGTCCATCTTGTTCAAATTTTTCATAATTTATTACAACTTCAATTTCATTTTTTAAGTGAAGGTATTTATTATATCCTCTACTATTGATTTTATCTTTAGTAAGTTTCCCACTTTTAATAGTTTTTTCTAATCTTTTTAAACCTTTCTCTCTATTATATTTATCTTTTTTTGCTCTTTTTTGAGTATATGATAAAATTAAAGTGAGATCATCCTTTTTGACAGATGCTAAATTATTTTCATCATTAAGATTTAGAGAAAGTATCTCTTTTTTTGTAATATGATTTTCATTTTTTATTCTTGCACCCAGAATAAATTCATAGTTATTTATTTTCAGTTCTTCAATATTCTGTTTTGATAATAATCCTGAATCTGCAATTACAATTGGTTTTTGTAAATTAAACTTTTGTTCAAACTTTTCTAGTATTGGAATTAGTGTATTACCTTCATAGCTATTTCCTTCATAAATATCATAGCCTATTGGGTATCCATATTCACCTACTAGAAGTCCAAGCATTATTTGTGGACTTTGAAATTTCCCATCTTTACTGAATCCAATCTTTCTTAAATCATCTTCATCCTCATTCTCAAAGTAGAGTATTGTTACATCATAAAATAAAACAGTTATCTCTCCAACTATTTTTTTTGTATGTAAAAAAGCAACTTGTTCTATTTCATCTTTGTATTTATTATGAAACTTATCCATAAACCTATAAATCTTCATAATATCAATATCTATATTTCTATATCTTTTTAGGTATTCAATAACTTTTAATTTACTACCAGGGTTTATAAGTCTTGTGATTACTAAATGTTTTAATATTTCATCTTTTGTTATTTTACTAAATCCAATATAATCAAATATTTTCCCAATAAATAGTTCTGGTCCAATACATAAAACACTATTTGTTGAAAGATTTTTTACAAATGTATCAAAAATATTCTCACTATTCTCGCTTGGAAAAAGATCTAATATTGGTTGATTTGTTAGTTCCGGAATTAATTTTAAAGCTTCCTCATAGAATAATTCAATCTCATTTTTATCTTTTGAAGAACCTACTGTTTTAATAAGTATATTTCTACGATTAACTTTTTCTAAGATTTGAATACTAACACTGCCGCTTGAATTTCTTTTTTTACGTATAAACATATAAAATTATATCGTGGGTCACCCAACTTTAAAATTAGAAACCCATATATATGAGCTTTTAAGAGTGTTTTTTTCATGATTTTAAAAAAGTGATGAAGTCAGGGGTAATAAATTTTCTGGAATGTTAATTATTAAATTTAAGAAGTAATTTACTTCTTAAATTTAGGTGTACATTTTCCACTAACACTACAAAGTGGACAAAAATCAATAAGTCCTGCTGCCAAAGGGATAACTCCTAAATAAAACCACTCATTACTTGTAAAATATCCTATGGCTATTAAAACTAATCCTATAACAATTCTAAATGGTCTACAAAATGCTCTTATTTTATCAAATACATTCATTTTAAACTCCATGATTATAAATATTTGAGATTATTATATAAGTATACTTAATCTAATATAAATAAGTAAAACTTATTAAAAATGATGAGATTTCTTCATTAAGTTGGCTTTTAGTAAAATCTAATAAAAAATTTAAAGGTTTTATATAATGAAAGAAAAAATATATTTTATTCCTGGGCTTATGACAAATGAACGATTATGGAATAGGATTTTACCAAAAATAGAAGATGATTTTGAAATTGTACATTTGAAAATTCCAAAAAGTACAAATTTTGATGAAATTAATAAACTTTTACATAAAGAGATTCAAGAAGAAAAAATTAATCTTTTAGGTTTTTCCTTAGGAGGTTATATTGCCTCATATTTTGCAATAAATTTTCCTTCTAGAGTAAAAAGATTGTTTATGCTAAGTGCAACTCCTGCAAAAACTTCTGATATTGAGTTAGCTAGAAGAAGAGAAAAATTAGAATTTGCGAAAATAAATGATGAAATTTATTTAGATATACAAAAAGCAAAAACTCTAGTTGAAGAACAAAATCAAAATGATATAGAATTATTGCAAACTATTGTTACTATGTTTAATGAAATGGGTAAAGATACATTTATATCTCAACTTGAGAGTACTTTTAATAGAGAGGATTTATCATCACATTTAAAAGAGTTAAAATTGCCTGTAACTATGTTTTATAGCTCTGATGATAGATTACTTGATTCTTTAGCAATTAGAAAATTAGAAAATGAAAAACATAATATAAATTTAATAAAAAGATTTGGTACGAGTCATAATATTCCTCTTGAATTTCCTGATGAACTTGCACAAAATATAAAAAATTGGATGAATAACTAAAATGTTTATTTATATAAAGTAATAAATAAATGTTTTTAAGATATTATATTAACAGATATTTATTTTAAAAGGAGATAGCCAATGGCTATAGGTCAGGTTACATATGAAATTACAGATGATGTTCAATTTGCAACTCAGATTGTAATTGTTGCTTTTTTATTAGTTGTTTTTCTTACTATTAAAAAAAGTTCTCATACGGATGTTTTTCCTATTAGTGTTACAAATGAGTTAAAAGGGTTGGGAATTTTAACCGTTGTATTTGCACATTTTACTTATATGAAAGTAAATAATTGGGAGTTTTTGTATCCTCTTTCTACAATTGCTGGAGTTGGAGTTGATTTATTCCTACTAATGTCAGGGTTTGGACTAACTGTGGGAATGATGAAAAGACCAATGGGTACTTTGGAGTTCTATAAAAAAAGAGTAATTAAAATTTTTATTCCTTTTTGGATAGCTCTAATAATAATGTTTATTGCTGATTTTATTTTCCTAGATAAAAATTATGGATTTATGTATATGATTAAGTCTGCACTTGGATTTTTCCCAACTGCTGATGGTTTTGCTGATGTAAACTCGCCATTTTGGTATATTACTTGGATGATGATGTTTTATATTCTTTTCCCACTATTTTTTATTAAAAAAGCACCTTGGTTAACTGCTATTATCCTTGCAGTTATTGCTTTAATAATTGGAGGAACAAATCCACTTGACCTTGGAAGTAATTGGCTTCATAGACTTCATTCAGTAGCCTTTTCTATAGGTATTGTTATGGCTTGGCTTTTAGCAATCAAACCAAATGAAAAAAATAAATTGGTTGAATCAATTAAAAATTTTAGAGATAATTCAAATCTACCTAGATATTTAGTTATTTTAGTGATGGCTTTAATAGTAGCTTATGTTTCTCAGCATACAAGCGCAAAAGATTGGCCTACAGTAAAAGCGATACTAGGAGAGAACTATTTAGTTGAGCAATTAGCTTGTGTTGTTATTATGATGGCATTTGTAGTTATATTTGTTCTTAAAAAGGTTGAAAGTAAGTTTTTAGCTATTTATGGAGCATTTTCTTATGAAGTTTATCTAATTCACTGGCCATTAATGGGAAGATATGATGTTTTCTTTGATTATTTACCTTCTTGGGCAGCTGTTATTGTGTGGATGGTTGTATTTATTCTTGTAAGTATGCTTTTACAAAAACTTGTAACACCTGTAAGTAATTTTGTTGATAAAATTACAAAATAAAAAGTAGAGAGTTATTCTCTACTTTTATTATTTTACTTTTTAACACCCTTTAGCACTATCAACATTTAAATTATTTAGCTATTTTAAGTATAATCTAAAATTAAAACAATAGAAAAGAAATTTTATGAATTTACAGAATTTAGAAGAGAATATAAGTATTAATTTAAAAGATAAAACAGATGAAATAAAAAGAGTTTTTCATGGTCGAGGGAATTTCTATGATAATTTTTCATTTTTGACTGTTGATAGCTTAGATAATACACTTTTTGCAACTTTTTATGAAGAAAATTCTGAAGAGTTAGAAATTATTAAAATATTAAAAAATCTAACTTTATCTAATAACTTTCAAAATTTAATAGTTCAAAGAAAGTATAAAAATAGTGACTTTTTCGAATCAATATATGGAGAAATTCCAGAAAATTTTTATGCTATAGAAAATGGTTTGAAGTATAAAATTGATTTTAGAAATAGAAATATTGGTCTGTTTTTTGACATGAAAAATACAAGAGAATATATAAAAAATATATCTAAAAATAAAAGCATATTAAATCTTTTTTCATATACTTGTGCTTTTTCTGTTACATCTATTTTTGGAGGAGCATCAAAAGTTGTAAATATTGATATGGGGAAAAATAGTTTATCTATAGGAAGACAAAATCACCATATAAATGGTTTAGAAACAAAAAATGTTAAATTTCTTCCTCATAATATTTTGAAATCTTTTGGTAGAATTAAAAGTGAATCACCATTTGATATTATAATAATAGATCCTCCATCTTTCCAAAAAGGTTCTTTTGTCGCAACAAATGATTATGTAAAGATTGTAAAAAGATTGGATTCATTTTCTAATAAAGGTTCATTAATAGTAGCTTGTTTAAATGATCCTTTTTTAACTAGTTCGTATTTAAAAGAGATATTCAAAGAGTTTGCTCCTGACTTTAAATTTATAAAAAGAATAGAAAATCCAAAAGAATTTGTCTCAAATAGTGATGAAAATGGACTTAAAGTTTTAATTTTCGAAAAGATTTAGTATAATTAAGTAAATTATGGGGAAAAGATTTAAAGATGCAGTTTAAAATTACGGAAAAGATTAAAAATTTAGAAATAGATGATATAAAAGAGAACCTTCTTCATTACTCTTATGATAGTAAAACTTTAAAATACTTGGTTAAAAATAATATCTCAAAAGATGATATCTCATATATTACAGCTTATAGTAGTTTTGTTGGTGAAATTTATGAAAATATTATCTATGAACTTCTTTTAAAATATGCTTTAGAAAATAAAGATATAAAAAGTTTTGTTCTAAAAGGACCTTATCAAGCAAAGGAAAACCATTTTATAAAGAGTGGACTTTTAATAGATAGAAGTTCTCAAATAGTTTATAAATCAGCATATAAAGATATTAGTGAGTTTGATGCACTTTTTTTTACTGAAGATAGTGTATATTTTGTAGAAATGAGTACTTCAAAAAAAACAGCAAGTTTAAACAAGAGATTAGCAAAAAAATATGCACTTTTAAAAATAATCTTTCCTTCTTTAGAAATAAAAGCTTTAATAGTTTTAACAAAAGGTTCAACAGGAACTAAAAACTTCCCAGAATATTCAACTATTTGGCTTACAAATGATTTGAATGATGATGATTTAATAGAGAAAATAATATTTGCAAAAAAAGTAAAAAATGAACTTCAAAC
This sequence comes from Aliarcobacter cibarius, assembly GCF_013372265.1. NCBI lineage: Bacteria > Pseudomonadati > Campylobacterota > Epsilonproteobacteria > Campylobacterales > Arcobacteraceae > Aliarcobacter > Aliarcobacter cibarius. The sequence continues at coordinate 1,058,177 of NZ_CP054051.1, forward strand.
ATTAAAAGCACCAGAAGATAAAAAATTTATAGAAGCTTATAGCATAAAATATAAGAAGTTCCCATATTTTCCAACTTTAGAGTGGATTTTAAATATCTCTCGAAAACATCCAAAATTTGAAGTTGATTTGAAGTTTTTTTCTACTCCAAAAATGTTTTTATATTTTGATATTTATACAAAGCTTTATATTGGTTATATAAATAGTAAAGATTTCAAAGAACTATTTAATGACTTTTGCTATATCGTAAAAGAGGATAAGATTATTGTAACTTTAGAAAAAATTAATCAATCAGAAATAGATGTTGTTTATTATGTAAAAGAGACAAATGAAAAACTACAAAGAGTTAGACTTTGTGGAAATGATGAAGTCTCAATAAAAGAGAAAGAACCAGATGGTTTTACAAATGCAGAAGTAAGATTTTTTATGAAAGTTTTAGATGATACTCATAGACTAAGTGTTGATAATATAAAACATATTTTAAAAAATATCTCTATAATAAAATAAAAAAGAGAGCTTAAAAAAGCAACTCTTTTTGGATTTTGTCGTAGTTATATATATCTTCTCTAAATTGTAAAGTTCCATTTTCATCAACCCAAGATGTAAGATAGATGATGTGAATAGGAAGTTTTTGATTTAGTCCTATAGATTTTTCTTTATTATCTTTTAAAATTTCTGTAACTTTATTTTGATCAATATTTTGATTATCTTCTGATAGTATATTTAACAGTTCATTTGGTTTTGAAAGTCTTATACATCCATGAGAATAAGCTCTTCTACTATTTGCAAACAGATATTTATTTGGTGTATCATGCAAGTATACAGAGTGCTTGTTTGGAAACATAAATTTCATCTTTCCTAGTGGATTTTGAGTACCTGGTGCTTGCGTTAATCTTAACCCTTCCAATGCCTCAGGATTCTCTAATATAATGCTATCTATTAAATCTTTGTTATTTACTGGTTCACTCTCATCTCTCCAGTTATTAAATGCAGTTATCTCTTTTGTATTTAGATAGTTTGGATCTTCCATTAATTTTGGAATAACCTCTTTTTTAATTATACTGCTAGGTATATTCCAAGTAGGGTTTAATACAATATACGACATTTTGTCTGAAAAAATTGGAGTAGGGTATTTTACATCACCTACAATTACTGGCATGTTAAGTTTTATTTCATTTTTTTCAATAATTTTTAAATTATATTCAGGAATATTTATTAGTAAATATTTTTCTCCAAAATCTCTAGGGAGCCATCTCATTCTTTCTATATTTAATCTAATTTGATTTATTTTTTCTTTTGCACTTTTATTTAAAAAAGTTTGTGTTGAAGGACCAACAATTCCATCTGCTAAAAGACCATGTTGTTTTTGAAAACTAATAACAGCATTTTTTAAATCTTCATCAAAATACTCTTCACAAGATATAGTTTTTATTACTTCATTTTCTTTTATCTCTTCTTTATTTGTATTTTCTTCAGTATTTACACTATTTGTAACTAAATTCTCAATATTTACACTATTTTTACAAGCAGTTTGTAAATTGTTACTTTGGAAAAGTCTCTCCCTTAAGAATTTTACATTTTCTCCATAATCTCCAATTCTTAGGGTTTTAAAAGGAGGTAGTTTTTTGTAATCGCCAGATTTAATAATCTTTTCTAAAGCTAATATAGAATCTTCAAGCTCTTTTTTATTAGGAAAATTAGTATCAATTTTTTCTGAAATTATTGAAACATCATTTTTCTCAATAATCTCTTTTAATATCTGCTTATTATCTTTTTTTACAAGATCTCTATCCCACTGGGCATCAATATCCTTTAATTTCAACTCTTTTAATTTTTCTTGAAAAGCTTGCCAATTAATTGAGCCTTTTAGTAAATAATTTGTGTATTTATCGTAAATCTGAGTTAGCAATATTTCAATATCAAATAAATCTTTATTGTATGAATGATTAGATTTATCCAATTTTGAAATTTTTTCTTCAAGTTCATCTATTTTAAAAAGTTTATTTACATTTGGTTTATAAACAGGATCATTTTTAACTAAATTTATAAATTCTAAAGAGATACTTTTAATTCCACTCTTATCTATCCAATAAGTTTTAGCATCATTATTTGAATAATAATTTTTTAATCTATCGATTTTTACTAATGTTGAGTTAGCATCTTTATTTAAATAATTTTTTAAATCTAAATTGATACTAGAAGAAAACAGATAGCTATTTAACAATAAAATAGATATCATAAATTTGAAGTTTAACATTTATGTCTCCATATAAAATAAAGTTTTAAAATAACAAAAAAATAATTAAAAACTACTTTTGTTTATACTAAAATTTTATTTGTAAGTTTTTTTTGGATATTGTTTTAAAAAATATAGAAAAGGGAAAGTATGAAAACTACTATTAAAGTTTCAATTTTAGCGCTTTCAAGTGCTATTTTATTTACAGCTTGTGGAGGAGAGAGTCCAAAAGATGCAACTGAGAAATTTTATAACTCTTTAAAAAATGGAGATGTTGCAACATTTAAAAAATATTCAACAGATTCTACACAAAGATTGATGGGGCTTACATTTACAATGGGATGTTTTGATAAAGATTTAAAACAAGAAAATGAATTATCAGCTTGTATGAAAACTATTTTTAAAGATTTAAATAGTTTCAAAGTAGTTGATGTTAAAGAAAATAGTAAAGTAAATGCAACTGTTATAGTTGAAGAAAAAACAAAAGATAATGTAAAAAACAATATTTTGGAGCTTGAAAAATTAGAAGATCAATGGAAAGTTAGCATTAATAAATAATGAAAATTAGATTCATAGTATTAATATTTTTACTATTTTTTTCTTATTTTCAAGTTATGAAGTTTTTAGACAAAAATAAAGAGAGTCTAAATAGCGATAATATTAAGAATATGGTTGAATTAAAAAGTGGTGATATAATATTTAGGAAAGAACAAAATATTTTAAGTGATATGTTCTCAAATATTGATAAATCCCCTTACTCTCATCTTGGAATAGTTTTTAGAAAAGATAATGAGCTAAAAATTTATCATATGGAAGCTGATGAAAAAAATGATGATTTAAAGATTCAATCTATTTTAGATTTTACAAAAAATGCAAAAAAAATTGCAGTTTATAGAACTAAAAATAGTTTTGAAGAAGAAGATTTAAAAAAAATATTAGATGAATATGAAAAAAGTAAAATAAAGTTTGATTACTCTTTCCTTTTAGATAATGATACTTTATATTGTACAGAGTTTATAAATGAAGTATATTTTAAACTTTTTAATGAAAATTTGTATACTTATTTATTTGATTTTTACGGAATTAATGGAATAACTATAAATAGTATTCTAAAAAATACAAATCTTGAAAAAAGGTATGAAATAAATTTTTGATTTATTTCATACCTTTAAATTCTTATTGTTCTTGCCATAAAAGTTCTAATTTTAGGTTGTAAATGTCAGTTCTTTTTGGATTTATATAGAACTCTTCAATTTGAAATTTTGATATTGAATTTTCTTCTTTAATTTTTGATACTTCAGTTTCTAAAATATTTAAAAGAGAAGCTTTTTGCTCTTGTAACACTGCTATTTCATTTTCTACAATTTTTACATCTTCTCTCTCTTTTAAAATTTTATTTGCTCCTTTTGCTCCACTAGCTATTTTCCCTAAGCTAGAAGCAGCATTGCTTTTACCAAAAAAAGCACCTAAAATTGAAGTCCCTATATCTAAAATTGTATCGGTTGTAGAGGCTGTAGCTTCTCTTTTTTCTTTATCTAATTTATCATATAACTTTGATATTTTAGTTTCAAAATCACTATTCTCTTTTTCATATTTATTTTTTAATTTTTCTATTTCTAAATCGATTTTTTCATTTAATCTATCTTGAACTCTAATTTTAAAATCTTCTAAATTTTCTTCTTGTTTTGAAGATAATTTTAAAGAATCAATTTTGTATAAAGTAAGCTTAGAATTTCTATATAAATAATCAGAAAAATCTTTTTCAATTTGTTTCAAATCTCTTTCATTTTGAATAAATTTAGGTAGTTCGTAGTAATTAGTATTTGCTTTTTCTTTTGTTTCAAATTTTAAATCAGAAAACTCTTCTTTTTCATCAAAATTTACTTCTTCCATTTTTTCATCAAGATAGAACTTATATTTTAAATTTTTCTCAATATCAATTTGCATAGATGTATTTACAAATCTAACAGAACCTGAGCATATAAGATATGGTTGCATATAGTAATTACTGTTTTGAGAACTATATAGATATAACTCTCCAATATTACTTATTAAAATTGGTTTAGGAATACTTTTTGAGATATCGATTTTTGTTTCACTAGTATTTACAGATATTTTTTCTTTGTTATTTAAGGATTTCTTTTCACTCATAAGTTTTTTTATTCCATCTTTTGGAATTGGACCTTTTAGATATGATAGTGCCCATCTTGTTTCAAATACTTTAATTCCATCATCATTTACATTGTTTAAAACAAAATTTCTTTTTTCTAAATTTGATAAAAGAGATGCTATTTGAGCTTTATTTATACCTTGATTAGCTCCACTTAGACCATCTATTACTTTGTCAATATCTTGTTTTGTCTGAAGTCTTCCTATAAACCAAGTTCCAATATTAGATAAACCTTTATAATCTATATCAACTGGATTTTGAGTAGATAATACTATTCCTATTCCAAAACTTCTTGCTTGTTTTAATAGTGTAAGCATCGGTTGTTTTGAAGGAGGATTACTCGAAGGGGGAAAATATCCAAAAATTTCATCCATGTAAAGTAGGGCTTTTAAAGAAGTTGTTCCTTCTTGTCTTCTCATCCATGCAACCATTTGGTTTAATAAAATAGTTACAAAAAACATTCTTTGAGCATCATTTAAATGAGCAATTGAAAATATACTTACTTTTGCTTTCCCATTTTCATCATAAAGCATTTTTGAAATATCGAGAGCTTCTCCTTCTATCCAAGTTGAAAAAGCTGGATTTGCTATGATTCCATTTAGTTTTAATGCTAGTTTCAATCTGTCATTTTGTGCAAAAAAAGTCTCTAAAGCAAAAACCCCAATTTTTGAAAAAGGTGGAGTTACAATAAGGCTAATTAACTCTTCAAGTGATAAATCTTTTTGTTCTTTAAAGGCATTTAAAAATATAGAAGATAATAAAATTGACTCTTTTAAACTTGAATCAGCTTTTTCTTCAATAAGAGCCAAAATAGAGCTTACAGTGGAGTTAATCAAAGAGACTAATAGTTCATTATCTTCTAATACTTCTTTTGAAGGAGCTTTGAATGAACTAAGAATAGAAACTTGAACTCCTGCATCACTTCCGGGAGTATAAATAGTATAATCAGCAGAATTTTTTAGTTTTTCAATTCTTGAAATATCTTGGAAATCTTGTTCTAATCCTTTTTTCCAAAGTTCTGCACGACTTTGCGCAAATTCTTGTATAGTTTTTCCACTATTAATCGCTTCTTGTTCTTCTATCCAAGGTTCAAAATCACTAGTTTGAAGATTTGGAAATGTAAGAAGTAAATTTGTCATATCTCCCTTTGGGTCTATTATTATTGAAGGTATGTTATCTATAGCTGCTTCTTCAAGAATAGTTATTCCAAGCCCAGTTTTCCCACTTCCTGTCATACCAATAATTGCAGCATGAGTTAATAAATCCTTATTTTGATAAACAAGAGGAACATAACTGTTATTATCTTTTTGTTTTCCTATATAAAATAGTTTTAAACTCTCATAATTAAATGAATTTGACATTATTCAACCTTTATTATTTGAAATATTCTAAGATTATATCAAAAAAAGGTAAATGCAAAAATTATTTAATTTGTGTATAATGATAGTAATAAAACTTTTAAGGAGGTCGAAAATGGAAGTAGGTATGATTCCTAGAATTGATCAGTACAAAGAGAATAAAAACATTGAGATGCAGCAAGTAAGATCTACTGCAGATTCAGCATCAATTAACAATAAGAAAGATTTGGAACAAGTTCAGCAAGAGGCCATTTCTAAAGGTAAAAAGAATGAAGCAGTTGAGCAAATAAAAGTAGATCCATCAAAAGTGGCTGCGAAGTATGAGTCTTTAATCTCAAATATTGATTTTGGTTATAACAAAGAATCAAGAGACTTTTATGTAAAAGTGGAAAGAGGAAACATAGAAAACCAATATCCAACAGAAGAAATGATGAGAGTAAAAGCTTATGTTATAAGCATGCAAGAAGCAACTTTAAGTAAAGATAGCTAAAAATTGTAAAGGTAGAGTAAGATTACTCTGCCTTATTTATCTCTTTATCTAGGTAGTATCCAGTGTATGAACCTGAATTTTTATGATTTTGAGCTAAAAATTCTGGAGTTCCCATATCAACTACTTTTCCACCTTTATTTCCACCTTCAGGGCCTATATCTATTACAAAATCAGAATTCTTAACAACATCTAAGTTGTGTTCAATTACAAGAACAGAATTTCCAAGTTCTACAAGATGATGTAATACTTTTGTAAGTCTATCAACATCTGCAAAATGAAGCCCAGTTGTAGGTTCATCTAAGATATAAAGAGTGTTTCCAGTATCTTTTTTACTTAATTCTTTACTTAGTTTAATTCTTTGTGCTTCTCCACCACTTAGTGTAATTGCATTTTGTCCTAGAGTTATATATCCTAATCCTACATCACTTAATGTTTTTAGTTTAGCATGCAATTTTGGTACTTTCGCAAAAAATTCTAAAGCTTCATCTACACTCATATTTAAAACATCTGATATATTTTTACCTTTGTAAAGTATCTCAAGAGTTTGAGTATTGTATCTATTTCCGTGACAAGCATCACATTTAACCATGATGTCTGGTAAAAAGTGCATTTCTATTTTTATTTCACCTTCTCCTTGACATTTTTCACATCTTCCACCTTTTACATTAAAAGAGAATCGTCCAATTTTATAACCTCTAAGACTAGCTTCTTTTGTTTTACTAAAAAGGTCTCTTATATCATCCATAAGTCCTGTATATGTTGCTGGATTACTTCTTGGAGTACGACCAATTGGGCTTTGGTCAAGATAAATAACTTTATCTAGTTTATCAAGTCCATCTATTTCAACACCATCAACTTTTTTTACTTTTCTAGCTCGATTTAAAAGTTCTTGAGCAACTGGAAGTAATGTTTGAAGTATTAATGAAGATTTTCCACTTCCACTAACACCAGTTATACTTACTAGATTTCTAAGAGGAATTTTTACATCAAGATTTTTAATATTATTTATATTTACATTTTTTATTTCAATAAAATCTTTTTGAGGTCTGTTATGTACATATTCTATTTTTTTCTTATCCGTAACATAAAGAGCTGTTAAAGTTTTTGCTTTCTTCATTTTATCTAAAGTTCCTGCAAATACAACCTCACCACCAAATTTACCGGCATTAGGACCAATGTCAACTATAAAGTCTGAAGCCATAATAGTTTCTTTATCATGTTCAACAACTATTACAGTATTACCTTTTTCTTGTAGTGCTCTTAAAGTCTTTATTAGTTTACTAGTATCTCTTTCGTGCAGACCAATAGAGGGTTCATCTAGTACATACATAACCCCTGTTAAACCACTTCCAATTTGAGAAGCAACTCTTATTCTTTGGGCTTCTCCACCACTTATTGTTCTTGCGTCTCTTCCTAGAGTTATATATCCTAAACCAACATCATAAAGAAAGAATACTCTCTCTTTTATCTCTTTTAAAATTGGAGCAGCAATCATTTTATTTTGAGCACTTAGATAATCAAAATTTTTATCATCTTGAAAAAATTTGTGTGCATCTTCAATAGGAATATTTAAAATGTCAGAAATAGTTCTATTTGCAACATATACACTTGAAGATGCAGGTTTTAATCTATTTCCATTACATGAATCACATTTTTTCTCAGTCATGTATTCAGCCATCTCTTTTTCATCTTTTATCATGTCATATGCTAGTTTTACTATTCCTTCCCATTTTCTTGTAAGCTTATGCTTTTTCCAAAAAAATGAGAAATCATCTACGCTTCCATGTAAAATTGCTTTTTTCTGATGTTCTTCTAATTCATTGAATGGAATTTTTACACTTATTCCAGCACTTTCACAAAATGCCATAAGCATTTTAAAATAGTAGCCTTTATTAAAACCATATATAATCTTTATAGCTCCATTTTCTATATCCAAATCTTCATTTATAATTTTTTTCATATCAAGTGTATATCTTATTCCAAGCCCATCACAAGAGCTACAAGCTCCTTTTGGTGAATTAAATGAGAATGATAATGGTTCAAGTGGTTCAAAAGATATTTTACAGTCAAAACAAGCCATATGTTCTGAATAATGTATATGCTTTTCTATATTTAACTCTTCATGATTTATTATTTCAATTTCAAGTTCTCCAAAACTTTCTTTTAAACCTTTTTCGACATCTTGAGCAATTCTATCTTTGTTTGCCTCATTAACCGTAACTCTATCAATTACTACTTTGATTGTGTGCATTTGTGTTTTGGATAATTCAATATCTTCATCAAGTCTTACCATTACACCATCAATCATAGCTCTTACATAACCTTTTGTTCTAAGACTTTCTAAAAGATCTGAAAAGCTTCCTTTTTTACGATTTATTAAAGGAGATAAAATTAAAAGTTTTGATTCATTTGGTAAAGATAAAACTTGGTTTATAATATCCGTTACACTCATTTGAGATATAGGTTTATTACATTGATGGCAGTGCTGTTTTCCTATTCTTGCATATAAAAGCCTAAAATAATCGTAAACTTCTGTAATTGTTCCAACAGTAGATCTTGGATTTTTTGATGTTGTTTTTTGGTCTATTGCAATTGCGGGAGTTAGACCTTCAATTCTTTCAACATCAGGTTTCCCAACTTTATCAAGAAATTGTCTAGCATATGAAGATAATGATTCAATATATCTTCTTTGTCCCTCTGCGTAAAGGGTATCAAAAGCAAGTGTTGATTTACCACTACCGCTAAGTCCCGTAAAAACGATTAGTTTATTTTTTGGGATTTCTAAATTAATATTTTTTAAATTATTTTCTTTGGCATTAAATATTTTTATTGTATCACTCATAAGTCACCTTTAAAATTAAAGTTAAGATTATATGATAATTTTGTTGATAATATAGTAAATAAAATATTATAAGAAAATTATGTCCTATAAATAAATTTTAAATAGTATTTAAACATATACAATATTTAAAATAAAAATAATTTAACAATTTTAAAATCTTTAATTGTATAATTTATAATTATATAAAATCTATACATTATTGACATTAATAAATTATTATATAAGCCAAATAATAAATATTTTTATAATTCTTAATAGTATTATTTATTATATAAATTGTAATTATTTAAATAAAATTATACAATATATTATAAATAATAGTATGTTATCGATAAAATAAAGTAACTTTAAATTGCTATAAAATAATTTTAAAAAATTAAGCACTAATTTTGTAAAATGAAAATTATTAAAATAAAAAATTATTTTTTAAGGAGTTTTTATGCCACCTACTACTTTACAGATTATTGCTGCCATAATTTTTGCAATAGCAATCATTCATATATTTTCAGTTAAATATTTTGAACATTTAGCACATAGAAGTGAAAAACATTCTGGTCTTTTTCATCTATTAGGAGAAATAGAAGTTGTTTTTGGAATTTGGGCTATGGTTTTGGTTATATTTATGTTTATTTTTTTGGGAAAGTATGAAACTATAGATTATGTAAATTCAAGAAGTTATGTTGAAACTATGTTTGTTTTTGTAATTATGGTTATAGCTGGAACTAGACCTATTTTACAAACAGTCGTAACTTTAGTAAGAAAAATGTCAAATGCACTACCAAAAAAAGGTGCGATTGGTTTTTATTTCGTTGTTATGGCGATAGTTCCTCTTTTTGGTTCTCTTATAACTGAACCAGCAGCTATGACTTTAGCTGCATTAATTTTAGCAGATAAACTATTTTCTCAAGGTATTTCAAGAAAACTTAAATATATGACGTTAGGTACTTTGTTTATAAATGTTTCTATTGGTGGAACTTTAACAAACTTTGCAGCACCTCCAATATTAATGGTTGCACAAACTTGGGATTGGAGTACAACTTTTATGTTTACAACTTTTGGTTGGAAAGCAATAGTTGCAATATTCCTGAATACAACTATAATGATTATTATTTTTTATAAAGAGTTGTCATTCATAAATATTAGAACAACTGTAACAGATAGAGAAAATATACCATTTGCAATAGTTTTTTCTCATTTTGTATTTCTTTTTTTAGTTGTATATTTTGGTCATTATCCAGCTTTCTTTATGAGTATATTTTTATTATTTTTAGGAGTTACTTATGCTTACCAACAATATCAAGATAGATTGATGTTAAGAGAAGGTCTTTTAGTTGCATTTTTTCTAGGAGGATTGGTTCTTTTAGGAGGTCAACAAGAGTGGTGGCTTAAAAGTATAATTTCAAATATGAGTAATGTAGAGGCTTTTGTTGGGGCAATAACTTTAGGAGCATTTACAGATAATGCAGCAATTACTTATTTAGGTTCACTAGTTGAAGGATTAAGTGATGAGTTTAAATATTTCCTAGTTGCAGGGGCAGTTTGTGGTGGTGGATTAACTATTATTGCAAATGCACCAAACCCAGCTGGAGCTGCAATACTAAAAAGTCATTTTGATGATAATTCAATAGATCCTAGATATCTATTTTTAGGAGCCTTGCTTCCTACATTAATAGCAAGTTTGTGTTTTATTATTTTATAAGGATATAAGAAATGGTTTCAAATTTTGCAAAATTTGCAAGAACAAATAAAAGTTTAATAGTTTTCTCTAATTCTCTTGATCATATAGAAGTTTTCAAACAATTTTACAATACCAGAGTAAAACCAAAAGAGTTTGGTTTTGTAAAAATAAATGAAGATAGAATTTGTCTTTTACACGAAGATTTAAAGTGTGATTTAATTGCAGGAAAGACAAATGAAAATATAAAAAATAGGTTACTTGAAGTTTTTAAAACAGAGTCTAGATATATAATGACTTCTTCAAAGTTTATTATTTTCCCGGAAAAATTCTCTTTTAAAAGAGTAGCAAACAGACTTTTTTCAGATTATATAATTCAAAGTGCTGGTAAAGTTACTTTTTCAGTAGTTGATAATAAAATAGTTGTAAGTTGTTCTGGAGGTTCAAAGGTTTTAAATTTAAAACCAAGATCAATAGATGCTTTAATAATTCAAGATGAACTAGATGCAAGTTTTGATGATGAATAGAGTTTAAAACTCATCTTCATCATCGGCTTCGCTGTCAAAACAATAAATACACTCTTCATCAAAGAATGAGTATTCATCATAACAGTAAAACTTTTCACAACTATCACATTTGAAACAATCATACTCTTTTGATAGTTTTTGTTCTAATTCTTCTTCACTTAAATTGTTTTTTTTAGCATAATCGTCAAAAATTTTATAAACATTTTTGTTCTTATCATTTTTTAACTCTTTAGCTAAATCTTCCAAAGTTTCTATATTCATTTCTTGCCTTTTGAAATATTGTAAAAGCTATATTATCTCAAAAAATGATATAATCCCGACTTAAAAAATAAACAGGCAGTACAAAAATGGAAGAAAATAGTGTTAAAACACAAAAATTCATAATCAAATATTTTACAGAGATTATGATAAAAGGCGAAACAGCTAAAAGACAAATGATAAATCAACTCTTTTTTAATCTTCAAAGAATTTCAAACAACATTTCAAGTGATATAAAAATTAAAAAATTTTTTGACAAAATTGAATTAGTTTGTCCTTCTGAATTTAGTGATAATTTAAGAGAAAAACTTCTTGAAACACCAGGAATACAACAGGTTTTAGAAGCAATACAAATAGATAATATGCATACTTTAGATGAGATAAAAGTAGAAGTAAATAAACATATGGCAAAAACAATAGAAGATAAAACTTTTGTTGTTCGTGCAAAAAGGGTTGGAAAACAAGATTTCAAATCAACACATATTGAGCAAACTGTTGGTGGATATATGTTAGCTCATAACAAAACAAAAGGTGTTGATTTAAAAAATCCAGAAGTTACTATAAAAGTTGAATTAGAACATGCTCAATTAAATATTATTACTAAAAAACATTATGGACTTGGTGGGTTTCCATTAGGAACTCAAGGGGAAGTTTTATCTTTAATGTCTGGAGGATTTGATTCTACTGTTGCTTCATATTTGGCTATGAAAAGAGGATTGAAAACACATTTTGTATTTTTTAATCTAGGTGGAGTTGCTCATGAAATAGGAGTAAAACAAGTTTCTTGGTATTTGTGGAATAAGTTTGGAAGTTCACATAGAGTATCCTTTATAACTGTTCCTTTTGAAGATGTAGTTAGTCAAATATTTAAGGATATTAGTGCACCTTATATGGGTGTTATGCTAAAAAGACTGATGCTATTAGCTAGTGAAAAAATAGCTCAAAATTTAAATGTAGATGCTTTGATTACTGGGGAGAGCGTTGCTCAAGTTTCAAGTCAGACTTTAAAAAATTTGAGATTAATTGATGATGTATCAAATATTTTGGTATTAAGACCCTTATCATTTATGAGTAAGCCAGATATTATTGAAATAGCTTCTAAAATCGGTACAAAAAGATTTGCAGAAGCTATGCCTGAATATTGTGGTGTTATATCACAACATCCTGTAACAAATGGAAGTTTTACTAGAGTAGAAAAAGAGTCTAAAGCTTTTGATTATTCAGTTTTAGAAGAAGCTATAAAAAATGCAAAAGTAAAAAATATTGATGAAGTTTTAGATGATGTTTGTAAAGTTGGAACATTAGAAGTTGTAAATAATCTAAACGAAAGTGATATAATCATAGATATTAGACAAAGTAGTGATACTTTAAATGCACCTTGTAAAGTTTTAAAAATTCCATTTTATGATTTAAAGAAAGAGTTTAAAAAATTAGAGCAAGATAAAACTTATTTGCTTTATTGTGATAAAGGTGTAATGAGTCAATTACATGGACAATATTTGAAAGATGAACATAAATTTGAAAACATAAAAGTTTATAGACCAAAATAGAGGATTTAAATGAAAAAAATAGGTATAGGGGCGCTAATAATATGTTTTGTACTAGTTGTTAGTGGATTTATTTTAAATAGTAGTATTAATTCAAAAATTAATGCAAAGATTGATGAGTTAAATAAAAATGGATTTTATGTAACTTATGAAAAAGACAGTAAGTTTTTAACTACAAAAGGTAAAGGTAAAATTGAAATTTCTTACCCATCAAAAGCTATAGAATATCTAATAAGCAAAAAAGATGATGGAGCTCTAAAAAAAGAGTTAGAGGAGTTTTTAAAAATCATACCAAGCGAAACTAAATATGATTTAATGGAAGGATTAACTTTTGAGTATGATTTTAGTTTATGCAATATCAATTCTAAACTTGATTTAAATTTATATTTAGTTTCTTTATCAAATAGATCTAAATATGATTTTTTAACAAAATATTCTTATGGTTATGCTCCACAAAATTTTGAAAAATTATTACAAAATAGAGAACTTAAAATTAATATAAACGAAGAAGGAAAGTTTAAAATTAATGATTTTAGTTTTGTTTCTACTAGTGGAATTCTAATTTTACGAGGTATAAATGGTGATAAAAGTAAATTAAATATCCCTTTTATGAAATTTGAATTAGCAAATTATGATATGGGGTATTTAGATAATAGATTTTTAATTGAAAATACAACTTTTTCGTACAACGAAAATAAAAATAATAAAAGGGATTCAAAGTTAGATATAGGAAATTTCATTTATGAAGGGCTTAACGAGGAATTTAATATAAAAAATTTAAAACTTTCATCTAATTTTGCTGTTAATAATAATGATTTAAAAGGTGAAACAAAAATATCTTTTGATGAATTTAACAGTAAATATTTTGAATATTCTTATACTTCAGAAGATAAAGATAAAACTAAAAAAGATTTTATAACTGTTAAAAATAGTTCTTTAGTTTTTGAATATGATAAATTACCTTATGAAAAATATAAAGAGTTTTCTAAATCTTTTGCTTTAGGTTATGAAAACTTTTTAAGTAAACAAAAAGATTTCCTAGAAGCTTTATCTAAATCAAATTTAATTTTAAAAATTTCAGCAGATTCAGAAAATTTAATTTATGAAAACAACAATTGGTATAAAAAACTAAAAGTTAACTCCGATTTTGAATTAAGTAAAAACTTATCATCTATGAAATTTGATAATTTAAATGATGTTTTTAATGTTTTAAAAATTGATATAGAAGTTGATAGTTTATCTGCACAAAAAGCTTTAGAGAATAGCAATGAAGATATAAAATCTAAAGTGAAATTTATTGATTCAGCAAATAAAGATTTTAAACTTTTAAAATTAGAACTAAAAGCAGATGGAATTTATATAAATGATGTTTTATCTATAACAAAAGATAAACTTAAGTTTCCAAAAAACTCTTTTGATGATGCTTATGCACCTAATAGTTATTTAGATGATACAAATATATCTCACACTTATGAGATGATAGATAAAAATACTTTGAGAGTTAATTTTAAATATAAAACTTCTTTAGACTCTCTTTCAAGTGGTGGAATTGCAGTATCTTTCCCTCAATTGGTTGATGACAAATCTATAAAAGCAAAAACGAGTAAAAATTTTGCTAAATTAGATGTATATAAAAAAGGAGATACTATGTTTAGTGGTTTATTAAATAAAAATGTAGTAGCCGAATATCTTATGATAGAAGGTTTTGATGAAAACTGGACAGATACAACTATTGAAAAAGAGTTTTCTTTAGATATTGATGTGTCAAATATGAATGATTTTTTAGAGATAAATTTAAGAGGATATTCTACGGCTGCTGATAAAGTAAATTATGAACTTTTACCTACACAAGATTATAGTTCTACACAAGATCAACAGTCATATTATATAAAAATTGCAGATATAGATTTACAAACATTAAAGAAAAATAAATAAAAGGAGAGATAGATGAAAAAGATAGTTTTAGGATTAGCTGTTTTAGTTGCTATTGTTATTGCTGTATGTTTTACTTTGAGAAGTACAGCAAATAGTAAAATAGAAGCAAAAATAGAAGAGTTAAAAAATAATGGTTTTAATGTTACATACAACAAAAAAGATGTTCTATTAAAAATTGAAGCAGAAGGTAAAATAGAAGTAGCTTATGCACAAAAAGCTTTAGATTATGTAATTAGTCTTCAAGAACAAGGAGAACTTAAAAAAAGTCTAGAAAAAGCTATAAAGCTTTTTGATAAAAGAGATATTGATAGTGCTTTAGAAGGTCTTAGTGTAGATTATGATTTTAAAGTAAATATTTTAAATAAAAAACTAGATTTAAATTTATATTTAACGAAGTTGTCAAATAGTTTAATGCAAGAGTTATTATCAAATCAAGATAATAAATCAACAAATACTTTAGAGAATATGTTGAAAAATAGAGAATTCCAAGTATCTATCGATGAAAATAAAAACTATAAGATAAAAGATATAAATTATGTTATGCCTGATGGAACTATGACGTTAAGAGGTATGAATGGAGATATAAAAACTTTTAATATGGATTTATTAAAATTAACTAGTAAAGAAGATAATTTTACATTCTCTTTTGAAGGAATTAAAAGTTTTTATGAAGAAAAATTAAATCAAGCAGTTGATTCAAAACTTGATATTGCAAAAATAGAAATTATTGACAATAGTATAGATTTAAATTTAAAAAATACAAAAATTTCTTCTTTTTCTAAGATTGTAAATGATTTAATTGAAGGAAATTCAAAAATATCTTTTGATGAATTTAATTTAAAACAGCCAAATGAATTAGGAGCTGCTACTCAAACAAGCTTAAAAAATAGTTTTATAGAATTAAGTTTTAATAAAGTGCCATTTAAAAAATATGAAGAGTTTATGGATGCTTATAATTCTTTAGAACAAGATTCAGATAAATTAGCTACAAAATCTAAAGAGTTTTTAGATGCACTTTCAAAAGCTGGTATAGAAATATTTCTAAATGGTAACTCAAAAAATTTAAATTTACAAAATAAAGAGTGGTTTAAAGAGCTTGATTTTAAATCTAAATTTGCTTTAAGCAAAGATTTATCATCTATGAAATTTGAAGGTATTTATGATATCTTTGAAACAATTAACCTTGATTTAAAAATTGATAAAGAGTCTGTTGACAATGTAAATAAAGAGTTGAAATTAGATGAAAATAATAAAATAGTTTTACTTGATTCAGAAGATAAAAAATTTAAAGTTTTCAAAGTTGAATTAAAACCAGATGGTCTTTATGTTAATAATACTTTATCTGTAACTAAAGAGGGTTTGAAATTTCCAGAAAATGAGATAGATAACTCTTATATGTATGATGAGAGTGGAAATTATGAAACAGAAGATGATAATAGAGTATCTTATAATTATAAGTTGTTAGATAAAAATACTTTAAGAGTAGAGTTTAAATATAAAACTGCATTACAAAAGATAAATTCAGGTGGAATTAGCGTATCTTTTCCTCAATTAAAAGATGGTTCGAAAATAAAAGCTAAGAGTTCGAAAAACTTTGCCAGTTTAGATTTTTATAAAGCAGGAGATGATTTATATAGTGGTATGTTAGGTAAAAATGTTAAAGCTGAATATTTAATGGTAGAAGGTTTTGATGAAAACTGGAAAGATGTAAATAGTGAAAAAACATTTACTTTAGATATAGATGTAACAGATTTTAATGATTTCTTAGAGATAAATTTAAGAGGATACTCTTCAAATGTTGAAGGTGAATATGAATTAGTTCCAACTGAAAAATCTAGTCAAACACAAGACCAACAAAGTTATTTTGTAAAAATAGCTGATATAGATTTACTTGAAGAAAAAGGTAAATTCAAATAAATATTTAGGCAATTGCCTAAATATTTTCTCTTTTTTTCATAATCTCTTTTTCTATTAAAATAAACAAAAATGGAACAAGTGAATATATAAATAGTTTTAAACTAAATCCAAAATTCCAACTATATTTTCTCATTGCATTGTATAAAGCAATACAAAAAAGAATAAAAAATATTCCGTGCATCATTCCAAAAATTTTTACAGCCATAGGTTCAGCAAAAAAATATTTTAGCGGCATAGCGAAAAAAACTAATATTAAATAAGATATTCCTTCAATAATTGAAATTAATCTAAATTGAGCAAATCTTGTTCTAAACATCTCTTTCCTTATAATTTTTAAGCTAGTATATTAAACTATTCTTTATCAAAGGTTAATATAACACCTTTTTAAGTAAAATCCGCCCATGATGAATCAAATAGAAAATAAAAACATAATACTAACTACTTTAAATTCTAGGTTTTCTCACTCTAGCTTATCTTTGCGATATCTTTTTGCAAATTTAAAAGAGTTAAAAGATGAAGCAAAAATTTTAGAGTTTGTAATAAATAGTCAGAATCAAACTATTGCTGAAGAGATTTTAGCTTATAAGCCAAAAATAGTTGCTATTTCTACATATATTTGGAATGCAACAGACGTTGAAGAAATTGTAAAATATATAAAGCTAATTAGTCCAAGTACAATAGTAGCTCTTGGAGGGCCAGAAGTAAGTTATTTACCACATAGGGTAGATTTTAATATGGCAGATTATTTTATGTTTGGAGAAGGTGAAGTAAGTGTTTATAACTTATGTAAAAATATCTTAGGTGGAATTCGTCCAAAAGATAAAATAATTCAAGCAAAACCTGTAGAGTTTGATAAAATTGAGTTACCTTATGATTATTATACAGATTTTGATATAAAAAATCGACATATCTATATAGAAAGTAGTAGGGGTTGTCCTTTTACTTGTGAATTTTGCTTATCTAGTATTGATTCTAGTATGAGGTATTTACCAACAGATGTTTTTATAAATGAGATTGATAAACTTTGGAATAGAGGTGCAAGAAATTATAAATTTATAGATAGAACATTTAATCTAAAGATATCTTATGCAAAAGCAATTTTGGAATATTTCTTAGCAAAAGATGAAGATTATTTTCTACATTTTGAGGTAATTCCAGATAATTTCCCACTAGAACTAAGAGAGCTTTTAAAACAGTTTAAAGCTGGAAGCCTCCAACTTGAAGTAGGGATTCAAACTTTAAATTTAGATGTTGCAAAAACTATAAATAGAAATTTAAAAATGGAAAAGATAAAAGATAACTTATCTTTTTTAAGCAATGAAACAAATGCTCATATGCATATAGATTTAATTGTAGGACTACCTGGTGAAACTATTGAAAGCTTTAGAGAAAATTTGGATTTGCTTTATACTTTGAGTAATGGTGAAATACAAATAGGAATATTAAAAAAACTTTCTGGAACAACTTTAAGTAGACATGATGAGGTTTATGGAATGGTTTATAATCCAAATCCTCCTTATGATATATTAAAAAACAATCAAATAGATTTTTCACTTATGCAAGATATGAAGAGATTTGCAAGATTTTGGGATATAGTTTATAACAGTGGAAATTTTATAAAAACTTCTAAATTATTATTTAAAGATGGAAAAGTTTTTGACAACTTCTTTGATTTTAGTAAATGGATTTATAAAAGAAGTGAAAGTACTTTTAAAATTTCACTAGATAGAGTAGCTGAATACTTATTTGAATATTTAGGTCAAATGTATGATGAAGAGCTAATCGTAAAAACAATCTTAGATGATGTTATGACAGTTGAAGGTAGAAAAATACCACCATTTTTAAAAAGATATAAAAAATATGAAAAAGAGTTTATACAAATAGAACTAAACAAAGCTAATAGAAGACAAATTCTAAGAAAAGACAATGAAGAGTAATATAAGATAAGTATAAAGTTTTCTAAAGATACTTTATACTTAAAAGAGTTATTTATTTTTTGTTATGAATATAAAAATAGACAGAGATAGAATTATTACTCCAACACCAATAATTAAATATAAAGCACTTAGCATTTGATTATAATCGTTTATTGCTATTTTAAACACTACAAGAAGAGCTTCAATTAGTAAAGCTATAATAATGGTAATCATAAATTTTGTTAAAACTTTATATTCTGATTTTTCATTTTTTGAGTAGCTTTTGAATAAAACTTCCTGCTCTAAAATGGTTTTTGCTAAATCGAATATTGCTAATCCTAAAGTTAAGGCAATGATAGGCTCAAATATATATTCAATAGAAATAGAATCATTTAAAAAAGAATCAATAAAATCATGTAAAGAGTAATAAATTGCAAAAAGGGCTAATGCAATCATTAAAGAACATACAACAACATAGAAGCTTTTACTTAAAAAATTAAAATTTTTATTTATTTCAAGAAAGCCTAATTTTTTTAAAATAGATTCTAAATTAAAATCTAAAAATACTATACAATCATCTAATTTAATTATGGTTGTAATACATGTTTCTCCTGTTGCACTACTTACATAAGGTCTTGTAATAGCAACTTTCTCACTTTTTAAATCAATATTAGTTAATAAATATTGTCTATTTCTACCAATTGGTTTATCTACAATTTTATCTCTAAATATATTTGGTGAAATTTGATCTAATGTATTTATATCAGAAATGTAAATTAACTCTAAAGATGGAAATATTTTAAAAAGTTGTTTGTAGTTTTTGTTAGATTTTGATTTTAAATCACCAATATTGTAAATGCTCTCTTTTATAAAAATCTCTATATTTTTCTGATTTTTATTATATATTTCTATAAATTCATCCATATGAAATCCTTTTGCTCAAAAATTGTAACAAAATATCTATAAAAAAAGGGATTATGAAGATTTATATAAAGAAAAAAAGTTTTAAGTAAGTATTTCTACTTACTTAATTTTAAACTTTTAAATAGTTTTGAAAATATTGGAACTATTAAAACTACTACATAACCAACTATAGCTCCTAGTATTATTTCACTAAAGAATCCACCAAGTGGGATAGATTTTATTACATTTTCAATTGATTGTAAAATATGTGTTTCATGAGCAATAATTCCTCCACCAACAGCAAGCATAGCAATAGTACCTAATACCCCAATAGTTTTAATAATATAAGGCATAGAATTTACAAAACCATTTCCTATTTTTTGTAGAGTAATACTCTTTTTCTCTTGTAAATAAAAACCAATGTCATCTAGTTTTATGATAAATGCAACAATTCCATAAACAAAAATTGTAGTTAATATTCCAACAGAGATTAGAACCATAAGTTTAGTTATAAAATCACTATTATCAAGAAGACTTAAACTAATAACTATAATTTCAAAAGATAAGATAAAATCTGTTTTTACTGCACTCTTTACTTTTTGTTTTTCAAAATCTTCATCTGAACTCTCTTTTTGAGTTGTTTGCTCTTCTTCTTGATGATGACCAAATTTTTCTAAAATACTTTCAACACCTTCATAAGCTAAATAAGCTCCCCCAATAATTAAAATAGGACCTATAGCCCATGGTGCAAGATAACTTAATAGTAAAACAACAGGGATAATTATAAATTTGTTTATAAAACTTCCTTTTGCTATTTTGTATACAATTGGAAGTTCTCTTAATGCTGCTTTTCTTTTTGCTTCAAGCATTGCAATTTCTCTTAAGTGTTCAAGCTCTTTTATAATTTCTTGTTGAGTTTTTTCATCTAGTTTTTTAATATTTTCGGCAAATTCTTCAGCAGATTTTGCTTTTTCTAACTCTTTTTTTAAGATTTCAGATGTTGTTTCATTTGTAAAATTTGCAATAGCAGCAAGATCATCTACTAAAAGTCCACTAGATTTTATACTTGCAAGTTTTGTATAAGTTGCTATATCATCAAACAGTAATCCTATATCATCAAGAGATGTTGCAAGAGATTTGGCAGTTGTAGCTGCTGTTTTTCCAGCAAGTGATCCGATATCATCTGCTAAAATAGATAAATAGCCTAATATTCCAGCCATTAAATTCCTTTTTATATTTTTTAAAATAGAATAGTATTTAAGATTTACTAATATAATAATAAAAGGAGATATTTTGAATTACAGTAAAATTATTTTTGCTCTTTTGGTACTTTATATATTAGCAGATATATTTAACACATATGTAGTGAAATAGTATTATTTAATAATTCTCTATATTCTCAAAACTCCATCCATTATCTTTTAATAGCTGAATTAACGTTTTTAAATTCTCTTTTCCATTAAAATTATTACTAAACATAAAATCATGCATTAGCAAGATTACTTTATTATTTTTACTATATATTTTTTCCATAGAGTTTAAAATTTCATCTGGTGTTTTTGCTGGTCTCCCATTAGGCTCATAAGGCCAATCAATATCCCAACCATAAATATAATAACCTTCTTTGTATATATTGTCATAACCAATAATTTCTATTTCTCTTTGCTCTTTTTTAATCATATTATCATTTTTTGTTATTATTGGAAGCCTAAAGACATTTCTGCCAGCAAGTCTAACAGGTAAAAATGCTGAAGCTGTTTTAGAACTTCTATCTTCTGATATTATAGAGTTTGCTTTTATTATATCTTCTACAACCAAATCAGGATTACTATAAAATTTTTTATATTTATTATTTGCATGTGAATATGTATGATTTGCAATAGTAATATTTGAATAACTTAAAGCTTGTTCATAAATACTTTTAAAATTTTCTATTTGGCTAGCAATAAAAAACATAGTAGCTGGAATATTCTCTTCATTAACTACTTCTAAAATATTTTTCGTTGCTCTTAATGGACCATCATCAAAAGTTAAAATAGCTATTTTTTTATTTGTAATGTCTTTTTTAAGCTCTTCTTTTTCTACAATTTTAGTTTTTTGGTTTATTGGATATATTTCATAGAATTCAAAATTTGATACTTTTTTATCTAGTTTTATAATAAGGGGTTGAAATTTATCCAAACTATCAGGTAGAGTATCTTTTATCTTTTGGGCTTCTTCTTTAGAATTAAAAATTCCATAGTTAGTTCTATAATATTTAGCTTCTTTATCTTTTGTGATTGTAATATCGTATTTATGCTCTTTTAAAATATTATTTTTACAATTAACTGCATCTTTATAACTTATATTGCTACAAATAGAAATGGTATAAAACTCATCATTTGAAAATAAATTAATAGATAAAAAGAATAAAATAAAATTAATACGACTAAGGCTAAACACAAAATTCCTAAAGGCTTAAATTCAATTCGCTATAATACAAAAAAGAGTTTAAAAGAAGCGAAAAATTGGAAGATATTTATGATTTAATTGTTGTTGGTGCGGGACCTGCTGGGATACTAGCAAGTATTAGTGCGGCAAAGGATAAAAAAAGAGTTTTACTATTAGAAAAAATGCCACAAATTGCATTAAAACTAAAGGCTACAGGTGGGGGAAAGTGTAATCTTACAAATACTTTGTCTCAAGATGAATTTTGTGAAAAATTTGGAAAGAGTGGAAGATTTATAAAAGATTCTTTAGAAGAGTTCTCAAGAGATGATTTAATAGAATTTTTTGCTAGTATTGGAGTTGAAACAATTGCTCGGGATGGTTTTAGAATTTTTCCAATAAACCATAGTTCAACTATAATACTTGAAGCTTTAACAAAAGAGCTTGAAAGATTGGGAGTTAGTATAAAAACTTCTATAAAAATAGGGTCTATTCAAAAAATTGATGAGGTATTTATAATAAATACTCCTAGTCAAAAATTCAAATCAAGAAATTTAGTCTTAGCAACTGGAGGTTTGGGATATCCAACTTTAGGAGCAACTGGAGATGGTTATATTTTTGCTAAAGAATTAGGACATAAAGTCACACAGACACATCCAGCTATGATGCCTCTTTTTACTAAAGAGAAAAATTTTGCTTCTTGTAAAGCAGATACTATTGCTAAAGCTATTTTGAAAGTAAACATATCAAAATATAAGAATTTAAAACTTGTTGGAGATTTGATTTTTACAAAAGAAGGGCTTAGAGGACCAGTTATCTTAGATTTTGCAAGAGAAATTACACCTATTTTAGCTAATTATGATGAAGTTCCTTTGCTTATAAATTTTATTAAAGGTAAAAATGAAGAAGAAATTTATAAACATTTAAAAGATGAAATAGTAAAAAATCCAACAAATACTATTTTAGAAAACTTAGAAACTTTACTTGCTCCTAGTGTTGCAATTGAAATTTTAAAATTGTGTGAAATAGAACAAAATTTAAGATTTAAGCAAATAGAAGGAATAAAAAGAGAAAAACTAGTTAAAACTTTGGCTTGGACACCATTTACAATTGTTGGTCACGATGGTTTTAAACAAGCTATGATAACAAGAGGGGGAGTTAGTCTTAAAGAGATTGATTCTAAAACTATGCAAAGTAAGATAGTTTCAGGATTGTATTTTTGTGGTGAAATAGTTGATATTGATGGGCCTTGTGGAGGATATAATCTCCAATGGTCTTTTTCAAGTGGATTTCTAGCAGGAAAATCAAAATAATTTTAGTTCTTATTTGTAAAATATTTTAAATATAGAAATTTGGCGGCTTCTAGGCTACAATAAATTAGCAAAAATATAATATAATATTATATAATAAAAAAAATAGGATTTATAATATGTTATTAATGAAGTTAGAGGCTAGGGAAAAATTTGCTTTTTTACAATTAGCTCACTATTTAGCAAGAATCGACAATGATTTTGGTGAGAGTGAGGAAGAGATTATTTTAGAATATTGCGCTGAAATGGGTATAGAAAATATAGACTCTTTTGATATAAAGAATTTTAGTTTAGAAGATACATTAAAGAATTTTAAAAGTAATAGAAGTAAGAAAATAGTTATTTTAGAGCTTATGATTTTGATTCATATTGATAGAAGTTTTAATATAAATGAACAAATTTTAATGGATAAAATTTCAAAAAATTTTGGGTTGGAGCTTGAAAACTTAGATGATTACTCTCAATGGGGAAAATCTGTAGCTATGTTATATGAAGTAGCAAAAGTTTTCATTGATGATAGAGATAGAAATCTTGAATAGTTTTAGGGTAAATTCTAATGCAACTAATAGATAATTTAGATAGTAAAATCGAGAAATTGTTGTATGAATATGAAAAAGTAAAGCTTGAAAATATTGCATTGTTAAAAAAAGTTAATGAATTAAAAAATGAAAATGATGAATTAATAAAAAATAATCAAGATATGATTTTAGCAATAAATAGTACTTTAGCTCTGATTGGAGGGAAAGATAGTGAATAAAGATGTAACATTCCACATAAATAATTTAGCATATACTATAACAGTAGATGAAGAGTTAGAAAAAGAGCTTTGTAAATATCTTAGTTTATCAAAAAATAATGATACAAAAGAGCTTCTTATTGCTTATTTGAATTTAAGCCAAGAGTTTAGAATGTTTAAAAAGAATATTGAAAAAATAACTGAAAAATTATCAGGATTTTAATATAAAAGCTTTTTCATTACTAGAAATAATAATTGCAATAGTTGTAATGGGATTGATCTTCTCATTTGCTATTCCAAAATTTAATAATATAAATGAAAATTCAGATATTTTAACTTTAAAATCACATTATGCTTTGATACAATCTGTAATTACTAGAAAAAAGAGTAATGAAGTTCTACTTCAAAATAATGTAAATATTGATTCACTAGATAGTGCAAGAATAAACATAAAAAACGAAGAATTGTTTAAAAATGTATTAGATACTCCAATTTTATCTACAACTATAAATGATAAAAATTATGGTAATTGGGCAAAAATATCAAATGTAAAGTATCTGTTTTTTACACAAAGTAAAACATTTGAATTTGTATTAGAAAATGGCAATTTTGTCTGTATTAGTAATGAAAATTTATGTAAAGAGATAGAATGAATTTTTATGAAGTTGCAATTTTAAAATCACCTTTAGAAAATCTTACTTATCAAAGTGAAAATTTAATAGAAATTGGAACTTTGGTTGAAGTTACTTTAGCAAATAGAAAAAACTCAAATCAAGCCATTATTATAAAAAAAGTTGAAAAACCAGAGTTTAAATGTAGTGATATTTTAAAAATAACAGATTTTTGTTGTAGCTCTTTTATGTTAGAAGTTGCTGATTTTATTAGTAAATATTATGTTTGTTCAATGGGACAAAGTTTAACTATTTTTCAGTTTTTTAACAAAAATATTGAGTATGAAAATAAAATAATTGAGTTTAAAAAAGAGATAAACTTATCTAGCTTTCAGCAAGAAGCAAAAGATTTCTTGGATAGTAAAAAACAAGCTTTACTTTTTGCTAAGACGGGTGCTGGAAAGACTGAAATATATATAAAAACAATAAAAGAAGTTATAACTAATGGAAAACAAGCAGTTTTTCTAATGCCTGAAATCTCTCTTACTCCTCAAATGCAAAAAAGACTTGAAGAAGTTTTTGGAAAAACTATTGCAATTTGGCATTCAAAGGTTAGTGTTAAAAAGAGAAGAGAAATTTTAGAAAATCTTCAAAATGGTGAGATAAAACTAATTGCAGGAGCAAGATCTGCACTTTTTTTACCATATAAAGATTTAGGTTTGATAATAGTAGATGAAGAACATGATGATTCCTATAAAAGTGATAGTACTCCAAGATATAATGCAAAAGATTTAGCTATTTTTATAGCTAAGAAATTTGATATAAAACTTATTTTAGGAAGTGCAACACCTTCAATAAATAGTTTTCATAAAATTCCATATTTTGAATTAGATAGGACTTTTTATGAAACAAAAAAAAGTTATATTTTTGAAAACACAAGTCAGAAAATCTCACAAAATACACTTCTAAAAATTGAAAATACTATAAAAAGCAATCATCAAACAATAGTTTTTTTACCAACTAGAGCAAATTTTAAACACCAAATATGTTTTGATTGTGGTAAAAGTGTTGAATGCCCATTTTGTAGTGTGTCTATGAGTTTACATAAAAATGATTTGGCTTTAAAATGTCATTATTGTGGATTTACTCAAAAAATACCAGAATTTTGTCCTTCTTGTAAAACAGGAATTATTAAAAATCATAGAGTTGGAACGGCAGAGATAGAAGAACTTTTAAAAAATGAATTTCCAAAAAATATAATAAAAAGATTTGACACAGATACAATAAAAAATGAGAGAATTCTAAAAACGATACTTGATGAGTTTAATGATAATAAAATTGATGTTCTTGTTGGTACCCAAATGTTGTCAAAAGGGCATGATTATCACAATGTAAAACTAGCAGTTATTTTAGGAATTGATTGTTTGCTAAATATGAATTCCTATAAAGCTAGAGAAAAAGCATTGTCTTTACTTATTCAAATAGCAGGTAGAAGTGGAAGAAATGGCTTTGGAGAAGTTGTAATAGAGACAAAAAATGAAGAGTTTTTTAAACACTATTTAGAAGAGGCTAGTTATTTAGATTTTTTAAAAGATGAATTGGAGTTTAGAAAAGATTTGTATCCACCTTTTGTGAAACTTGCTCGAGTTATACTCTCTTCTACAAATGGATTAAAAGTAAAGGAAGAATTAGGAGAGATTGTAAAATATCTAAAATCAATAAATGAAATAGAAGTTGTTGGATTTGGAGAGTGTGCAATTTTTAAAATAGCAAATAAATATAGATATGAAATTTTAATTCGTTCAAAGAATTCAAAGGAGTTATTAAGATCTCTTCATTCTATAAAATCATCACATATTTCAATAGATATGGATACAATTTACTAATAATTTAGTAAAATTAAAAAAATTTAAGGAGACAAAATGGTAAATACAAAAGATGAGTTTAAAGAGCTTGTTTCAAGTATAGAAAAACAAAGTTGGTATAAAAAACCTTTGGCTTTTGGTATTGCACGATTGAGTCGAGGAGTTTTGGATAAAAATCTTATTCTTGAAGCTACTTATCCTACTATAAATTGGAATGAAAATAGTGGAAGTGGGACTGTGTTTTTAGCTGCTATTAAACAAAGTGGATATGAAATTGATATAAATAGAAGTGAAGCAGTTTTTCCTTTAACTGATAATTTTTTAACTTTTTGTATAGAGGCTTATAAACCATTTTATGAAGAAAAAGAGAAACATAAAAATCTTCAAGTTATCTCTACTTTAGCATCTTTACCAATAGATAGTGGTCTTAGTGCGGATGATTTTAGAGTCGTATTTATTTTTGAAGATGATAAACCACAAAGTGTTGAAACTACTTATTTAAAACTTATTGCAAAACACACTAAAAAAGTAGAGAACCTAAATTTAGAAGGTGTTGAAGAGCTACTTACAAATTGTGCATGGATTGATGGTGTTCCTGTTGAATTAGAGTGGTTAAGACAAAATGAGATTATTTTAAAAGTTGCTGATAAATTTCCGAAAATTGATTATGTTGGAAAGTACTCAAGACTTTTAAAGCATATAATTCTTTCTGATGATGAAATAGCTTGTAAAGGTAGTTTATTAAAATAGTTAAATAGCAATTCTTGCTATTTAATAAAATATCTCAATTTTAGCATTTGCTATTTTTTTGTAAATTTTTAGATTTTTATTTAGTGGTAACCAATTTATTAAAACTATTGCTAAAGCTTCCCAAAGTGCTACCCAACCGCCAATCATAAATCCTTCGGAGATTATTTTATAAAATAAATTTTCATTTTCTGATAGTGAAAATGAGATAAAAACTAGTAAAAAACCAACAATAAAAAATATAACAGAATTCTTCAAGCTCTCTTTCATACTTTTCTTTTCTAAAAATTGAAGATATGAAAAATATTCATTTATACTTGTTTGAAGTCTATTTGATGAATCTAAGTTGATTTTTTCTTCAAAATGAAATTGTAAAATAAAAGGAATATTTCCTATTTCATCAACACATTCAAATAAATATTCTTCTAGTTTATATTTTAAATCTTTTTTTATAAATGATGATTTCTTATCATAATCTTCATATAAATCTTCTATTTTAGGTGTGTGAATCTTTATAATTAGATTTCCAGAATCATCTTTGTCATATCGGTTTAAAATGTAATTTTTCATTTATATTTTATTGTTTCTTTCAGAAAATTTATTTATGAATTCTAGCATAACCAAGCTATAACACAAAATATCTTATAATCTTGCCCAAAAAATTTTAAATAATTAAAGAGAAAAAATGGTAGAGCTAATAAACATAAGAAAATCTTACCCAACACAAGATTTATATCAAGATTTGAATTTACGATTAAATAAAGGTGATAAGGTTGGTCTTGTTGGTCGAAATGGTACTGGAAAATCGACTCTTTTTAAACTTATTCTTGGTGAAGAACAACCAGATAGTGGAGAAATTGCAACTCCAAAGAACTATAAAATTGGAGCTTTAAAACAGTATTTTGATTTCACTGAAAAAACACTAATTGATGAAACAGCATTGGCTTTAAGTGAAGATGATAAATACAATATTTATAAAGCAGAGAAAATTCTGTTTGGTTTAGGTTTTAGTGAAGATGATTTGCAAAAAGAGCCAAAATCATTTTCAGGCGGATATCAAATTAGAATTAATTTAGCAAAATTGCTTTTAACAGAACCAAATATGCTACTTCTAGATGAGCCTACAAACTACTTAGATATTCTTTCTATTCGTTGGTTAAGAGAATTTCTGAAAAGTTTTGATGGAGAAGTTATCCTTATAACACACGATAGAGATTTTATGAATAGTGTTTGTACTCATACTATGGGAATTATTAGAAGAAATGCTTTTATTATTCAAGGAAGTACAGACAAATTCTTTGAGCAATTAAGTGCAAATGAAGAGCATTATGAAAAACAAAAAATTGCACAAGAAAAGAAAATAAAAGATCTTGAAGAGTTTATTGCAAAAAATAAAGCACGAGCTGCAACAGCAACATTAGCTCAATCAAAAGTTAAAATTTTAGAAAAAATGGAAGTTATGGAAGATTTAGAGTACGATAAAGACTTAAATTTTGATTTTAACTATAAAGATACAAGTGCGAAATTCCTAGTTGAAGTAAAAGATTTAAGTTTTGGATATTCAAAAGACAATATTTTATTTAAAGATATAACTTTTGCATTAAGTAAAGGTGAAACTTTAGGAATTATTGGAAAAAATGGAAAAGGGAAATCAACACTTTTAAATGTTATTGCTGGAGAACTAAAAGCTCTTAGTGGAACTGTAGATTATCATCCAAGTACAGTTTTTGGACATTTTGGACAAACAAATATAAATCATTTGAATCTAAACAATACAATTATTGAAGAGATACAAAGTGTAAACAATAAAATTCCAGAACCAGTTATTAGAAATATTTGTGGAATTATGATGTTTAGTGGAGATAATGCAAAGAAAAAAATCTCTTTATTATCTGGAGGGGAAAAATCTAGAGTAATGCTTGGAAAAATTATAGCAAAAGATGTAAATTTACTTTTTCTAGATGAGCCTACGAATCACCTTGATATTGAATCAATTGAGGCACTTACAAATGCTATAAAAGCTTTTGAAGGATCAAGTATCATTGTAACTCACAGTGAGGAGTTATTACGAGCTGTTTGTGATAGATTAATTGTATTTACAAATGATGGAGCTGATTATTTCAATGGAACTTATGACGAGTTTTTAGAGAAAATAGGTTGGGGTGATGATATTGATGATAAAAAAACTAGTAAAAAAGAAGATAAAAAAGATAAGCCAAAGTTAAATAAAAAAGAGAGTAAGCAATTAAGAGCACAGTTAGTTGCTAAAAAAAGTCAAGATTTGAAACCTTTGAAAGTTGAACTTGAAGAACTTGAAAATAAAGTTTCTACATTGTTTGGGGCTGATAAAACTAAAGTTGAAAATAGTATCTTAGAAATTATGCAAAAGATTGAGACTATAAATAAAGAGTTTGATGAAAAAATGGCAGAACTTAGCTAGTAAGTTTTGAGAAAAGATATTTTATCTTTTCTCTTTTTTAGAATCAAATAGTTTTAGAATATTTTTATATGCATCTGCAAATTCTAAGTTTATTAAAGATTCTTTTCCTTCTATAATATTTAAAGCTCTTTGTATATTTTCTTCACCAAAAACATCACAAAGCCCTTCAATATGATCTTCTAAATCTAAATCTTCTTGATAAGCTCTTAGTACTTGAGCTAATATATAATTAAAAGGTTTGTTTGATTGTTCAAGATAGAAAATCGCTTCTTCATACTCTTCTAGTTTAATTAAAATATCAGCTTTAAACTCAAATAAAGAGAAATCTTTTTTGAAAATAACACCAATAAATGGACCTATATTTACAGAATCATCAAATCCATTTAATTCATCAAGTAATTCTTCTAAATCATACTTATCTTTATTTAAAATAAAATCTCGTATTAATTTCCCTTGGTTTTTATTGTTATAAATCATATCTTCAAGTGGATAAATTTCAGAAAAATTAGGAACTATCATATGACAAGAGTAAAACCCTAAATAATCATACTCTCTTAAATAGATTGTTTTATTTTCTTTGTCTAAAATATCTTTTAAAAATATAAATTGTTCAGTGCTATTTTCTATGTTAAATTTCCAAGAAGTATAATCAAAAGATTTATTCTTATTTAAAAATTGAAGTCCTACTTTAGCATTCGAATCCACAAAATGTGACTCTAAATTTGAATTTGAACCTATCTCTTCAAGGTCAAAACTAGGTCTTTCAAAGCTATCTAATTCATCTATTTCTCTTCCTTGCAATAATTCAGTCAATGTTCTTTCAATACTAGCTTCTAATATAGGATGACTTCCAAAAGATAAAAATAGAGTGTTGTTTTTTGGATTTATAAATGCTATTGCAGTAACAGGATATAGTCCACCAAGTGAAGCATCATAAACTTTAACTATATAACCATGATTTTCTAGTGCTTTTATATCTTCATTTATTTTTGGGAAAAAGCTTAAAACTTCTTTTGGAAATTCTGGAAGAGATAGCCCTTCTTTTATAACTTTAAGTTTTACATATCTTTCAAAAACTTCGCATAAAGCTTGAACTTTTGCTTCATCTTTTGTATTTCCTGTTGATAATCCATTGCTTGCATACAAGTTTGATAATATACTTGTAGGAAAATATACTGTTTTTTCTGAAGATTGATTTATAAAAGGAAGAGTTACAATATTTTCAAAATTACTTGAATTAAAATCTAAAAAATCATTTTTCTCAAGTCCTTCCATAGTGTAATATTTTTTAAGTTCAGAATCTAGGAAATCTTCATTTTTATCAAACTCTTTTTGATCTTTGAAAAATTTTCTATTTTCTAAGTAAAAATCATTAAAATATAAATTTGTTTGTAATCTTTCTATAAATTCACCATATGCACTTGCTAAACAAGAGTTTAAAAGGCTTCCTTTTCCATTTGAAAAAATAAAATTATTTGCACCTTCGAAACTTAAATTTATTGAGAAGCTATTTTTTACAGGATTTTTTTCTTTTGATAGTTTGATTTTATATCCAAAATCATCTATTATTTTTTTCATTTTTGTTATAGATGTCTCTAGAGGAGCATCTTTTGAGAGTAAGTTCATATTATTTCTTTCTTAAAATTTTTGTGAAGTATAGCTAAAAGTTATTAGAGTTAGATTTTATAAAATTTGATTTATAAAACAACCATTTCCATAAGGTTGTTTTGAATAGTATAGTTTTGAATGACAAACTATTAAAGCATGAAATTCTTGATAGACAATCACTAGCTCATGTTCATCTTTTATCTCTTTTTTTAATTCTTTTTCAAAAAGATTCTTAATCTCTATATATTTTGTTTTTTCATTTATAAGATTATTATGAAGTAACAATCTTTTTGTATATGCATCTACTTTAAAATGAGGTTGTTTAAAACCATACAACAGCATACTATCAGCGGTTTCTTCTCCAACTCCTTTTATTTTTAAAAGTTCATCTCTAGTTGGAATTTTTCCATTCAGATTCTCAAAAAAATTTATAAAATTTAGAATATATTGAGATTTTTGATTGCTATATCCTGAAGGCTTTATTAATTCTTTTAACTTTTTTATTGGAAGATTTTTTATTTTCTTATAATCTAAAACATCAGCATTTCTTAGATTTTCAAGACTTTGAACAACTTGCTTAAAACTTCTATTTTGAGTTAAAATCGAAGCTAAGCATACTTCAAAGATTTGATTTTCATTTTTTGGATATGAGTAATCAAGTTTATGATAGTACTCCTTTAAATCCATAAATGGCCACCAACCTTGAGGGCCATAAGTGTTATAAAGTTTATTATAAATTTTAAATATCTTGTTCATCTTTATTTATTTCATATTCTAATAGGTTCTTTTTTCTCTCTATGCCCCATCTATAACCACTCATAGCTCCACTTTTTGCTATTACTCTATGACAAGGAATTAAATAACCTATATGGTTTTTACCAATTGCATTTGCAACTGCTCTTGCTGATTTTGGCTTATCTAGGACATTTGCTATATCACTATATGTTGCAATTTCTCCATTTGGAATATTAATTAGTGCTTTCCAAACATTTATCTGTAAATTTGTACCTTTTACAAAAAGAGGATATTTTTTATTTTTTATAAAGATATTTTCCAAATATTCATTTGCTAATTTTTCATTAAAAATTAAATTAGCATTTTCCCAAAGTTGATTAAATCTTTGAAAAATATCTTTTTTATTGTTATCACAAAAACCTAAATAACAAATTCCTTTATCTGTAAAACCAATCAAAGCTTCACCAAAAGGTGTTTGTCCAAATCCATAAGTTATCTCTACATCTTTACCTTTTTCTTTCCACTCTTTTGGAGTTACTCCTATAAGGTTTACAAAAAGTTCATGAAGACGACTTGAACTAGAAAGTCCAATATCCAAACTACTATCAAGAATGGATTTGGACTCTTTGATATGCTCTTTTGCATAATTTAGTGTAACACTATGTAAGAACTGTTTAGGTGTAACACCTACATATTCTTTAAATACTCTTATAAAATGGTACTTACTCATACCAATATTTTTTGCTACTTCATCAATACTTGGATGAGATTTGAAATTCTCATCTATGTATTTTATAGCTTTTTCTATTTGTTTATAAGTAGAGCTATCTTTATGTGTTAGCAATCTTTAAAAACCTTTATTAATACGTAGAGCTGTTGTAAATAACAAAGTTGCTTGCTAATTCTTCAAGTTCTTTGTTGATTTTTTTATGTAACTCTTTATCTTCAATATTGTCTAGTACATCACAAATTTTATTTGCAATAAATTCAAATTCTTTTTCTTTCATTCCTCTTGCAGTTAGTGCAGGGCTTCCTATTCTAATACCACTTGTAACAAATGGGCTTCTTGTTTCACCTGGAACTGTATTTTTATTTACAGTAATTCCTGCATCTCCTAAAGCTGCATCTGCATCTTTACCACTAAATGGTTTATTTAAGAATGATACTAGTACTAAGTGATTATCTGTTCCACCACTTACAATATCATATCCTCTTTTTACAAGCACTTCTCCTAATACTTTTGCATTAGCTTTTACTTGTTTTGCATAATCTTTCCATTTTGGATCAAGAATTTCTTTAAATGCAACAGCTTTTGCAGCAATTACATGAACTAAAGGTCCACCTTGTAATCCTGGGAAAATTGCACTATTAATTTTTTTAGCAATCTCTTCATCATCAGTCATAACCATACCACCTCTTGGACCTCTTAAAGTCTTATGAGTAGTTGTTGTTACAACATGAGCATGAGGGAATGGAGATTGATGTTCACCAGCAGCAACAAGACCAGCAATGTGAGCAATATCAGCAAATAAAATAGCATTTACACTATCAGCTATTTCTCTAAATCTTTTAAAATCAATCTCTCTAGCATATGCACTTGCACCACAAACAATAATTTTTGGTTGAACAATTTTAGCAATTTCAGCTACTTTATCATAATTAATTCTTCCATCAAGTTCAACACCATAATAGAAAGCAGAGTAGTTTTGACCAGAGAAGCTAGGTTTACTTCCGTGAGTTAAATGTCCACCATGAGATAAATCCATACCTAAGATTTTATCACCAGCTTTTAATAATGCTGCATAAACTGCACCATTTGCTTGAGATCCACTGTGAGGTTGAACATTTGCAAATTTACAACCAAATATTTTACAAGCTCTGTCAATTGCAAGTTGTTCTACTTTGTCAGCTTGCTCACAACCACCATAATATCTTTTATATGGATAACCTTCAGCATATTTGTTTGTAAATACTGAACCCATAGCTTGCATAACTGCAGGTGAAGTAAAGTTTTCACTAGCAATCATTTCTAAATGGTTTGTTTGTCTTTTTAATTCAGCCTCAATTATTTCAAATACCTCTGAGTCTGCTACTTTTAAATTTTCTTCTGTTATATATCTCATCTCTTGTTCCTTTACTAAAATTATTTATTAAATCTTAACTAAAAATTATACTTTTAAACAATCCAAAAATTGCTAAATTTTAATCTTCTAAAATTTCTTCATCTACTGATAGTTTCTTTTCCTTAAATACTGGACGAGAAATTATTTCTAGATAAAAACTAGGATAATTTTCACCATTTGCTAAATCAACACTTTTAATAATATCAGCAAAACTTATCTCTTTTGCAAGTTCTAGAGTTTGTCCAAATTTACAATCAAAAAACCATGAATTGAACTCTTCTGGTAATTTTTTACTTTTTTCTCTTTTTATATATTTTCTAATTTCATTTTTTATACTATCGATTTGTCTATCTCTAGTTTTATTTGAAACATCTATTTGAAATACTTTTCTCATTTATTTATCCTTTTGAAAAATAGATTATAGCAAAGATAAATAAAAAATTATTTGATTTAAAAAATTCAAGAAAATTTTTGTTATAATCGCGTATTTTCACACAAAGAAGCACGATGGAACATTTCTTATTAACACTCTTTTTAGCTCTATTTACAGCAACAATTTTAAATATAATATTTAAAAGGTTTGGAATTTCTCAAATTATAGGATATATTTTAACAGGGGTTATAATATCTTATGGTTTTCATTTAAAGGGTGCAAATATAAGCTCTTTAGATGCAATTGCAGAATTTGGAATTGTTTTTTTAATGTTTACAATAGGTCTAGAAATAAGCTTTGATAAAATTAGAAAAATGAAAGAGATTTTACTCTTAAATGGTTTTTTGCAAGTACATATAAGTGCTGGATTAATATTTCTAGCTACATATTTTATTTTTCATTTAAGTATTGAAGTATCTTTGATTATATCATTTGCATTTTCATTATCTTCTACAGCTATTGTTTTACCATATTTGAAATCTTCAAAAGATATTCATACGCCTTATGGAGAGAAAACAACGGCTATATTAATTTATCAAGATTTAGCAGTTATTCCAATTTTATTATTAATTTCATTTTTAACAAATGAAAAATTGTCTATAACCGAAGTTATTTTAAATACATTTATTTCCGCAGTTGTAATTACTTTATTTATGTTTATCTTTGGAAAAAGAATAATAGATTGGTTATTACAATTTTCATCAAAAACAAGGTTAGAAGAGCTTTTTATTAGTGCAGTATTCTCTATAGTTATAGGAGCCGCTCTTTTGGCAGAATATTTAGGATTTACATATTCTTTGGGTGCTTTTTTAGCGGGAATGATAATCGCAGATACAAAATTTAGAATAAAAGTTGAATCAGACATTTCAAATTTTAAAGATTTACTTTTAGGAACTTTCTTTTTTACTGTAGGGACAAAAATTGATATTATTTATTTTCTAGAAAATACGCATATCATTGTTGGACTATTCTTACTTATAATGATAATAAAAGGTTTAGTTGTATATTTAATAATAAGAAGAAAATCAGATAATAATACATCTATTAAGAGTGCAATTGCACTTTGTCAAGTTGGAGAATTCTCTTTTGCTATATTTACTCTAGCTTCAAGCCAACATGTTATCCCTGTTCAAACAGCAAATTTTTTAACTCTTATTTCAGTAATGTCTATGATATTAACACCATTTTTCCTAAATAATATTTATAAAATTTCTAGTTTACTTTCTAAAGATTTATATGAGTCAGATAATATTCAACCTCTTGATGAGCAAAATCATATAATTATTTGTGGTTTTTCTATTTTAGGAAGAGTTGTTGCAAGAGATTTAGCAGATAGAAATGTACCTTTTATTATTGTTACAAATGATTTAAGACAGGTTCAATTTGCAACAAAAATGGGATATAAAGCATATTTTGGACATTTACAAAAAAAATCTGTTTTAGAAGCTTTAAGAACTGAAAAATCTTCAAGTATAATTGTGACAATAACTGAAACTCATGACAAAATTTTAATTTGTGATGCTATTCTTAAATATTATCCAGAGGCAAATATTATTTTAAAATATGAATCAATGGAAGAAAAACATCTTTTAATGGATTTAAATATAAAGAAATTTGTACATGCTCACGCTGAAGTTGGAAGATTATTAGTAGAAGAAGCGACACATTCTTGTGATTTAAGTTTACACAAATATGATTAAATCAGAAATCTTTTAAGATTTCTGATTTTTAATAGAGTATAACTCCAATATTCTCATAATAATTGCACTAATATATGGAATAGTTTGAATAAATATAGTTGCTGCAAATACATAAATTTCAGTAATTCCTGTATGATTTGTAAATATCAGAGCAAAAAAAGCAGTTAAAAGTAAAATACATAAAATTGTTTCATATTTAATAGGGTTTGCACTTTTCTTAGCTTTTCCACCTTTTTCTGTTCTTTTAAATGGTAAACCATCTTTGATAAATCCATCAAATACAGCTTTAAAAATAATTAACTGTAAACTCATAGAAGCAATTGAGCTTAAGAAAATTTCTTTAAATGTAGCTTTCACTTTTGTTCTATATAAAATAAACGTATGTAAAATATTTACTAAAAACGCTGTAATAATTGGAATTGTAAGTGGAATTGTAGGAATTGTAACTCCGACAAATATAATAACTGGAACCCAAATAATATTCATAACCGCCATAATTGGACCCATAGCATCACTTAACCAGAAGAACCAACCTGTAACAAATTTATTTTTTTGTCTAGGACTAAGTCTATTTGAACTTGGTTTGAACTCTCTCCAGTGTTTTTTAAGAATTTGAATAGCTCCATAAGCCCATCTATGTCTTTGAGTTTTAAATGCTTCAACTGTATCAGGTAAAAGTCCAAATCCATATCTTCTATTTGTATAATGAGCTATATATCCAGCTTCAAATAATCTAAGACCTAATTCACTATCTTCAACAATTGTGTCAGTTCCCCAACCACCAACTTCCATCATAGCACTAAGTCTTACCATTACCATTGTTCCATGAACAACTATTGCATTTTCTTCATTTCTATCAACCATACCAATATCAAAGAAACCAGCATACTCTGCATTCATAGCTTTTTTAATAATTGATTCATCGCCATCTCTATGATCTTGAGGTGCTTGAACAATAGCAACTTTTGGATCGTCAAATAAAGGTACTAGGTCTATAAGCCAAGGAGATTCTACTTTATAATCTGCATCAATAACAGCAATAATTTCTGCATTCTTATCTGTATATTCAAGTGCTGCATTTAAAGCACCAGCTTTAAATCCTGTACACTTAATATCAAGATATTTAAATTTATCTCCTAATTTTTCACAAAGCTCTTTAATTGGAGTTTTATAAAAGTCTTCAGGAGTATTATTTATGATAACTAAAACTTCAAAATTTGGATATCTAAGTTTTGATAAACTTTCCAATGTTTCAGCTAAAACATGTGGTTGCTCTTTATATGCAGGAACATGAATTGAAACAAGTGGTGCATTTTGAGATTTTAAATCAAGTGGAACCAATCTTGTTGGAGTTACTCCAATAGTTGATCTAAATAGCTCATTTGCTTTTGCTAAAGTTATAATTACAAGTGGGATCATTAAAAAACTTCCCATTCCCCACATTACCCACATACCAAAATTCATATAGTTTATAAATGGGTAAATTGCAGCCATTACGATACCAAATGCCATTCCTTGAGCAGCTATTGCGTAAGCAAATGCATGGCTAATATTAACTTTTTGATTTCTAAGTCCAAAGATTGTTAGTAAAGCACCAATTAAAATGGCTGCAATCATCTGATATAACCAATATTGATTTAATTCAATTGCTCCGGCTAGTTGGAATTTTAGTTTTCTATCAACATCAAATATTCCCCAATATTGTCCAACATTACCCTCATCATAACCTTTCCAGGGTTGATCAAATGCTTCAATGATGTTATAATGCCATCCTTTTTCTTGTGCTAAACTAACAAAGCTTCTGATAGCTTGAGCTTGATTCTTTATATTTGGAATAGCCTTATTATTGTTATAACCATGACTTGGCCAACCAGTTTCCCCAATTACTATCTTTCTATTTGGATGAATTTTTTCAACTATTGAATATTTTTCAAGTAGGAACTCATTGTATCTATCGATTGGAATTTTTTCCCAATAAGGTAAAATGTGTATTGTTAAAAAATCTACATGTTTTGCTAGATCTGGAACTCTTTCCCAAACATCCCAAGTTTCGGCAACTGTTATTGGTTTATTTGTAAGAGATTTCATGAAATCAACATAAGCAAAAAGTTCTTCTTCTGTTATATCAGCTCTTAGCAAAACCTCATTTCCAACAATTACATTTTCTACTCTGTTTGGATATTTTTCCAAAATTTGTAAAGCTCTTTGTATTTCAAGATAGTTTTCTTGATGATCACCACTAATCCAAAGTCCTAAATCGATTGGCATAGTGCTATCTTTTGAACCTTCTAAGATTTCATAAGCTTCTTTTGCCGCATATGTTCTAATTTTTGTTGTAAAGTTTTGTAATAAATTTACATCGTCAGAAATTTGTTGTTTCGACAAAAGTTTTTTTTCATACCCCTCATATGGAGAGTAAGAAAGAGACTCTATTTTGTCCATAGAGCTGTCTTTTATTGTTACAAGATTGTCTTGTGTAATCCAAAAAAAGACTTGAAAAAGTCCAGCCATAATAAGACCTAAGATAATATATCTCAACTCGTTTTCCTTTTATAAAAATATTGCGAATATTAACATTTTTTTGTTACAATGAAACTTATTATAAAATCGTGTAAGGATAATTATTTTGATATTTGTTGCTTTTTTAGTTTCTTTGATTGCTACATTAGGTAGCTTGTTCTTTTCAGAAATAATGAATTTTGTTCCTTGTAGCTTATGTTGGTACCAGAGAATTTTTATGTATCCTCTTGTATTTATATTTCTAACAAACCTTTTATACCCTGATAAAAGCGTGTTTAAGTACAGTTTTCCATTAGTATTTATTGGTTTAATTATTTCAATTTATCATAATTTATTAATTTTAAAAATAATTCCTGAAAAATTGTCACCTTGTGTAAATGGTGTTCCATGTAGTATTGATTATTTAAATTGGTTTGGATTTATAACTATTCCTTTAATGTCATTTACTGCATTTTTTATTATTTTTATAGTTTTATTTTTGCATAAGAAGAAAAATTGTCTTTAATTATTTGTTATTCTTTTTTAGATAAAGTACCAAAAAATCTATAAGGAAAGAAATGCAGAATAAAAATTTAGTTTTTATCTCTATTTTTGTTGTTTTGATTATATTTGCCGGTGCAGTATATTTTTATAAGGGAAGTACTACAAGCAATGTGGGAAATATTGGTGATACTTTATTAAAAGAGTATTCATATAAAAAGGGTGATAATAAAAAGAATATAGTAGTTGTTGAGTTTATGGATCCAGAGTGTGAATCTTGTGCACTATTTCATCCTATTATGAAAAAACTGTATAAAGAGTATAGTGATGATATTTTAATAGTTACAAAATATTTAGCGAACCATAAAAACTCAAAAATGGCTATTGAAATATTAGAAGCTTCAAGAGAGCAAAATCTTTATGATGAAGTTTTAGATGTTATTTTTGAAAAATTACCTATTTGGGCAAAGCATAATAATGAAAAACCAGAACTTTTATGGGAATTTTTAAAAGAAGTATCGGGGCTTGATATTGAAAAATTAAAAGTTGATATTAAAAATCCAAAAATAGCAGAAATAATCAAACAAGATAGGTTAGATGCAACATCTTTAAATGTAAGAGGAACACCTACAATATTTGTAAATGGTATTGAACTTGAAAACTTGAGTCAAAAAGATCTTTTTGATTTAGTAGAAAAAGGTATTTACAAATAATGGAATATTTTTTAGCTTTAATTGTTGCTGGTTTTTTTACTTTTTTGTATTTATATTTTAAAAATAAAAATAATTTCGTAGAAAAACCAAAAGCTATGAAAAAAGATGAAATTATAAAAGCTTATGAGGAAGAACTAAAACAAATTTTGGCTTCTTGTTCTGGAAATAAAGCTTTAGAAATTGAAAAAAAGGTTCAATTTTTGAAAAAAGTAAATCATGAATTATCTATGAATATATTTTTTGACAAAGATGAATCAAAACAAATTTTACAAAATTTATCAAAAATGGAGTGTGTATGAAGAAAATTTTATTTATATCTTTGGCTTTTATAGCATTTGGATTTACAGCTTGTGATTCTAAGTCACCAATAACGTCAAATGCTGTTTCAAAAACAAAAATAAATGAAGAAAAACCAAAGTTTCAATCTCAAAATTATAGTTTAATAACAACAGATGAAAAAATTATAAGCTTTACAAGTACAGAAGAGGGCTTAGATTTTGATGAATTTAAAAATAAAAAAGCTGTTATTATAGATATATTTGCTACATGGTGTCCGCCTTGTATTGAATCTTTACCAATGTTAAAAGAGATAAAAGAGATAAACAAAGATAATCTTGAAATTGTTTCTGTTCTTTTTCAAGATCCAAAAACTTCGGAAGAGATTAAAGAGTTTATAAAACAACATCAAATAAATTATCCAATAACAATGGGTAGTGATAATCAAAAGTTAGCGGATGAATTAAGTGTAAAAAAAGTTCCTGAAATGTTTTTATTTTCTAAAACTGGAAAATTTGTACATAAGTTTGTAGGTAAAGTTCCTAAAGAAGAGTTAGAAAAATATCTTAAAATTGCGATTGAGAATTAAGATTCTCAATATTTGCAGTTAAATTAAAGAAGAGTTTTTAGCTCTTCAAAACTATTTATGAAATAATCAGCCTTTTTAAAATCTTGTTTTGACGTGAACTCATTTTTTATAACTATACAATCAATATTAGCATTTTTTGCACTTTCTAAACCTCTTTGAGAATCTTCAATAACTATAGCTTCGTAATCTTTTGCTCCAAATTTTTCTAACCCTTTTAAATATGGTTCTGGATGTGGTTTAGCTTTTGTATAATCTTCAACACAAAGTACAAAATCCATAAAATCAATTAAACCTCTGTTATTATGAATTAATTCAAAATCAACTCTTCTTGAAGTAGTTACTATTGCCATTTTATATTTTTTTGATAACTCTTTTAGTACTTTTTTAACATTTGGTATAGTTATATCTTTTGTTTGTAAAAATTCTTGATAATAGTTATCTCTTATTCTTCTATGTTTTTCTATAATATTATTTTTTATATTGTGAAGTTGAGCTAATTCAAAAGCGCTTCCACCCTTGATCATAATATTTTGATAAAAATCCATATCTAGATTTAAACCCAGCAAAGCCAGGGATTTTTTATTTGCTTCAAAGTACCATTTTTCAGTTTCTACTAATATTCCATCATTATCAAAAAGAATGTAGTTTTTTAAATTTTTCATGTATTACCCTTAAAAATAAGATAAAAAAAAGGGAAGCTTTTAAAGCTTCCCTTAAAGTATATAGGAGGAGTTTAAGTTAAAAAATTATCAACTTACAAAGTAATTATAGACTTACATGATTAATATTATTTAAATAAAGTATTAATCAATAGTAAACCAGATAATTTTTATCTTATTTTTCCCATTTTGCTTTTGGAGCTTCGTATTTTTTTATTTTTTCTATTATTTCATCTATATCATCACTTACAATAAGCATATCAACAAATCTTTTTGCAATAAATCCATTTTCAACACAAGAATATAAAAAGTCTATTAATTTGTCGTAGTATCCATTAATATTGAAAAAAATAGATGGTTTTTGATGATAACCAATTTGTGCAGAAGATATTACGTCAAAAATTTCATCAAAAGTACCATAACCTCCAGGAAGAGCAATAAAAGCATCACTTAATTCTTCCATTTTTGTTTTTCTTTCACTTATCGTATGAACTTTATAAATTGTTGTAATATTTGTATTTTCTAGCTCTTTTCCTGCTAAATCATAAGTTATAACACCTATAACTTTGTTATTTAGTTTCAATGATTCATTTGAGATTATTCCCATAAGACCTTGTTTTGAGCCACCATAAACAATATTGATATTTTCAGATGCAAGTTTATGTGCAAGTTTTATAGTCATTTCTTGATAAATATCACCATTTCCGAATGCTGAGCCACAATATATTGCTACATTCATATATTTTTCTCCTTTTTAAATGGTTTAAAAATAATAAGTAATCTTGGTAAAAGTAATAAATTAGCTATTAATACGCTTATCATTACCACAGCTGTTAAAAGTCCAAAATATATTGTAGGAACTAGATTTGATAGCATTAAAATAGAAAAACCAATTACAATGATTATAGTTGTATGATACATAGGATGACCTACTGTATTTAATGCTTTATTTATTGAAATTGAATAGCTACCATGACTTTGTTTAAATTCAAAATCAAATCTATGCATAAAATGAATGGTATCATCAACAGCTATTCCTAGAGCAATAGCAGCAATGGTAATAGTCATAATATCAAGAGGTATCTCTAGCCATCCCATAATACCAAAAACTAAAGATATAGGTATTAGATTGGTAATTAAAGCTATAATTACCATTTTTATATTTCTAAATAAAATTAAAAACATTATAGCTAGAACAATTAAAGAAGCACCAGCTGTTGCTATTTGAGAATCAAATAAAGATTGAAGCATATTATTATATAAAATCATAAGATTTGTAAGCCTATATGTCGTTTCTTTATTTGTAATAATTTTTTCTAAATCATTATTTATTTTTCTTATTAGTTCATTTCTTCGCAAATTATCATTTGAATCTATAATTCTAATATTGATTCTTGCTTCATTTGCTTCAAGATTTACATAAGGACTTAAGATTAATTTTTTATACTCTTCTGGTAGTTGAGTATAAATTAGTGCAAGTGTAATTCCATCTAAATCTTGATTGTTATTTAAAGTTTTTCCAATTTTTAATAAAGTTGCTAAAGATTGAACATTTCCTATTTCAGGAATATTATCAAGATAATCATGGATTTTTGTTATTAATTCCATTTT
The DNA here is from genome assembly GCF_013372265.1 of Aliarcobacter cibarius. Lineage (NCBI taxonomy): Bacteria > Pseudomonadati > Campylobacterota > Epsilonproteobacteria > Campylobacterales > Arcobacteraceae > Aliarcobacter > Aliarcobacter cibarius. The sequence goes on from NZ_CP054051.1 coordinate 1,101,532, forward strand.
ATCTTGAGAAAACCAATATTGTTTATCATCATTTTTTAAAGCAAATTCATCTTCAAATTCATCAAAATTAGATTTTGTATTTGTGTTACTTTTTTCTTCAGATTTATTATCTTTAAACTTGATTATTATATCAAGAGGGGTTGTTCCACCTAGATTTTCATCAATTACTTTCATACCTTTGTAAATCTCTGTATTAGATTTAAAATAGTTGATAAATGAATTTTCAACAAATATTTTAGAGCTTCCAATAACAGAAAAAATTGTAGTTAATATAGCAAGAATAATTATTTTGCCACCGTGATTTAAAACTATATTTGGTAATTTTGGAATGAATGAAATTAATTTATCTTTCTTTTCTATTTCTTCTTTTTTGCCAATTAATAATAAAAATATTGGAAAATATATAAAAGATAAAACTAAAGATATAAGTATTCCAACACTCATCATTAATCCTAAATTTATTACAGGTTCAATATTTGATAAAACTAAAGAAGAAAAACCTACAACAGTTGTTATTATTGCAAAAAAAGAAGGTATTAATTTTGATAAAACTGTATTTATTGTAAGTTTATACTGGCTTGCTTTTTTATATTTAAAATATAATTCTTTATATCTTTCAACTAAGTGAACAACCACTGACATAGTAATTATTAGCTGAAGTGCAACAAAGTTTGATGAGATTACTGTAACTTCCCAATTAAATATACCTAAAATTCCAGCAGTTGATAAAATTGAAATAAAACAAATAAATAAAACTATAAAAACCCATCTAAAGCTTTTGAAAATATAATATAAAACAAAAATAAATATAAAAATCAAACTAAAACCATAAACTATAAGGTCATTTTTTACAAAATGAATAGCATCATTTGCTATCATATTAACCCCACCTAAAAATATTTTAGCATCACCTTCATAATTTTTTATGACATTTCTAATATTTTCAATATTTTTACTTTCATTTTCTCTACTAACTTCTCTATATTCTTTAAACTCTAAATTATTTTTTTCTAATTCTTCTATCTCTTCTTTACTTAGAGCTTGAGTTTTTTGTTTTTCTAATAGTCTCTCTCTTTTTTCAATAAACTTAAAATATTTTTCATCATCTTTTAAATGAAGTATAATAGCTGTTGTTTTAAAATCCGAACTTACTAAAGCATTTTTATACAAAGGAGAGTTTAAAAATTCATTTTTTACTAAATCTTTGTCAAATTCTTTTGAACTTAAGCTATCAACACCAGCAACTAAGTCAGATATTGGTCTTATTGGTGACTGAAGTAGGGGAACTGTTAAAATTGAATCAACTTTTGCAATATTTTCTACTTTTAGAAAATCATTTGAAATATTTTTTATTTTTTCTAAAGTTTCTTTTTCTAAAAGTGCTTTATTTGGACTAAAGGTAACTACCAAGAAATTTGAGTTTTGATATTTTTTAAAACTTTCTCTAAAAAACTTAAGATCTTCATCATCTTCTAAGAGCAAAGTCTCTGCACTTGCATCAATTTGCATATTTTTAGCATTGTAAGATAAATAGCCTACAAAAAGAGAGGCTATTATTAAAAATAAAACAGGATATTTAAAAATTAAAGTATCGTAAATTTTTTTATACATAAATTATTGATTTTTAAATTGTGCAAACATATCATCAAAAGATTTCTCTTTTAAAAGGCCAGAAAATTGTTGTCTGTATGTTTGAATAATACTAACACCAATTAAATCAACATCGTAGATATACCATTCTCCATTTTTTTCATAAAAATTGTAGTTTATACTATATGTTCCTTCTTTTCCTAAAAGTTCAGTTTTTAACTGAAGTCTAGTATTATTATAAGGATCAAGTGATAGTATTTTAACTTTTTGATCGTTGTATAATTCTAATTTATCACTATAAGATTTTTTTAATTTATCTTCAAAAGTTGCTGTGAACTCTTTTTGTTTTTCTTCACTAAGAGTCTCCCAAGAGTGCTTTCCTAAAGCAATTTTTGCCATAAGTTCAAAATCAAAAGTATCGTTTACAATACTTATAACTTGATTCTTTTTCTCTTCTTTTGATAAACTTTTATTTTTTAATACTACTAATACATTATCAATTCTCTCAGCCATTTCACTTTGAATTTCTTCTTTTTTAAGTGCATAACTATTTGTTAATAAAATAGTTAGAATAATTGTAATTTTTAATAAATTGCTTTTAAACATTTATCTACTCCTGTATTTCTTTTTCTCTTTTTTGATTATACATATTTCGTAAATACGGATATAAATCAATCGCATCGGCTTTAATTTTTTCATAAAAATCTGGATGGAAAGAGTACTCATTTGTTTTATATAAAATATCAATCCCCAATTCTTGTAAATCATTTTGTGGAATTTTATATGGTATTGTATTGTGTGCTAATTGACTTGTTGGTGACAACGCAATATCTGCACTTAATCCTACAATATCTCTTAAATTTGAAGGTCCAAGTAATGGTAAAACAACATGAACTCCATCTCCAATTCCCCAGTGACCTAAAGTTTGTCCAAAATCTTCTCTATAAATTTTCATACCTAAAGTATTTGTTGCTTGATCCATAAAACCACCAAGCCCCCATATAGTATTAACTACAAATCTTCCTAATTCTTTACTAGCATTTTCAAATTTAAATTGCAGAATATTATTTGCAAATCTAATAGGAAACATTAAATTTGTGAAAAAATTATTTATTCCTGTTCTTGCAACTTCTGGTACTACATATGCATAACCTCTTGCAACTGGAGAAGCAACATTTGTATAAAAGCTATCATTAAAAGATGTCATTACTCTATTATAACCACTTAGTGGATCAAAAACTACACTTTGAGTTGATTTAAATTCACTATCTATATCATCAGGAAAATCGCTTTCAGCAGCAAAGCTTGAAAGAGATATTGAAGTTATAAAGAATATGGTAAAAAGTACTTTTTTCATAAAGATCCTTTAAAATAAAGCAAACATTATATTGAAAAATTCTTGCAGATTAACTTTAATAAGAAATTTATAAATAGATTTACCAAAAAATTATTAAAAAATTGCTACAATATTGCTATTTTAAAATTACATTTTGGAGTTATTTTATGGGTAGAGCTTTTGAATATAGAAAAGCAGCAAAAATGAAAAGATGGGGAAATATGTCAAGAGTATTTCCAAAATTGGCAAGAGCTATTGAGGTAGCAGCAAAAACTGGTGTTCCTGATCCTGAAATGAATTCAGCTTTAAGAACAGCTATTTTAAATGCAAAAGCTGAAAATATGCCAAAAGCAAATATTGATGCTGCAATAAAAAGAGCAACAGGTAAAGATGCAGCAAACTTTGCTGAAGTGAATTTTGAAGGAAAAGGTCCTCATGGTGTTTTGGTTTTCGTAGAAACAGCTACTGATAACAATACAAGAACAGTTGCAAATATTAAAATGTATTTTAATAAAACAGGTGGACAAGTTGTACCTACAGGTTCTTTAGAATTCTTTTTTGATAGAAAAGCTATTTTTGAATTCAATAAACCAAGTAATTATGAACTTGAAGATTTAGAAATGGAATTAATAGATGCTGGTTTAGAAGAACTTGAAGAAGAAGATGGTGTTATTTTAGCTTATGCAAACTATACAGATTTTGGTAATATGAACAATAAATTTGAAGAATTAGGAATTCAACTTACAAAAGCTGAGTTAAAAAGAATTCCAAATAATCCTCAAGAATTTACAGAAGCTCAACAAGAAGAAATAGGAAAGTTAATAGAAAAACTTGAAGATGATGATGATGTTCAAGCAGTTTATACAAATATAGCTTAGTTAGTATTTAGTAATATTTTAGGAGGGCATATGCAAGAGAATAAGAAATTATCAAGTGAAACAAGTGAATTAGGTAATGTTGATCAAATCAGGGAAATTTTATTTGGTTCTCAATCAAGAGAACTAAATAAAAGATTTGAAAAACTTGAAATTGATATTAAAAGATCTTTTGATGATTTAAAGTCAAAAATTGAGTTTAGTCAAAAAGAGTTTAATCAAAAACTTGAAAATGAAGTTGAACTTATATCTAAAAGAATTAAGAATCTAACTACTGTTCAGCAAGATGAATTTGCTGATATAAAAGATAATAATTTAAAACAAGAAAAGAGATTTCAGCATAGTATTGATTTACTAAATGATGAAATTGGTGTAAAAATTGAGCAATTAACAAAAGATCAAAACGATAGTAAAAAATCTTTAAGTGAAGAGCTAAATTTCTTAAAATTAGAGGTTTTTGAGTTTATTGAAGATAAATTAGCTCAAATGAACAATGTAAAACTTTCAAGAGATGATGCAGCAGAAATTATGATGGAAGCAGCTCTGAAAATTAAAGGGAATAATATTCAAAACCAGTTAAATCTAATCGAACAACCACAAGAGTAGTTTTAAAAAATGAATGAACTACAAAAATTGAAAGAGCTCTTATTAAAAAATGAGCTTGAAGATTTTGATGAATTAAAAAGCAATTTTAATAAGTTGGAATCGGAATTTAATAGTAGTGAACATATAAAAAATATTATATCACCAGTTGTTACAACGGCAATAAAAGATAATATTAAATCATCAAGAGATGATGTTGTTGATAGCTTATATCCTATTATTGGAAATATGATTACGAAATATGTCTCAAGAACATTTGAGGATATGATTAATTCTATTAATAATAAAATCAGAAATAAATTGTCTTTTAAAGTGATAAGTAGAAAAATTAGAGCAAAAGTACAAGGTATAAGTGAAACAGAACTTTTAATTAAAGAAAGTACAAAAGCTTATATAAAAACAATTTTTTTAATTGAAAAAAATAGTGGTATTGTATTGACTACTTTACAAAATGAGAATAGTAAAATTAATGAACCAGAAATGGTTGCATCTATGCTTACGGCAATAAGAAGCTTTGTAAATGATTGGGTAGATAAAAATGAAGAAAATAAAGAACTAAATATTATTGACTATGGTGGAAGTAAAATAGTTATAGAAAGTAGTACTAGTTGTTATTTGGCTGCTATTATTGATGGAGTTGTTTCAAACGATACTTACAGAAAAATTGAAGATATATTATCTTTGATTGTTTCGCAATATGGAAGTAAAATAAGAGATTTTAATGGGGATCTTGAAAGTTTACCTATTGATGAATTTAACAATATGCTACTACCTCTATTAAGCCATAAAGAATTCATAGAAAAAAATGAAAAAATCCATCCTATAATATATATTTTTCCTGTAGTTTTATTATTAGTTATTTCATATTTTTCTTATAGTTATATTATTGATAGAAATTTAGAAAAAAAAGCCAATGAAATTCTTTTTAAAAATTCATCTTTAACTATTTATAGGTTAGAAGTTACTGTTGAAAATAAAAATATTTTTGTAAATGGAGTTGTTCCAAATGCAATTTATAAAGATATGGCATTTAATGATTTAAAAGAATTAGAAGAGGTAAAAAGTATAAAAAATAATGTTCAAGTTGTAAATTTAAATACACCAAAAGACATTTATGACAAAATAACTTATTTAAGAATGGCACTAAACCAAAAAGATGGTAATAAAATAGAGTATAATTATGATTATCCAAATTTAAAAATTTTTGGATCAGTTATTAGTAGGGCAGAAAGAAAATATGTTGAAAATCAATTTTCTTTAGTTGAAGGACTTGAAAAAATCAATTTTGATATAAAAATTGTACCTCCAAATATAGATGAATCTATACATTTTGATCAAAATTCAGCTGAGATTTTGACAAATCAGGAATATAAGCTTATAAATATTATAAATTTACTTCATAAATTAGATGATGATTTAGTTTTAGAAATTTATGCTTTTAGAGATTTTACAGGAACTCAAGAAAGAAATGAAACTTTGGTTCATGAAAGAGCAAAAGCTGTAATGAAATATTTGAAATTAAAAGGAAACGTTACTCAAAAGTTAGTAGATATAGGAAGAAATGAAATTCCTAAAGATATAGATGAAAGTGAATATCCAGAACAGGGTCGAAAAGTAATATTTAAATGGAAAAAGTAGGTTTTCATGTTTAGTTATAAAATAGTATTAGTAGGTGATTTTGGTACTGGTAAAACAAGTCTTATTAGAAGATTTGTAAATAATAGTTTTAGTGAAGATTATAAAAGTAGTATAGGGGTAACTATCTCTAAAAAAATATTAAAAACAGATATAGATAATAAAATATATGAAACAACAATTATGATTTGGGATATAGAGGGAAGAACAGAATTTAAACCTATATTTAGTCATCATCTAAATGGTTCAAAGGCATTTATTATTGTTGCTGATATAACAAGAATTGAAAGTATTAATTCAATAACTGAACATATAGAAGTATGTCAAAAAATAGCTGTAAATTCACCAATATTTATAGCTTTTAACAAAAGTGATATGGAGCACGATGATATAGATATTTATAAGTATAAAAATTTATCTTCAAATATAATTGATATTTTTAAGACTTCTGCAAAAGATAATATCTCAGTTAATGAGATTTTTGAAGTTTTAAACTCTCAAGTAATAAAAAGTAGCTTACAATGATTGATAAAGATTTAGTTTTACCAATAGTTTGTAATAAATATAATATTTCTTATATTATCTTTAATAAAGATTTAAAAATTTTTGATTTTACAATGAATATGAGTATGTTTGTAGAGAAAAATGTAGAAATTGTTAAAAATATGGATATTAGAGAAGTTTTTTATGAATTTGTAGGGGCAGAAGATTCTTTAAATGAAGTATATAATTTTAAACGAAATTATTTACATATTTCTATGATTTCAAGGAATGATATATTTTATGATGTAAATATTGAAATTTGTAATATTGAAAATGAAAGATACTTTATTGCCATGTTTTCAAAACAGCTTCATAGTTCAATTAGTTATCTTCAAACTATACAAAAAATAAATCAAGATAATTTAAGAAAGCATCTTTTAAAAGAAAAAGATGAAGATTATTACAATGCTATAAATAAGAAGTTAATAAGTTTTAGAATTGATAAATTTGGAATAATAAAAGAAGTTAACCATGCTTGTACCAATTTTTTTGCTTTAGATGAATTAGATTTATTAGGAAAACATTTTTCAGATTTTTTTCATTCAAGGGAAAATAAATCTAATTTGAACAGTATAAATAGTATTTTTAGAGCTAATAAATTTGACAATACTGAAGTTTTTTTTCATGCGGATGTTATTCCTTTAAGTAATGAAGATTCTTCTAGAATAATAATTTGTCAAGACATTACATATCTTAAGAAAATTGAATCAGAGTTGGAATATGCAGTTAATCATGATACTCTAACAAATCTTCCTAATAGATTATATTTAATGAAAAAGATTGAGGAAAATATAAAAAAATCTAAAGAAAATGACTCTCTTTTTGCATTATGTTTTATTGATTTAAATAAGTTTAAAGATGTAAATGATAACTTTGGTCATCATGTAGGAGATATGCTTTTAAAGCATGTAGGAGATATTTTAACTAATGTTTTAAGAGAAAATGATACAGTTGCTAGATTAGGTGGAGATGAGTTTGTCATATTACTTGAAAACATTGAATCTATAGACTATTTAGAAAAAACTATCTCTAGAATTAAAAGTGTTTCAAGTAAGATGCCACTGCTTTATAGCTCGAGTATAATTATTGATTTTTCTTTTAGTTTAGGGATTAGTTTATATCCATATGATGGTGACAACGTTGAAAAACTTCTTGATAAAGCTGACAAAAATATGTATTTATATAAACAAAAAAGTATTTAATCCTTTTTGTTTATTTATCTTTATTGATTTTGTTTATAATTTTTTGAATATCACTAATTCTTGTATCTGAACTAGGGTGTGTTGAAAAGAAATCACTTCTGTCCGATTTTCCTTCATTCATATTTTCCCAAAATTTAATAGCTTCACTTATATTATAACCTGCATTGTACATTAGGTAAATTCCAATTTCATCTGCTTCACTTTCTTGTAATCTTCCATAAGGAAGCATAACACCTAAATTTGAACCTGCACCATATGCCATATTGAAAGCATTTTGATATTGTGGGGCAGTTGCTCCAACAACTATGTTTCCAATCATTCCTACCCCTTGCTGAACCATATTCTGACTCATTCTTTCAGCGCCATGTCTTGCAAGTGCATGTGCAATTTCATGAGAAATTACAGTTGCTAATTGATCATCATTTTTTGCATATTTTAAAATTCCTGTGTAAACAACAACTTTTCCTCCAGGAAGACAAAAAGCATTTGCCTGATCATCTTCAACTAGATTAAACTCCCACTTAAAATCATTTTTTTGTGAAACTTGAGCAATTTTTTGACCAATTATTTTTATTCTTTGAGAATCTTTTGTATTATTTATAACTTTTGCTTCATTTAAAGCTTCTTTATAAGATTTCTCGCCTAGAGCCATCTCTTCTGAAGATGAAACAAATATCATTTGAGATCTGTTTGTATATGGAGATTTACTTGTACAACTAGTTAAAATAAAAATAGTAGATATTGATAAAATAATTTGTTTTGAGCTAATCATATTTTCCCTTATAGTAATAATTTACGTTATATTAATCTACTTATCATAAGTAAATTCTTAATTTTATAAAAAAAAGTTATGAACTAAAATCTATAACAATGTACAACTATTGTACATTATTTGAATATAATCATAAAATATTTTCTTCATATTTTATTAAAAAACATTATTAGTTGCAATATGTAACTTTTATTTACAAAATATAAACTTGTACAAATCTTTACAGAAACTGTACAAGATAATTAAACTGTTTGTGATATAATTTGCCCAAATTCTTAAATTTAATAGGAGAAAAAATGAGTTTATTACAAGATTATAAAGCACATGAAGCACAAAGAGCGAATGAGGGTGGATTACCAGGTCTTGCACTTACAGCTGCTCAAACTGCTGAATTAGTAGAGCTTTTAAAAGCTAGTAAAGTTGAAGATGCAGAATTTGCATTAAATTTATTTAAAAATAAAATCAATCCAGGTGTTGATGATGCTGCTTATGTAAAAGCTGCTTTTTTAAATGATATCGTTCAAGGTAAAGTTGCATGTTCTGTAATTTCAAAAGTTGAAGCTATTGAAATTTTAGGAACAATGATGGGAGGATACAATGTACCACCACTTGTTGAAGCACTTAAAATAGCTGAAGTTGCTGATGCAGCAGCTAAAGAGTTAAAAAATACAATCTTAGTTTATAACTCATTTAATGATGTAAAATCTTTAATGGATGCAGGAAATGCAAAAGCTAAAGAAGTTATTGAATCATGGGCAAATGCTGAGTGGTTTACAAATAAACCAGCATTAGAAGAAGAGATTACTTTAACAGTTTACAAAATTCCAGGTGAAACAAATACAGATGATTTATCTCCTGCAACTGTTGCATTTACAAGAGCTGATATTCCATTACACGCAACTGCGATGTTACAATCAAGAATGGAAAAACCTTTAGAAAAAATGGTTGAGTTAAAAGCAAAAGGTCATCCTTTAGCATATGTTGGTGATGTTGTTGGAACAGGAAGTTCAAGAAAATCAGGAATTAACTCTGTACAATGGCATATGGGAAGAGATATTCCAGGTGTTCCAAATAAAAGAACAGGTGGAGTTGTAATTGGTTCTATTATTGCTCCAATTTTCTTTAACACTGCAGAAGATTCAGGATGTTTACCAATTGAAGCAAATGTTGATAGTATTGAAACAGGAGATGTTATTACATTAAAACCATATGCTGGTGAAATCTTAAAAGATGGAAAAGTTGTATCTACATTTAAATTAAGTCCAAATACTTTAACTGATGAGATGAGAGCAGGTGGAAGAATTCCATTAATTATTGGAAAAGGTTTAACTGCAAAAGCTAGAGAAGCATTAAAATTATCAGCTTCAACTGCATTTATTGCTCCTGAACAACCAACTAATAATGGTAAAGGTTATACTCAAGCACAAAAAATGGTTGGAAAAGCTTGTGGTGTTGAGGGTGTTAAACCAGGAATGTATGTTGAGCCAATCGCTACAACTGTAGGATCACAAGATACAACTGGACCAATGACAAGAGATGAGATTAAAGAACTTGCTGCATTATCTTTTGGTGCTGACATGGTTATGCAATCATTTTGTCATACAGCTGCTTATCCAAAACCAGCAGATATTAAATTAAGACATACTTTACCAGATTTCATTAATTCAAGAGGTGGAGTTACACTTAAGCCAGGTGACGGTGTTATTCACTCATGGTTAAATAGATTATGTTTACCAGATACAGTAGGAACAGGTGGAGATTCACATACAAGATTCCCAATTGGTATTTCATTCCCAGCTGGATCAGGACTTATTGCATTCGCAGGTGTTACAGGTATGATGCCTTTAACTATGCCAGAATCTGTTTTAGTTAAATTTACAGGTAAAATGCAACCAGGTATTACTTTAAGAGATTTAGTAAATGCAATTCCATATTATGCAATTAAACAAGGATTATTAACAGTTCCTAAGAAAAATAAAAAGAATATTTTTGCTGGAACAATTATTGAAATCCAAGGTTTACCAGATTTAAAAGTTGAGCAAGCATTCGAATTATCAGATGCATCTGCTGAAAGATCTGCAGCAGCTTGTTCTGTTCAATTAAACAAAGAACCAATTATTGAGTACTTATCTTCAAATATTGCATTAATTGAAAAAATGATTGAAGAAGGTTACGAAGATAAAAAAACTTTACAAAGAAGAGCTGATAAAATGAAAGAGTGGATTAAAAACCCTCAATTATTAGAGCCAGATGCAGATGCTGAGTATTTAGCTACAATTGAAATTAACTTAGATGAAATTAAAGAACCAATTTTAGCTTGTCCAAATGATCCAGATGATGTTGCTACTTTATCTGAAATCTTAGCTGATGATAACAGACCAAAAAATATTGATGAAGTATTCGTAGGTTCTTGTATGACAAATATTGGATTATTCAGAGCTTTAGGAGAAGTATTAAAAGGTGAGGGTGTTGCTAAAGCAAAACTATGGGTTGCCCCTCCTACAAAAATGGATGAAGCTCAATTAACAGAAGAGGGATACTATGCTGCATTTGCTGCTGCTGGTGCTAGAATTGAAATTCCAGGTTGTTCATTATGTATGGGTAACCAAGCACAAGTTGGTGAAGGTTCAACAGTATTCTCTACAAGTACTAGAAACTTTGATAATAGACTTGGTAAAAACTCTAAAGTTTATTTAGGATCAGCTGAAGTTGCTGCTGTTGCTGCACTTTTAGGAAGAATTCCAACTGTTCAAGAATACTTAGATATAGTTGCTAAGAAAATAAATGCAAGTAACAAAGATAACGTTTATAAATACTTAAACTTCCATCAAGTAACTGCAGACCACTTAACAACTCTTTTAACTTCTAGATAATTTCTATATATTAAAAGAATTTGAAGCCCAAGATTTTTAATCTTGGGCTTTTTTATTTGTAAAGTTTTCTATTATTAGTCGATGTATATTAATTATGTTTTATAAATATATAAAATAATAATGTGGATTGTTTATTTGAAGAGGTTATTCAAAATAAAAAGTATTAAAACTTATTCATTTTGAACTTTTGAATCGTCATAAGGATCTAAATGTATTGTAATATGCCACTCTTTTTTGTCATTTAATTTTTCTATTTCATCTTCAATTAAATCACTAATTTTATGTGCTTTTACTAAAGATATTGATGTATCCGAAAAAACTAAATGAGCTTCTACAAAAATCTTATTTGCAGCTTCTCTAGTTTTTAGATGATGAAAACTATGAACATCTTTATGACTCATAAATATTGAAATAATATTTATTACCATTTCTTCATCCAACGCTCTATCAAGTAATACCATGATTCCACTATGAATTAAATTATAAGCTGAATAGATGATATATAAGGCTATTAAACTACCAATTATTACATCGAAAAGTTCATATCCTGTTAAAGACACTAATAAAAGTGACAATAAAACTGCAATACTACTGAAAACATCTGTTTTGTAATGAAGAGCATCAGCTTTTATTACCATGCTATGAGTTTTTTTAGCTATGTAGTTTAAGTATAAAACAAGTCCAATTGTAATTACTAAAGAAGATATCATTACATAAATTGAAATTTCTAGGTAGCTTGATACTTCTCCATTTTTATATTTTGAAAATGCTTGATATAATAAAAAAAGCCCTGACATTGAAATAATTGTTCCTTCAATTACAGATGCTAAAGCTTCAATCTTTCCTTTACCATAGTTAAAAGTTTTATCAGCTGGTTTCTCTGATTTTGAAATAGCAAAATAGTTGAAAATTGATACAAACATATCTAAAATTGAATCAATGGCAGAGGCTAAAACAGCAACAGAGCCACTAAATAGCCCTACTGCTAATTTTATAATAGTAAGAATTGCTGCAACGGTAGAAGATACAACGGTTGCTTTTTTTTGAGGAGACATATTAATTATTTTCTACAAAATCTTTAATTCTGTTTATTCCATCTTTAATATTTTCCATGCTTGTGGCAAAAGATAGTCTAACATATCCTTCCATTCCGAAAGCAAGGCCAGGAACAAGTGCTACTCCTTTACTTTCTAGTAAATCAGCACAGAATTTCATAGAGTCATTTGAAAACTTTTTAATGTTGATGAACAAATAAAAAGCACCATCTGGATCAAAACATGATAATTTTTCAATATCGTTTATCGCTTTTACTGCATAATCTTTTCTTTTTTCAAATTCGATTCTCATCATTTCGATATCTTTATCAGCATCACCCTCTAGAGCTACAATAGCTGCATACTGAGTCATAGAGTTTACATTTGAAGTAACTTGACCTTGAAGTTTTGACATAGCTTTTGCTAATTTTGCATCTGGACATGCAACATATCCAAATCTCCAACCAGTCATTGCAACAGATTTACTAAGACCATTTATAGTTACAGTTCTATTATACATATCTTCTGAAACTTCAGCAGTAGCAGTAAATTTTTTACCTTTGTAGATTAGTTTTTCATACATTTCATCAGATAAAACGATGATATTAGTTCCTTTTAAAACTTCTGCTAATTCTAATAACTCTTCTTTTGAATAAACTGAGCCAGTTGGATTAGAAGGAGAGTTTAACATTAATATTTTTGTTTTAGGAGTGATTGCTTCTTTTAATTGTTTCGCAGTAATTTTAAAATCTGTATGTTCATCCGTTTCAATAAATACAGGAATTCCTCCACTATAAACAACTAATTCTGGATAAGTAACCCAATATGGACTTGGGATAATTACTTCATCACCTTCATCAATTAATGCTTGCGCTAAATTGAATAGTGAATGTTTTGCTCCATTACTTATTACAATACCATCTAACTTATAATCTAAATTGTGGTCTTTCTTTAACTTATTGATAATTGCTTGCTTAGTTTGCTTAATACCTTCAACAGCTGTGTATTTAGTTTTTCCTTCATTAATTGCTTTAATAGCTGCATCTTTTACAACTTGTGGCGTATCAAAATCAGGTTCACCTGCACTAAAACTTAGAATATCTTTACCTTGAGCTTTTAAATCATTTGCTAAAGCTGTTATAGATAAAGTAAGTGAAGGAGCTAGTTTCTCCATTCTATCTGCAATTTTCATAATAGTTATCCTCAATTAAATTATCATTACACTTATGGTATAATCGTGCGGATTTTATCTAAAATTTACTTAAAGGTTTTTTTTGAATTTTCAAATTAGTTTAAATGAAAATGTAATAAGTGTTGAATTACAAAATAAAAAGCATATAAAACACTGTTATTTGAGAATCCTATCTAAAGATTTATTGCAAATAAAAGCAAATAAATATTTTACAATTTATGATGCAAAAGATTTAATTAATAGAAAAAAAGAGTGGATTTTAGAAAATATAAAAAGAGTTGAAAATAAAACAATTGAGGAAGGATTCTTTTTATATTTAGGTGAAAAAAAAGAATTGAAAAATTTTAAAATAAAAAATTTAGATAATTTTTATAAAAATGAAATTCAAAAAATAATTCCCCTATTAGTAGAAAAATATTCAAATATTATGCAATTATATCCTACAAAGATTTCATACAGAAAAAATAAAAGAACTTGGGGATCTTGTAATTATAAAAATGAGTTGAATTTTAATATTTTACTTATGAAATATCCAATGTATATTATGGAGTATATTGTTGTTCATGAATTAGCTCATATAAAGCATAAAAATCATTCAAAAGATTTCTGGAATTTAGTTCAAAAATTTTGTCCGAATTATAAAATTATAGAAAAAAATTTTAAATCACTTCTTTAAATTAATCTCTTGCTTCAATTACTCTTTTTAAAAGTTCCTCTTTTGTGAACTCTTTTGAAATTTTTTGAGTTGTGACACCATTTGAAAGAGTTATTTGAATATTATTTTTTTGATTGAATTCTGCATTCACTATTAATCTTTTTACTTTTTCTGAGTATTCATTTAAAGTATAAATTTTTCTTCCAATAAATAATTCATAGAGAGTTGGTTCTTTATAGAAACCAATTAGCTCTCTATTGTTGTATAAATATTTCCAAATCTTAATTTCTAAATCAAATGGTAAAAAGAAATTTGTGTAATCGGAGAAAACTCTATCGCCTTTTATATAAAAATTTGTTTCAGGGAAAAATCCTGGAACACAGTTACATAAAAACATATCTCGTTGTAAATCTTTTATTTTTGCAATACAAAAATATTTAAATTTTTTTAATTTTTCTAAAAATAGTAAATCTTGACTATTTTGGTTTTCTAAAATAGAGAATATTGTAAATAGCTCTTTGAAATCATCTTCATTTGATGCTAAGATTTCAAGAACTTGAATACTTAACTTTTCTATTTTTTCATTTTTATTAGGAATTTTGTATGATTTAAAAATTTCATTTTTTAAATCTATTATTAAAATATTGTTATCATTTTTATTTAAAAAATATAACTTTTTATCACTTTTTCTTTCATTAATAAAAATTGTATTTTCATCAATATAGATAGTTTTATAAGAAACTAAAATAATTTTCTTAGAATCTTTAATCTCTTCATTTTCAAAACTATATTTGAATTCATGATTTTTTAAAAAATCAACTAATTCAAGTTCAACGTTATAATCTAAATGGCTACTGTTTGAATACTCTTTTTTTAAACTATCAAATTCTAAATCAAGAGATAAAAGATAGTTTTTATGTCTAAAAAGTTCTTTCTGATCTTTAATAATAATTTTTTTTAAAATCATATTTTGAATAAATCTTTAGGATCTATATGTGCAGAATCTTTTGTAACTTGAAAAGATAAAGTTTCATTTACTCTTCCTACAACAGAACCTTTTTGGACCCATTTTCCAACTACTAAAGTAGGCGCAATATCATCTAAATGTGAATAGATAGTATGTATTCCCCCTTCATGCTGAATTATTACTACATTATCAAGCATCCCAGCATTTTTCTTTGCATAAACAACTTTACCACTAAGAACTGATACAACTTTTGATTCTGGTTCTGTGCTTTTTAAAACAATTGATTCATTAAATAACTTGATTTTATAAACTGGATCATAATATGTACCAAAATTTTTTACAATTTTAAATGATTTTAAAGGTGCAATAGTCTTTTCACCTTTATATTTTGTGATAGTAACTCCATCTGTTGATGAACCAATTTTTTTTACATCTAAATTTAAATTTTTTGCAAATTTTTGATTTCTAGTATCAGATGTTTGAACTTGTGATTCATCTTCTTCTGTTATACTACTTTCTTCTGAAGATTTTTTATTGTTCATTAATGCTTCAAGTTTTCTTTTTTTATCTTCTTCTGCTTTTGCAAGAGCTTTTTCTTCTGCTTTTTTAATCTCTTCTTGTTTTAAAATATTTAGTTGAGATAGTAGATTTTTAATACTTTCTTGATTCTTAACAACTTTGTTTAACTCTTCTTGGTATGCTTTATGTTGTTTTTCTAAATCAGTTAATGAGTTAGAGTGTTGTTTTTTCAAGTTTGTTAATTTATCTTTTGTTTTTTGCCTATCATTTATGTACGAAGATATTTTTTCAATATCTTTTTGATTTGTAGTAGAATCATTCGTAATTGAATTATAATTATTGTTTATTTTTGTAACTTTATCTTTAGAATGTTGTGCTAAAAGAGTATATATTTCATTATCAACCAATTCTTGAAGAGAATTCTCAGAAGCTAATTTTAAAGCTATTGAAATTGAAAATTCTTCTACAATAGTGTCAACTATTTGACTTTCACTTGAAGTTTTTTCTTGAATTAATTTATTTGATTTTGATTTTAATTCTGTTAGCTTATTTTTTGATTCTTCAAGTAATTTTTGATGTTCTTCAATATCGCTATTTACCTCTTTAATATCTTTTTCTAATTTTGATATATTTTCATTTTGAGATTCAATTTTGTCTGCAAGTTCTTTTATTTTTAAACTTTTATTTTCTTCTTCTTGTTTAGTACTATCTAATTGTTTTTTATTTTGTTGTATTTTCTTATCAATACTTGAAGCTTCAGTAAAACAAAAACTTAATAATAAAATTATAATTATCTTAATCATTGTTAATTTTATACTTTAGTAAAACACCAAAAATGGTAAAAATAGATATACAAAAAGATAATAAAAACAGTTTAAGTATTTCATACCCTAAATTAATTTGTATATCAACAATATCTTGTAACTCTTGAGGAAATAACACTTCTATATTGTATGAAACATAGTATAAAAAAATTGAACTTATAATAAAAGATAATAAAGCACTTAGCATTGCATAATTTAAAATAGAAGTTGCACTATATATTATAGATGCACCATGAAGTCTTAAAATTGATATTCTAATGTGATGTTCATGAAACCATAATTTTATTTGTTTAGCAATAATTATAATTGCAAAAATAGCAATTATAAAAAATAGAATAAAAGATACACTATTTAATAAAAGTAAGAGAAGATATATTTGGTTATGATTTTTATAAAATACTTCTACTTTTTTTATATTCGGATTTTTTAAAAGAGTTGTTTTTATGTCTTCTAATTCACTACTTGTAGGAAAAATTTCTAGATTGATTTGATAAAAATTTGGCAATTTTTGCTTTAAAAGTTCTATAGAATTTTCAGAAAGATTTGTTTTTATATTGTCAATTATTTTATCATTTGATAAAGCTTGAATTGTATCTATATTAATACCAGCAAGTTTTGGCATCTCTTCTTTACTTAAAACAGAAGTAGACACTACAACAATTGAATAATCTTTTGATATTTTACTTTGATAACTAGCAACTACATTGTTTATTAATAAATATATAGCAAATGCAATTAACATTGATAATAACGGTATTAAAAATGCAAAAATATTTTTAAGAGACTTCATAAATAATCCCATCATCAATTGATAATTGTCTGAATTTTATACCCAAATTTCGAGGAACTCTGTGAGTTACAACTACAACTGTAATACCCAGTTGTTCATTTGCACCTTTTAATAGATTCCATACTAAATCTGCAGAATAATCGTCAAGATTCCCTGTAGGCTCATCTGCAATAATAATTTTTGGATTGTGAGCTAACGCACGAGCCACAGCAACTCTTTGTTGTTCTCCCCCACTTAATTCATTTGGATAATATCCAGCTCTATGACTAAGTCTTACGTGAGCTAATAGTTTGTTTGCTTGCTCTTTTGATACCTCATTAGAATAACCATTTATTTTTAGAGGAATCATAATATTTTCTTCAATTGTAAATTCATTTACAAGTTTGTAATCTTGAAATATAATTCCTATGTTTTTTCTAAGAAGTCTTAACTTTTTTCCACCAATTCCAAAAACTTCTTGTCCTGCAATTTTTAAATTGCCATGTTTTATAGGAATTTCTCCATAAAAAGATTTAAGAAGAGTAGATTTACCACTTCCTGAATTTCCACCAATAAAGATAAACTCTTTTGGTTTTATAGAAAAATTTCCTTTTTTAATAATATATTTATTGTCATCATAAGTTAAATAGATATTTGTTGCTTCGATCATTTAAATAAAATCTCTTTTAAATTTTTATGAGCATCTATATTTGAACTTGTAGGAAGAGGATTCCCTTGGTAATATGATGCTTTTCCTTCTTGTATTAATATGTATTTTGTAATTGGACGGTCAAAATTTCCCATAGTAACTTTTATTAATCCTGAATTTTCTTTTCCCAAAATTGTGTAAAGTTCTTCTATATGTACAAAATAGTTATTAACTATAATTGCTTTTTCTGGAATTTTTGAGATTATATCTTTTAAATTTATACTATTTTCAAAAGAAAAATCAAATGACAAATCTATAGCTTTGTCTTCATTTAATGAAGTTAGTGTTAAATCATAGATATTTTTTCCCTGTTTTTTCCATCTATCTTCATATTTACTACTAACTTCTAAATCTTTATTTATATCAATATTTATTTTCCCCTTTGGTAAATTAGTAAGTAGTTCTAGACAAAAATCAAAATAATTTCTACTATCAGTTCTTAATTCTAATGTTCCACCAACCTTTAAAACTCTAAATGCTTCATTTATAAATTCATTTGAATATATTCTTCTATGTGGTTTTTTATCCCAAGGAACAGGAAAATGAACAAATATTTTTCCTACTTTATTTGATTCAATAAACTCCATAAAAAGTCTTGCATCATAGTTTATTACCAAAACATTTGTAATATTTTGAATTTCAAGTTGTTTTAATAGTTGTTCTATTGATGGATAATGAATTTCAAGACCAATAAATTGAATATTTGGATTCGATTTTGCTTGGTGTAATAAATGTCTACCACTCCCAAATCCTATTTCAATTTGAATCTCTTTATTTGTTTCAAATTCATCAACAAAATAGTTTATATCTTTTAAATATTTATGTTTTTGTTCTTTTTCCGCTTTAAAACTATTTGTATTTGAAAATATTATTCTAGAAGAGTTTTCTTTAACATAAGCATTTAGACTATCTTTTATTAAACTAACAGGAGATAATCTAGTAACCTTATCAGATTTAATCATAAGATTTTCATCTTTTGGTTTGATTGTTAATAAAAACTCTTTATTGTTATATTTTGTAGCAACTCTATATTCTATTTTTCTATTACTTTTTGTAAAATCATATGATTGTGCTATAAACTGAAAATCTACACCATCTTTTGAAGATGGTGTACTTATTAAATCTTTTTTTTCAAATACTATATGGGGCATAATTTCTCTTATATCTTTTTATTTTCTAACTAAACTTACTTCATTTGAAGATTCTGAAGCTATTCCAAATTCATCAATTGCTTGAATTGAGTATTTATAATCAATACCACTTACAATATCACTATCTTGAAAACTTGTTCCTGAAATGTTTTCAAATTTTGTAGTTTTATATTGAAAAAAGTTTTGCTTTGTTTTTTTAATTACTGTATAAGAAACTGCTCTTGGAGTACTAGACCAATTTAAAACAGCAACTCCTCCTTGAATAGAAGCTTGAGATAAGTTTGGTTTTGTAGGTTTTCCTAAACTTTCACCTTTAACAGGTTTTAAGTCTGAAGTGCTGTCAAGACCATCTTTATCAATAGCAATGATTTTATAATAATATTTTAAACCATCTTCTTTTAAGTCATCAGTATATTCTAAAACATTTGAATTTACAGTTTCTATCTTTTTATAACCAAAAGATTCATAATTACTTCTATGTATTTCATATTGTACAACATCGTTTGTTGGTGACGCACTCCATGTTAAAAATATTTTTTTAGGAATATTATTAGATGCTTTTAACCCAGTTACACTTTTTGGAGCAGGTTTTGTAACAGCTTCTAATACTTTTGTAGGAGCTGATTCTACATCATCAAAAGTGAATGCTTTAACTCTATACTTATGCTTTGAAGAGTTGCTAAGACCAGTATCTAGATATTCAGCAGATAATCTTTGATTAACTGTAGCTAAATATATCCATTCATTTAAAGTATCGTTATATTTTTCAACTCTATAATAGTTAACTCTTTGATCTGGATGTGGTTCCCAAAGAAGTTTTACTTTTTTTGGAAGATTTGACACAGCTTGGGCAAAAGCAACAGGTTTTATTCTAGGAAGAGTTTCTGCAATATATGCTTCCGTTGTTGGTGATTCTGTTCCATCACTTAATACAGATGAAATTTGGTAAGCATATTTAGTTTTTGGTTCTAAACCTTTATCTACATAGTGAGTAGCATGTCTACTATCAATTTTTGATATTAGTTTTAAAGTTTTTTCACCTTTGCTTATTTCTGTTCTATAAAAATTGTATCCAACTACTCTTGGATCATCTAATTTTTGCCATTCGAAACCTATTGATGTCATATCAGGTAGAGATTTTATAGAAGAGTAATTTACAGTAGGAGCAGACTGATTTACTTTTGGAGCCGTTGTTGTTGAAAGTGAATCAATAACATTGCTACAACCACTATATAAAAGAAGAAAAGTTGTTAATGATGTTGCTTGTATTAATCTTTTCATTTGAAAAATCCTTAGAAAAATTAGTTTTTAAAAAATTACTCATATCATCTGGTAAATTTGCACAAAAGCTCATCTTTATATTTTTTGTTGGATGAGTTAAATATAGGATATAAGCGTGTAAAAAAAATCTATTTATTTTATTTAATTCGCCCTTAAATCCATATAAAGTATCTCCAAGAATATGCCTATTTATTGAGTTCAAGTGAACTCTTATTTGATGTGTACGCCCTGTAAAAAGTTTAGCAGATACTAATTCATATTTCTCATTATCACTTAAAGAAATTTTTAAAAAAGCTGATTTTGCATATCTTCCATTTTCAATAATATCCATTTTGAGTCTATTATTAGGATTTCTTGCTATTGGTCTTTCAATTATTAAGTTATCTTTTAGCGGCATATCAGTAATTGCTAAATAATATCTTCCCATGCTTTTATCTTCAAGCTGTTTAGCTAAAGAAGTATGTGCTTCATTAGTTTTTGCAATTACTATAAGACCACTAGTTCCTTTATCTAATCTATGTACTATTCCATGTCTTTCTTCACCACTTATTGTCGAAAGTGAAATTTTTTTTAATTTTAGCCAATCTACTAAAGTTGCATCTTTTACGCTTGGTGCATCGTGAACAGTTAAATTATATGGTTTATTTAATACTAAAATATCTTCATCTTCATAAATTATCTCAATATTCTTGTCTTTTAAAGAATCTTTAATAAATTCTTCATCTTTAACATTTGAAAATTTTGTTTCAGGAAAAAATACTTCAACTTTTTGATTTTCTTTTAGTTTTAAACCAGTTTTATTTACTATTTTTTCATCAACTTTTACAAATTCTTTCTTAATTAGCTGTTCTATTTGATTTCTTGAAGCATCTATATTTGATGCTAAAAACTTATCAAGTCTTTCTTCATTTTTTGCAATAAAATATTTATACATATTATGATACTCTTTTGTTATGCGTTTACTAGATAAAAGAATTATTTCACACTTTGATTTTTTGTTAATAATATTCGTTTTACCTTTGATAGCTTTATCATACCATTTAATTAGTGAAACAAACGAATCACTAGCGAATAAACAATTAATGTATTACTCACTTTCATTAGTTGTATTTGTTATTGTGTTTTTTCTACCTATTAGGAGAAGACTTAGAATTATTCCTTTTTTATATTGGATAGGAATTGCTTTGTTGGTGGCTGTTGAGCTTTTTGGAGTTGTAAAATTAGGTGCAAAAAGATGGATTGAGTTACCATTCATAAATACCACAATTCAGCCATCAGAACTTATTAAACCTATATTTATTTTAATGTTGGGATACTTGATTCAACTTAGACAACCACCAGAAAAAGGTTATGGGGTAAAAGATTTTATATATTTTTCTTTTTATATTCTTTTACCTTTCATTCTAGTAGCAAAAGAACCTGATTTAGGTACAGCATTAGTTTTATTACTGGTTGGTTATGGAATACTATTTTTAGTTGGTGTAAACTGGAAAATTTGGGCATTTATAATCATTGTTTTAGGTATTACATCTCCTTTTATTTATACCTATGGAATAAAAGATTATCAAAAGAAAAGAATACATGATTTTATAGTTGCTGAAAAGCCAAGCTATCATGTTCAACAATCAATTATTGCTATTGGTTCAGGGGGATTTTCTGGAAAAGAAAGTGATGAAGCAACTCAAACTCAATTGAAATTTTTGCCAATTTCAACAAGTGATTTTATTTTTGCTTATTTAGTTGAAAGATATGGATTTTTAGGTGCGATAGGGTTAATAGTTTTATATACATTATTGATTTTACATCTTTTATCCATAAATTATTTTTTTAAAGATGATTATGTAGTCAAAGTATTTGCGTCTGGACTTGCATTGTTAATATTTTTAAACATGAGCGTAAATATTTTAATGGTTATTGGATTTGCTCCAGTTGTTGGAATTCCATTACCACTTTTCTCTTATGGGGGAAGTTCCTTTATAAACTTTATAATAACTTTTGCTATTTTGGAAAATTTGATAGCATTTAGATATTTAGATATGTATAGTAGTTATGATAGATAGTTTTAAAATAATTAATACATTCTATAGAAAATTTGAAATTTAATTTTTGTTTTTTCTGTTGGTTTTGGATAATCTTTATAGGCTATTTCTATTAATTCTAAACTGTAATCATCTAATATTGTATATCCAGATGAACTAGTAATTTTTAATCCACTAATACTTCCATCTGGATGAAACATAAATTCCACTATATTAACTCCACCAATTCTTAATTTTTCAGCAAGTTTTGGATATCCCATACGATTTAAAACTCTTTGTGTAATTACTTGAAAATTATTTAAATTTTTTTCTAAATAAGCTTTTTGAACAGTTGTAAAATTTTGATACTCTTTTCCGTATAATTTTTCTAATTGCGTTAAAATTTCTTTATTTACTGGTTCTTTTTGATTTAAAAAATTTTCTAAAGTTTTATCTTGAATTGTTGGTTTGTTTTCTACAACTTGTTCTTTTAAAACCTTATTTTGGAACTCTTTAGCTTCTTTTATCTCTTTTTTTACAATTTTTTCAGGATTGTTTTTTGGTTTATCTATTGTTTTTGGAGTTTTCACTTCTTTAGGTTTTTCAATAATTTTTTCTACTTTTTTTTCAGGTAGGGGTGTATCTTTAGGTTTCTCAATTAAGACTTTTTGTTCTTTGATTTCAGTTAATTTTACAAACTTCATATCTGTTTTTTCAACCTTTTTTTCTTCTTCGCTATGATTTTTATCACTTGATTTATAATTAAAAAGAAATGTTAAGTGTAATAACAATGAAATTAGTATAGCCAGTAATATCTTTTTCATTCGCGAATTATAGTAAAAAAAGTTAAAAATATACTATTTTAATTACTTAAAAATTTAAATAATCTTTTGCTTATATAAATTATTGTAAAATCTATACTTATTACAAAATATAGGATTAAAGATGTTTGAAAAATCTATTAAAGCTTATGAAAAAGCTTGTGAAGTAATTCCAGGTGGAGTTGATTCTCCTGTAAGAGCATTTAAAAGTGTAGGTGGAACACCGCCTTTTATAAAAAAAGGAAAAGGTGCATATTTATATGATATTGATGGAAATAAATATCTAGATTTTGTACAAAGTTGGGGACCACTTATTTTTGGACATTGCAATAAAGATATAGAAAAAGCTGTTATTAAAACAGCAAAAAAAGGTTTGAGTTTTGGAGCACCAACAAATCTTGAAACAAAATTAGCAGAAGAAATTGTTGAAATGTTTGATAATATCGATAAAGTAAGATTCGTAAGTTCAGGAACTGAAGCTACAATGAGTGCTATTAGACTTGCAAGAGGTGTTACTGGTAAAAATGATATTATTAAATTTGAAGGGTGTTATCATGGACATTCTGATTCTTTGCTAGTTCAAGCTGGTTCAGGAATGGCAACTTTTGGTGCACCAAGTAGTCCTGGAGTTCCTGCTGATTTAACAAAACATACTCTTTTGTGTGAATATAATAGCGTCGAACAATTAGAAAAATGTTTTGAACAAAGTTCTGATATTGCTTGTATTATTATTGAACCAATAGCAGGAAATATGGGATTGGTTCCAGCTACAAATGAATTCTTAAAAGCTTGTAGAAAACTTTGTGATAAACATGGGGCTTTACTAATTTTTGATGAAGTTATGAGTGGATTTAGAGCTAGTTTAAAAGGTGCAAGTGGAATTTTAGATGTTCAAGCTGATATTTTAACTTTTGGAAAAGTAATTGGTGCTGGAATGCCTGTTGGTGCTTTTGCAGCTTCAAAAGAGATAATGAGTCATCTTTCTCCTGAAGGAAAGATTTATCAAGCAGGTACTTTAAGTGGAAATCCTGTTGCTATGGCTGCTGGTTTAGAGAGTCTTAGAAAACTAAAAGATAATCCAGAAATTTATGATGAGTTAAGTAAAAAAGCAAAAAGATTAGTAGATGGACTTAAAAAAGTTGCATATAAAAATGGAATTCCTTTACAAGTAAATACAAGAGGGAGCATGTTTGGATTTTTCTTTTGTGAAAAAGAGCCAAAAAATTTTAAAGACGTTGGACTTTGTGATTTTAAAAGATTTGCAATATTTCATCATGAAATGTTAAAAAAAGGTTTTTATTTTGCTTGTAGCCAATATGAAGCAGGTTTTATTTGTACAGAAATCACAAATAAAGATATTGATGCATGTATAAAAGATGCTGATACTGTAATGAAAAATTTAAAATAAGGGTTTTAAATGCAAAGCTTTAAAAATGTAGAATTGGTAAAAAAAGCAAATATTTATTTTGATGGAAATGTTACTAGCAGAACATTTATTGATAGTGATGGAAGTAAAAAATCTCTAGGGATTATGATGATAGGAGAGTATCTTTTTGGTACAGCTGAAGCAGAAATTATGGAAATAATTGCTGGTGCAGTTGAAGTTAGATTAAAAGGAGAAGAAAACTGGGTTGCATATAATTCTGGTAGTAGTTTTTCTGTTCCTGCAAATTCTAGTTTTGACATAAAAGTAAAAGCAATAACTGATTATTGTTGTTCTTATGTAAAGTAGGCTTTATGGAAGAAAAAATAGAAGAAACAAAACCAAAACATAGAGATAAAATAGAAGCTTTAGATAGCTTATCTGTTGGAATATCTATGGTTGCTGCAATAGTAATAGGAGTTGGAATAGGGCTTGGACTTAAACATCTTACAGGTTATACTTGGACTTTGTGGCTAGGTATATTTTGGGGAGTCTTTGCTGCTGGATTAAATGTTTATAGAGCATATAAAAGAGCTCAAAAAGTATATGAGGGAATGGAAGATGACCCTAGATATTCATATAGGGCAAAACATGGTGATAAATCTTTCGATGATGAAGATAAATAGTCAAATATTAAGTTTTGCGAAGGTTTTTTTAGTTTTAAATCTTTGCTTAACTGTTTACGCAATAATTTTCCAAAATTCTATTTGGTTACTAAATATTCAAGTTGCTTTTTTTGCTTCATTATTTGTAACAATTGCATCTTTTTTATCTTATAGAAAAAATATCAAAAATAGATTGTTAAATACAGAAGAAAATACTAAAGTATCAAGTGATGAAAGAGATAAAATTGATGAGATTGATGATCCATATGACCTATATAGTGAATATGAAGAAGTTTCTGAATCTGAGTTAACACCTGAAAAGATTAAAGAAATTATAACTGAAGAGAAAAAAAGAGTAAAACAAAATAGTTTAAAAAATACGCTTTTTAGTGCAGGCGGTTTTGTATCTATATATAGAGTTTTGGGATATGGATTTTTAATTTTTGGTTTTTTTGCTTTAAATAACAATAAGTTACTTATACCATTAGCATTTATCATTGGACTTAGTATCGTACCAATAGGAGTTTTATTTACTAAAGTTTTAAGAAAATAGTAGAGAGATTAACTCTCTACATAATTTTTAAGATTTTTCCCAACTTTTGGGTGTTTTAATTTTTTAATAGCGCTTGATTCAATTTGTCTAACTCTTTCTCTTGTAACTGAAAGCTCTTTTCCAATTTCTTCAAGAGTTCTATCACTAGCATCATCCATTAGACCAAATCTCATTCTAATAACAGCTTGTTCTCTTTCATTTAATTGACCTAGAATTTGATCAATTTGACCTTGTAAATCTTCTTTCATGATGTTATCAATTGGTGTTGGAGCTTTTTCATCTGGTACAAAATCTCCAAATTTACCATCATCATCACTTCCAATAGGAGCTTCAAGAGAAACTGGTTCTTTTGTAATTTTGATAACTTGTTTTACTTTATCAACAGGTAATCCAACTTCTTTTGCAATTTCTTCTACATCTGGCTCTTTACCATTTTCTTGAACACCTTTTCTAATGATTTTATTAATTCTATTAATAGTTTCAATCATATGAATTGGTATTCTAATAGTTCTAGCTTGGTCAGCAATTGCTCTACTTATCGCTTGTCTAATCCACCATGTTGCATAAGTTGAGAATTTGTAACCTTTTTTATACTCAAATTTATCAACAGCTTTCATAAGACCAATATTTCCTTCTTGAATTAAATCAAGGAATGGAAGACCTCTATTTGTATATCTTTTTGCAATAGATACAACAAGTCTTAAATTCGATTGAGCCATTCTAGTTTTTGAAGTATCAGTTATTTGTTTACCTCTTTTTATTTGCTCTAAAACGGCTTTTAACTCTTCAGGTGTTAAGTCAAATCCATCTTTTGAAGCTTCTGCTGTTTGGAAAAGCTTTTTGATTTCCATATATGTAGAAACCATTGTAGCCTCAGGAACCATTGCAGTTATTTGAGCTTTTGATAAATTTACAATATTATCTAAAATCTTTTGATGATTTTTTTGTAAAGTTTCATTAAATAATGGTAATCTATATTCTAATCTTTTTAATTCATCTTCAAATCCATCTTCACTTTTTAATGAAGTTTCCATAGCTTTTACAATTTCTGTAATAAGTTTTGAAGTTGGTCCTAAATCTAAAAGAGCTTCTTTTAATAATTTTTTCTTAAATGCAGTTGCAAGATTAAAAGTCATTAAATCTGTTTCATCATCAGATTTAGCTGTCTCTTTTGTTTGAAATTTTAACCACTCTTTTTTTGCTTTTTCTAAATTCTTAAATGCTTCAATAATAGTTTGGGCTCTTTTATCTAGTTTTTTTTGTTTCGCACCAGATAATTTTTTCTCTTCATCTTCTGCATCGTATTCTTCTTCATCTTCAAATTCATCAAGATCTTCTTCTTCCTCTTCTTCATTTTCATCGTCGAAGTTCTTGAATAGTTCTTTTACTTTTCTCTCTCGATTAACTAGGGGTTCTCTATACTCTAAAATGAAATCTATTAGATAAGGAACATAACAAATTGCATCAAGAATTATGTCTTCACCAGTTTCAATTCTTTTTGATATCTCTATCTCTTCATCTTTTGTTAAAAGTGGAATTTGTCCCATTTCTCTTAAATACATTCTTACAGGTGAATCTGATCTTGACCACTCGAGAAGTTCTTTATTTTTTAATAAGTCAAACTCATCGTCTTCACTTTCGATTAATTTTTCACGTTGTTCTCTTCTTTTTTTAGCTTCTTCATCATTTAGTAGCTTTGCTTGTTCTTGAGAACTAATAACTGTTACATTATATAGTTGAACAAGCGCAAGAATTTTCTTAATAGTAGCTCCTGTTGGTGCTTTTGGGAAAATCTTGATAATTTTTTCGTATGTTAGAACTGAGTCTTTATACTCTTTTATAAGCTGTTCAATTACTTTATTTATATCTTTTGTACTCATTGATTTAGGAAATCCTCCTTTTTAAATAGTGGTATATTATACCCAAATAGTTTAAATAAGAGTTTAAAATACTTTATTTAAACAAAGTTTACTAAATTATTAGATAAAATCATCCCTTAATTATTGTCTAAAAAATATTAAGGATAGAATATGAGTAAAATTACAGGTAAAGTTTGGAATTTTGGAGCTAATATTGATACAGATGTTATTATTGCTGCAAGATATTTAAATAGTTCAGATCCAGACCACTTAGCAAAATATGTTATGGAAGATGCAGATCCTGATTTTCCAAAAAAATTAAAAAAAGGTGATATTATAGTTGCTGGTGAAAATTTTGGATGCGGAAGTAGTAGAGAACATGCTCCAATAGCTTTGAAAGCAGCTGGAATTGCGGCTGTTGTTGCTCCAAGTTTTGCAAGAATTTTCTATAGAAATGCTTTCAATATGGGACTTCCTATTTTTGAACTTCCTGAATCTTTAGAGATTAAAGAAGGTGAAGAAATTAGTATTGATTTAGATAATGGAGAAATTACAAATAACACTACAAATAAAACTTATAAATTTATAGCAATTCCTCCTTTCATGCAAGAATTAATTGCTAGTGGTGGATTAATAAATTATGCAAAAGATGAAATGAAAAAGGCTAACCAATGAGAAACTATAATATATCAATAATAAAAGGTGATGGGATAGGTCCTGAGATAGTTGATGAGGCAATAAAAGTACTTAATGCTGTTGCTAAAAAATGTGATTTTACACTTAGCTATAAAGAATATCTAATGGGTGGTATTGCTATTGATACAACAGGTGTTCCACTTCCAGATGAAACAGTTGAAGGTGTTTTAAACTCTGATGCATGTTTATTTGGAGCAATCGGTGGAGAGAAATGGGATACACTTCCAAGAGAATTAAGACCAGAAACTGGACTTTTAAAATTCAGAGAAAAAATGGGTGTTTACGCAAATTTAAGACCAGCTATTGTTTATGATGAATTAGTTAATGCTTCAACTTTAAAACCAGAAGTTATCAAAGGCTGTGATATTATGGTTGTAAGAGAACTTATTGGTGGTATTTACTTTGGACAGCCAAGAGAAAATGATGGATTTAAAGCATTTAATACAATGGTTTATACAAAACCAGAAATTGTAAGAATTGGTAAAACAGCTTTTGAACTTGCAAGAAAAAGAAGTAAAAGAGTTTGCTCTGTAGATAAAGCAAATGTTCTTGAAGTGTCTCAACTTTGGAGAGATACAATGAATGAATTATCTAAAGATTACCCTGATGTTGAATTAAGTCATATGTATGTAGATAATGCTGCTATGCAACTTGTAAGAAATCCAAAACAATTTGATGTTATTGTTACAGGAAATATCTTTGGTGATATTCTTTCTGATACAGCTTCAATGGTTGTTGGTTCAATTGGATTACTTCCTTCAGCTTCAACAGGTGATAAAACTGCAATATATGAACCAATACATGGATCAGCTCCTGATATTGCAGGACTAGGAATTGCAAATCCAATAGCAACTATTTTAAGTGCTGCTATGATGCTAAAATATACACTAAATGAAGAGAAAGCATCAGATTTAATAGAACAAGCAATAAAAGATGCATTAAAAGATGGATATAGAACAAAAGATTTAGCAGCATTTGATGCAAAAGAAGTATTAAATTGTGTTGCCATGGGTGATAAAATAGTTGAGTATATCAATAAATAAGGTATAAAAATGAGTGAAAAAAAGTATAGATTAGTTACTAGAAGTGATATGGATGGACTTGTATGTGGTACTTTGCTAAAATATTTGAATATCATTGATGACATTAGTTTTGTACATCCAAAAGATATGCAAGACGGAAAAATAACAATAACACAAAATGATATTACAACAAATCTTCCTTACGTAAGTGGAGTATATCTAGCTTTTGATCACCATTTTTCTGAAACTATCAGAAATGAGAAATATGAAAATCATATAATTGATCCAAATGCTCCAAGTGCAGCTCAAGTTGTTTATGATTATTATGGAGGGGATGAAGTTTTTCCTTCTTTTTTCAAAGATATGATGTATGGGGCAAATAAGGCTGATAGTGCTGATTTTACAATTGATGATATTTTAAATCCAAAAGGTTGGGCATTACTTAGTTTTTTAATGGACTCTAGAACAGGACTTGGAAGATTTAGAGAATTTAGAATTTCTAATTATGCTTTAATGATGGATTTAATTGATCATTGTGTAAAACTTAGCATAGAAGAAATTTTAGAGTTACCTGACGTAAAAGAGCGAATAGACTTATATAATAAGTATTCTAAAGAGTTTAAAGAACAACTTTTAAGATGCACTAGAATTCAAAAAAATCTTCTCATAATAAATTATAAAGATGAAGAGATTATATATCCTGGTAATAGATTTTTAGTTTATGCTTTATTTCCTGAACAAAATATATCTATTCATGTTGTTTGGGGAAAAGATAAACAAAATGTTGTATTTAGTACTGGAAAATCAATTATTAATAAAACATCAAATACAAATGTTGGTGAATTGATGCTTAAATATAATGGTGGTGGTCATACAGCTGCAGGTGGTTGTCAAATTGATACACAAGATTTTTCTAGAGTTTTGGAAGAGTTAATTACTAAAATAAATCAAGATGGATAAATTTTAATATAAAAAAGAGTTAAAATCTCTTTTTTATATTTTCATAAAATTTTTCAAAAGAGGGCAGATCTAAATTTGCATCTCTTTGTTTTTTACCCCACATAGGCTCTGGAAAATAACTATCTTCTTTAAATCTTGCCATTATATGAAAGTGTACATGAGGAACGTAATTCCCAAATGAAGCAATATTTATTTTTTCAGGTTTAAAATAAGAAATCATCTCTTTTTCTATAATATCAAGATATTTCCAAATTTCATTTTTTGTTTCAAGATTACATTGTGAAAATTCTTTTATATTATCTATAGTAAATATTTTAAGCCAAGGAATTTCACTTTTCTCAACTTCGATTTTTATTAAATTATTTCTAAATAATTCCATCTTATCTCCAAAATTTATTTTGTAATAATACTATAATATATTCTAAAATAATATATAATAATTTCAACAAGAATTAAGCAATTTTTAAATATACTCCAGTTCCATTTTTTAACCCATAGAAGAAGTTTTTATAAAATAGATTGATATTTTATAAAGAGTTGGTAAAAGCTTAAAAATAAAAATACTATTTTTTAAGGCTTTTTCCTGTTGAAATTGGAAATTAAAACACAAATGATAAGAAGGACGAGACTTATGAAAGTAAGAGCTTCAGTTAAAAAAATGTGTGATAAATGTAAAGTTATCAAAAGAAGAGGTATCGTAAGAGTAATCTGCGAAAACAAAAAACATAAACAAAGACAAGGATAAGACACATGGCAAGAATCGCGGGTGTTGATTTACCAAATAAAAAAAGAATGGAGTATGCTTTAACATACATCTTTGGAATTGGATTACACAATTCAAGACTTATTTTAGATGCAACAGGTATTGATTATAATAAAAGAGCATTTGAATTAACTGAAGATGAGGCTGCTTTAATTAGAAAAGAGATCCAAGAAAACTATATGGTTGAAGGGGATTTAAGAAAAAAAGTTGCGATGGATATTAAAGCTTTAATGGATTTAGGTTCATATAGAGGGTTAAGACATAGAAAAGGTTTACCTTGTAGAGGGCAAAAGACTAAAACTAATGCTAGAACAAGAAAAGGTAAAAAGAAAACTATCGGTGCAGCGACTAAATAAGGATAGATAATGGCAAAAAGAAAAGTTACTAGAAAAAAAATTGTAAGAAAAAATATTGCTGATGGAATCATCCATATTGCTGCAAGTTTTAACAATACGTTAGTTACAGTTACAGATAATGCAGGGAATGTTATTGCATGGTCAAGTGCTGGAAACTTAGGGTTTAAAGGTTCTAAAAAATCAACTCCATTTGCTGCACAAGCTGCTGTTGAAGATGCAATGTCAAAAGCAATGGAACATGGTATTAAGAATGTAGGAATTAAAATTCAAGGACCAGGTTCTGGAAGAGATACTGCTGTTAAATCAGTTGGTGCTATAAACGGAGTTAGAGTTACTTGGTTAAAAGATGTTACACCATTGCCACACAATGGTTGTAGACCTCCTAAAAGAAGAAGAGTGTAAGGAGTAAAATATGGCAAGATATAGAGGACCAGTAGAAAAAATCGAAAGAAGACTTGAAGCAGACCTTGGATTAAAAGGTGAGAGAAGACTTTCAGGTAAAAGTGCTTTAGAAAAAAGACCATTTGCTCCAGGACAACATGGACAAAGAAGAGCTAAAATTTCTGAGTATGGATTACAATTAAGAGAAAAACAAAAAGTTAAATTTATGTATGGTGTTTCAGAAAAACAATTCAGCAACTACTTTAAAGAAGCAGTAAGAAGAGAAGGAAACACTGGATCTATTCTTATTTCATTAATTGAACAAAGATTAGACAATGTTATTTATAGAATGGGATTTGCAACAACAAGAGCGTTTGCTAGACAAATAACAACTCATGGACATGTTTTAGTTGATGGTAAAAAAGTTGATATTCCTTCATACATAGTAAAAGCTGGACAAAAAATTGAGATTAAAGAAAAATCAAAAAATAATCCACAAATTAAAAGAGCAATTGAATTAACAAATCAAACTGGAATGGTTGATTGGGTTAATGTTGACAAAGATAAAGTATTTGGAATTTTCACAAGAATACCTGCTAGAGAAGAGATAGTTATTCCTGTTGAAGAGAGATTAATCGTAGAGTTATATTCTAAATAATAAATAAAAGGTAGCTAATGAAAAAATTTGCAGAAACTCCATTTTTACCAACTGAAGTTGAGATAGAAGCTATCAGCGAAAATGAGGCTAAAATATCAGCATACCCATTTGAAGATGGTTTTGCAATTACTTTGGCACACCCTTTAAGAAGACTTCTTTTAAGTTCATCTGTTGGATATGCTCCAATTGCTGTAAAAATAGAGGGTGCTACTCATGAGTTTGACTCATTAAGGGGTATGTTAGAAGATGTAGCTATTTTTGTTATTAATTTAAAAAACATTAAGTTTAAAATTAATGGTGATAAAAAACAAGTTGTTGTTGAATATACATTCAATGGGCCAAGAGATATTAAGGGTGAAGATTTAATTAACTCTGAAGTAGATGTTGTTTCAAAAGATGCGCATTTAGCGACAATTAATAGCGATTGTAACTTAACATTCTCTGTTATTATTCAAAAAGGTATAGGTTATATGCCTTCTGAAGATATTAGAGATATTGTTGGGCCTGATTATATACCAATTGATGCATTCTTCACACCAGTTAAGAAGGTAGTTTACGATATTGAAAAAATGTTAGTTGAAGATAATCCTAACTTTGAAAAAGCTGTATTTAGAGTATTAACAAATGGACAAATTACACCAATAGCTGCATTTAAAGAAGCAGTTAGTGTTATGTATTCACAAATGTCAGTATTTAATAAGGTATTTGATTTATCTGAAGTAACTGTAAGCGATTCTGGTGAAGAGTCTGTTGAGATTAAAGAGTTAGTTCAAAGAATAGAAGAACTAAATTTGAGTGCTAGAAGTTTTAACTCTTTAGATAGAGCAGGACTTAAATACTTAGGTGAACTAGTACTTATGAGTGAAGTTGAAGTTAAAAATATCAAAAATCTTGGGAAAAAATCTTATGACGAAATAGCTGAAAAACTAGAGTCTTTAGGTTACCCAGTTGAAAATACACTTCCAGAGAATGTTGCTTCTGTATTAAGAAGAAAATTAGAGCAACTTAAAGCATAAATTAAGGGTTTAATATGAGACATAAGCACGGATATAGAAAGTTAAATAGAACTTCTGCTCATAGAAAAGCATTGTTAAAAAATTTAGCAATTGCTATTATTGAAAGAGAGAAAATCGAAACAACTGTTCCAAAAGCAAAAGAATTAAAAAGATTTATCGAAAAATTAGTAACATCTGCAAGAAATGCTGATTTAAATACACACAGATATGTATTTGCAGCTTTACAATGTAAAGAGGCTACTAAAAAATTAATAAATGAAATTGCACCAAAATACGAAGGTAGAAATGGTGGATATACTTCAATTATTAAAACTAGAGTTAGAAAAGGTGATGCTACTCCTATGGCATTTATCTCTTTTATCTAATAAGAGCTTCAAGGGACAGTAAAATGTCCCTTTTTTTATTCAAAAAATTCAACTAAATACAATTAACTTCATTCCTTCTTACTCGCTTACACTTTTTTTAAATAACTTTTTGATATAATCAGCCGTTTACTACACCTACAAAACATAGGAGAACTAATTTATGACTCTAAAAGAAGCACTAAACTTAAATAGTGAAGATATACAAAAATTAAGAGAAGATTTAAAAATAAAGATTAAAAATAGCAATATTGGTGCTTATATTGAGCAGTTAGAGAACAAAGATATAAATAGTTGTGGAAATGGTATTCCAATAGCTATAAAAAATAATATTAATGTAGAAAATTGGGAACTTACTTGTTCTAGTAATATTTTAAAAGGTTATATAGCACCGTTTAATGCAACGGTTATTGAAAAATTGAAAAATGCTGGTTTAAGTCCATTTGGATTAACAAATATGGATGAATTTGCTATGGGAAGCTCGACTGAGTCTTCTTGCCATGGTAAAACACTAAATCCGGTTGATACTTCAAGAATTCCTGGTGGAAGTAGTGGAGGAAGTGCTGCCGCTGTTGCTGCAGGTCTTGCAATTGCTGCATTAGGAACAGATACAGGTGGAAGTATAAGACAACCTGCTGCATATTGTGGATGTGTTGGAATGAAACCAACTTATGGAAGAGTTTCTAGATATGGTATTGCAGCTTACTCCTCTTCACTTGATCAATGTGGACCAATTACACAAAATGTTGAAGATGCTGCTATTTTATATGATATTTTAGCTGGATATGATGAAAAAGATTCAACAAGTGCAAATATTGAATATACAAAAGTGACTCCAAATTTAAATAGTGATAAAAAATTTACAATAGCCGTTATTGACAATTTTATAGATGAAGCAAGTGATGAAATTAAAACAGCATTTAATAATACAGTTAAAATTTTAGAAGAACAAGGTCATAAAATTGTACATACAAATATGATTGATTCAAGTAAAATAATTTCAACATATTATATTATTTCAGCAGCAGAAGCTAGTGCAAATTTAGCTAGATATGATGGTGTAAGATATGGATATAGAGCAACAAGTAGTAATCTAAAAGATATGTATGTTGATACAAAAACTCAAGGATTTGGTTACGAAGTTAAAAAAAGAATCATGGTTGGATCTTTTGTATTAAGTTCAGGTTATTATGATGCTTATTATATAAAAGCTCAAAAAGTTAGATCAATTATCAAATCAGAATTTGATAAAATTTTTGAAAGTGCTGATTTAATTTTAAGTCCAGTTGCTCCAACAACAGCACCTAAATTCGGTTCATACTCAACAGCTTTAGAAATGTATCTAGCTGATTTATATACTATTTCAATAAATCTTGCAGGGTTGCCTGCTATTAGTTTACCAGTTGCGAAGGATAGCTTAGGACTTCCAATAGGACTTCAGTTGATTGCAAACTCTTTTGAAGAACAAACTTTATTTGATGGTGCTTTATCTATGGAAAAAGCTGTAAAATATACAAAATAATTAATAGGATTTTAAAATGAGAATAAGAAAAAGAGCTTTAACTTTTGAAGATGTATTACTTGTACCTGCAAAATCAGAGGTATTACCAAAATCAGTTTGTACAAAAACTAAACTTACAAAAAATATTGAAATAAATATTCCTTTTGTAAGTGCTGCAATGGATACTGTAACAGAATATCAAGCTGCAATTGCAATGGCAAGACTTGGTGGAATTGGTATAATTCATAAAAATATGGATATTGAATCTCAAGTTCTACAATGCCAAAAAGTAAAAAAATCAGAATCAGGTATGATAATTGATCCAATTACAATTAGACCAGATCAAACTTTACAGGATGCAGAAGATATTATGGCTACATATAAAATTTCTGGTGTTCCTGTTGTTGATGAAAACAAAATTTTAGTTGGTATTTTAACTAATAGAGATATGAGATTTACAAAAGATTATAGATTTAAAGTATATGAAAAAATGACAAAAATGCCTTTAGTAACTGCAAAAGAAGGAACAACTTTGGAGCAAGCTGCTGAAATTATGCATCAAAATAAAATAGAAAAACTTCCAATAGTTGATAATAATAACAAATTAATTGGTCTTATTACTATAAAAGATATAAATAAAAAAATTGAGTATCCAAATGCTTGTAAAGATGAATTTGGAAGATTAAGAGTAGGGGCTGCTATTGGAGTTAATCAATTAGATAGAGCTAGAGCTTTAGTTGCTATTGGTGTTGATGTTTTAGTATTAGATTCTGCACATGGTCATTCAAAAGGAATTTTAGATACAGTTAAAGCTATTAAAGCTGAGTTAGATGTTCAGTTAATTGCAGGAAATGTTGCAACAGCTGAAGCAACGAGAGACTTAATAGCTGCTGGTGCTGATGCAGTTAAAGTTGGAATTGGACCAGGAAGTATTTGTACAACTAGAATAGTTGCAGGAGTTGGAGTTCCTCAGATGAGTGCTATCGATGAATGTTCTATTGAAGCTAAAAAATCTGGAGTACCTATTATTGCTGATGGAGGTATTAAATATTCTGGTGATGTTGCAAAAGCTTTAGCAGTTGGTGCTAGCTGTGTAATGATGGGAAGTGCATTAGCTGGAACAGAAGAAAGTCCGGGTGAAGTTATACTATTCCAAGGAAGAAAATTCAAAACTTATAGAGGAATGGGAAGTATTGGAGCTATGACAAAAGGAAGTACAGATAGATATTTCCAAGAAGGAACAGCTGCTGATAAACTTGTACCTGAAGGAATTGAAGGAAGAGTTGCTTATAGAGGAACTATCTCAGATATTATTCATCAGTTTGTTGGTGGGTTAAGAAGTTCTATGGGGTATTTAGGAGCAAAAGATATAATTACTTTCCAAGATACAGCAGAGTTTGTTGAAATTACTAGTGCAGGATTAAGAGAATCTCATGTACATGATGTAACAATTACAAATGAAGCTCCAAACTATCACGTATAAGAAAAACTAGAAAACGGAAATTAAATCCGTTTTCTTACTAAAGATTAAAAACTCTCCCATTCATCATCATTTTGACTACTACCTTTAATTGAAGAATTTTCTTTTGTTGAGATTTTATTTGAATTAGTTTTTGTAGTTTTTAAACTATTATCAAATTTTTTTGAATTTTGCTCTATAGTTTCCTGACTTCATCAATGGGTCACCCAAGTTCAATATCGATAATATTTTGTATTTTTAGTTGAATTTCGTTTAGTTGTAGAATTTCAAATTTTTTCTTATTTGTAATTGGATTAGTATATTCTAGTCCATAAATTGTTTTTATCTCTTCTAGTGCTTTTTGCACTGACAAATTTTTATCATTAATTTTGGCTTAATTAAAAAAAATGGGGTCCGAATTATTCTTTTTTCTTATAGCTAACTAAGTAATCATCAACAATCTTTAACTTCAAACTTTTACTCAAACCTCTATGTATTTTTATTAATATTTTCAATGGAGAAAATACTCCACCCTCAATTAAATTTGTTGTATTTGAAAGATTTAATTTCTTATAATTTTTATAGGTAAAAAGATATGGTAAATTATTTCTAATACTACGATAAGCAGCTACAAGTTTTTTATGAGTATATGAACTTTTTTGACTATCAGGATGAATAGTAATTTCATCTAAAAAAGATTTATATTTTATATACCAAATATCCAATGCTTTTGTAAATCTATTCTCATCACTATATTTTAATCTAGTCATAATTTTCTTTAACTCTTGGCTAGCTTCTAGTTTTGGATGTAATGTTATATATCTTTGAATAATACGTTTCTGATGGAAATGACACATTTGTACTGGATAATCTTTAAATACGC
Organism: Aliarcobacter cibarius; assembly: GCF_013372265.1. Classification (NCBI taxonomy): domain Bacteria; kingdom Pseudomonadati; phylum Campylobacterota; class Epsilonproteobacteria; order Campylobacterales; family Arcobacteraceae; genus Aliarcobacter; species Aliarcobacter cibarius. The sequence continues at coordinate 1,139,398 of NZ_CP054051.1, forward strand.
TGTTAACACCTCTCTTACCATATATTGTTACAGATAAAATTGTATATCCTAGATTCAATAATTCAACAAGTAAGTATTTATAATCATCTACTCTTTCTGTTTGTATATGTTTCCAAATTAATATCTCATGAGTGATACTATCCATAAAAACTAAAGTACCCAACTTATCTTTTCTCTTACCATAGAAAGTTGCATCACATATTAAATTTACTGCTCTTGGATTATGTACCTTTGCAATAGGAAGATATTCTTTAATTTTATAATGAACCCATTGGATAGATTTATTGTATTTAGTAGCTAAATCTTGTAAAGTTTGTCTATGATAAACATACTCTTTGAAAAGAGAATTTTCTAGTTTTTCAGGTCTTCTTTTTGATTGAAATTTTTTACCACAATTATTACATTGATAACGTTGAATTTCATTTCTTTTACCAATCTTTTTTGTGTTTTTTGATAAGCATTTTGGACATATTTTACTATTTTTTTACAGACATCTGTAGATAATCCTTTTTAAACAACCATAGTATCGAAGCTAGCTTAACTTTTCAGACCCCATTTTTTTTAATTAAGCCTCTTTTTAGGTATTCAATAACTTTTAATTTACTACCAGGGTTTATAAGTCTTGTGATTACTAAATGTTTTAATATTTCATCTTTTGTTATTTTACTAAATCCAATATAATCAAATATTTTCCCAATAAATAGTTCTGGTCCAATACATAAAACACTATTTGTTGAAAGATTTTTTACAAATGTATCAAAAATATTCTCACTATTCTCGCTTGGAAAAAGATCTAATATTGGTTGATTTGTTAGTTCCGGAATTAATTTTAAAGCTTCCTCATAGAATAATTCAATCTCATTTTTATCTTTTGAAGAACCTACTGTTTTAATAAGTATATTTCTACGATTAACTTTTTCTAAGATTTGAATACTAACACTGCCGCTTGAATTTCTTTTTTTACGTATAAACATATAAAATTATATCGTGGGTCACCCAACTTTAAAATTAGAAACCCATATATATGAGCTTTTAAGAGTGTTCTTTTCATGATTTTAAAAAAGTGATGAAGTCAGGAGAATCTCATGTACATGATGTAACAATTACAAATGAAGCTCCAAACTATCACGTATAAGAAAAACTAGAAAACGGAAATTAAATCCGTTTTCTTACTAAAGATTAAAAACTCTCCCATTCATCATCATTTTGACTACTACCTTTAATTGAAGAATTTTCTTTTGTTGAGATTTTATTTGAATTAGTTTTTGTAGTTTTTAAACTATTATCAAATTTTTTTGAATTTTGCTCTATAGTTTTTGCAACAATATCATTTTTACCATGGAATTCTTTTTTATTAGCATCTTCAACTATTAATTTTGCAATTTTATCTGAAGTTATTGCTATATCATTTGTTTGTGTTGATATTGCAGCATTTTGTTGTGTTTGTTGATCTAACTGATTTACTGCATCATTTATTTGTTCGATTCCAGATAATTGTTCTTTACTTGACATTTCCACATCCGAAATTAAATTTATCGTTGAGTTTATTGAATCATTTAGACTTTTATATCCTTGAATCATCTCATTTGCAATATCTTTACCTTCATTTGCTTTTTTTGTAGCTTCTTCAACTATAGATTTAATCTCTTTTGCCGCTTCTGCACTTCTACTTGCTAGATTTCGCACTTCTTGAGCAACAACAGCAAATCCTTTTCCAGCTTCTCCAGCAGTTGCAGCTTCAACAGCAGCATTTAAAGATAAAATATTTGTTTGAAATGCTATTTGATCAATAACTGAAATAGCTTCATTTACAAGATTTACTTTATTATTTATTTCATCCATTGCTAAAGTTGTTTTATTAGCAAGTTTCTCTCCATCTGCTGATGCTTTTGTAATTTCACCTGAATATTTAGCCATTTTTGCAATATTTTCTGTATTGTTTCTAATATTGCTTGTTATCTCTTCAAGTGCTGCTGCTGTCTCCTCTAAAGAAGCTGCTGCTTCATTTGAACTTAAATTTAGTTTATCAACATTTGCAAGAAGTACGCTAGAACTTTGTTCTAATGTTAATCCATTTGATTTATTTTGTACTAGCATACTAGTTATTGAATCACCAAGTGTATTAACCCCATTTGCAAGCTTTAATAAATGTTCTTTTAAACCTTTTTGATCTATTTTATTTAGATAGTTATAATTTGAATATTGTTCTAAAACTTTTAAAATATTATCTATATTCGTTTCTAAAACACTTCCCATATTGTTTATAACTCTTTTTAATTCTACTAAAGCAGGATTTTCAACATCTAAATTTAATCTTTGACATAAATCTCCTTGCTCAAATTCTCCTAAAACAGCAATAGTTTCATTTATTAATTTTCTATCTTCTTCAATACCTTTTTGAGTTCTTAAAATATTTTCATTTACAACTTTTGCCATTTCTCCAAATTCATCTTTTGAAGAGTCTTCTAAAAGTTTTGAGTCATTTGATTCTCTATTTAAATAAGCAAAGAATCCTAATAGACCATTCTTGAAATTTGTTATTTTGTTTGTCATATCTGAAATTATTAAAAAAGATATAAATATCAATAATATGAAAGCTACTATAACAGTAATAATAGTTTGAATTATAGTACTATCATAATCTTTAGTTGCTTGATTATTTATTTCTGCGGCAGCTTTTAATTGATGATCCATTAATTGTGCAATATTATTAGAAACAGGTTCTATTGTTTCATATAAACTGTTTATAATTATTGAAGTGATTTTTTCTGAATCTTTATTTGTACATGCCTGTTGTATAGCATCTGTAGTATTGTTTGCTGTAGAAAGAATATTTTTTATATTTTCTACTATTATTTTTTCTTTTTCATCCAGATTTGTGGCTAAATATTCATTCCAATTTTTATTAATAATGTCTTTAGCTTCAGAAATATTTGTAACACATTTCTCAAAAGAGATTTTATTATTTCTCAATTTTACAGCTGTATCGACAACATTAACAGCATATGCTTCAGAAATATTTTTTAATTCTACTAAAGGTAGTACTCTATCATTGTAAACTCTTTTTAAACCTTCATTTGTTTCTTCTAACTTAGATATGCTAGTAATACCTAAGAATAGTACTATAACTAGTGAAACAAAAGATAAAACAATTAGTTTTGCTCTAATTTTTAAGTTTTTAATCATCTTTACTCCTCGTAAATGAAACAGATTTTAAAATTTAAAATCTTATTTTTGATGGTTGTAAATTATATTACTCCTATTGATTCTATTTTTCAGCAGAATAATATATTATTTATACTTAAAAAAATTACTTATTTATAATTTTGAATGCATCTCATCTTCAGTTAAAATTGCAACTCCAAGCTCTAAAGCTTTATCATATTTACTTCCAGCATCTTCTCCATAAATTAAGAAATCTGTTTTTTTAGATACACTAGAATTTACTTTTGCTCCAAGATTTTCTAAAAATAATTTTATTTCATCTCTACTTTTACTCATAGTTCCTGTTACTACAACAGTTTTATTTTTAAAAGGATTATCTTTTGCTTCTTCTTTTATAGTAACTTTTGGACTTAAAATATCAAAAAGTTTTAAAACTATATTTTTATTTACTCTCATAAATTCCAAAAATGAATTTGCCATTTGTTCACCAATACCATCAATACTAGTTAAATCTTCAAAAGTTATATCAACTAAGTTTAGTCCAAATTTATTACATATAGCTTTTGATGCAACTTCACCAATATGCTCAATCCCTAATGCTGTAATTACTCTATATAAATCACTATTTTTTGAATTTTCAATTGCATTTAAAAGATTGTTTATTTTCTTTTCTTTAAATCCTTCTAAATTTTCTAGATCTTCATATTTCAAAGAGTATAGGTCTAAAATATCATATATCTTTTTTTCTTTTACTAAAAGTTCCACGATTTTATCTCCTAAACCATCTATATTTAGGCAATTTTTACTAGCAAAATAGATTATCGAATTTACAACTCTTGAAGGACAATCTAAATTTTGACATTTTATAATAATCTCTTCAATTAAAAGTTCACTTTTGCAATCTGGACAAAGTGTTGGTTTTATAATTTCTTTTTGACTACCATCTCTTCTATCTTTTAAAACTTTTGTTATTTTAGGAATTACATCACCGCTTCGAATAATAATTATTTCATCATTTATTTTTAAATTAAGTCTTTCAATTTCATCAAAATTGTGTAGAGTTGCACGTTCTACTATTGCTCCATCAATTTCTACTGGTTTTACGATGGCAACAGGAGTTACAACACCAGTTCTACCTACTTGTAATATAATATCTTTTAATTGAGTTGTTTTTTCAATTGCAGGGAACTTATAAGCACATGACCATCTTGGAAATTTTTGAGTGTATCCTAAACTATTTTGTGTATTTATATCATTTATTTTTACAACCATTCCATCAAGAATCATAGAAAAATCATCTCTTTTTTCTACCATTTTTTTATAGATTGTTTCTATTTCAGAAACATCTTTACAAAGTTCTTGCATAGGAGTTTTTTCAAATCCTAATGAAAAAATATATTCCATAAGTTCACTAGTTTTTTCAAAGTTTAGATTATTTTGTCCTACTCCCCAAGCTGTGAAATATAGTTTTCTTTTTGCAGTTATTTTTGGGTCGAGTTGTCTTAAACTTCCTGCAGCAGCATTTCTAGGATTTGCAAAAGTTGGTTCATTGTTTTTTAATCTTTCTTGATTAATAGCTTCAAAATCGTTTTTTCTTATTACGACTTCACCTCTTATTTCTATTAATGATTTTTCAGAAATTTTAAGTGGAATAGACTGAATTGTGAAAACATTATTTGTAACATCTTCTCCAACTGTTCCATCACCTCTTGTGATTGCTTGCTTTAAAAGACCATTTTCATAGATAAGATTTAAACTTGCTCCATCAAATTTTGGTTGAATAAAAAACTCTAAATTATTTTCTACTTTTGAAGCTCTTTTTATCCAATCTTCTAATTCTTTTGTATTAAAAACATCTTCTTGACTCCACATACGACTAAGATGAGAAGCTTTAGAAAAACCTTCTAATATATAACCACCCACTCTTTTATTTGGAGAATTTGGATGAGCTAAATTTGGGTTATTTTTTTCAAATTCTAAACATTCTCTTGCTAATTTATCATATTCTTCATCGCTAGCAAGGGGTTCATCGTAAACATAGTAAGCTTTTGCCCAAATTATTAATTTTTCAATATTCTTTTCATATTCAAAATTTGTCATTATTATTTCTTCTTTGTTTCATTTTTGCAGATTATACTTAAAAGTGACATAAATATTAGAAATTTTAATCTAATTTTATTTTAGTAACTGCTAGAATCCGACATTTTAATAAAAAAGGATACAAATAAATGTTAAATAATTTTAACACAAGAACAAAATTATTTCTTTTTCCAATGTTATTTATAATAATAATAGTAATTTCAGGTTCAATTTATAACTATTTTACAGGATATGCAAATGATAGACAAAAAATAGTTTCTCATACAAGAGATTTTGTTGAACATCTTTTGGAAGGAAGAATAGCTGTTTATCAATTTTTTAGAAATGCAAATGAAGAAACAAAACAAAATGTTATTTCTAAATTTCAAGACTTAGAAACAGAGGTGAGAAATTTAAAACCTACATTAATTAGTGAGAAAAACATACAACTTACAGATGAAATTTTAAAAATTTCAAAAGAGTATCTTGACAATTTTCATGATGTTTCTAAGGCAAAAATTGATGAAACAAAAAATGGTGAAACTGAGTTAGAACTTACAAAACAAAAAGTTTCAGATATGTCTAAAATAGGATTAAAACTTGAAGATAAAATTTTAGAAATAAATCAAAGTGCAATTACTTTAAGAGATGAAGCAAATGACTCTTTGAGTAGAAATTTAATAATTTTAGTAGTAGTTTCTATACTTATATTTGTAATAGTTTCATATTTAATTTCAAATAATATTACAAATTCTCTTGAGAGATTTAAAGAAGGATTTTTATCATTTTTTGCATATTTAAATAGAGAACAAAATAGTGTAAAAACTCTTGATGAGAGTGCAAAAGATGAATTTGGACAAATGTCAAAAATAGTAAATGAAAATATTCTAAGAACTCAAAAAGGAATAGAAGAAGATAGAGCAATTATTGATGAAACAATTACTGTTTTAGGAGAGTTCGAACAAGGTGCAATGCAAAAAAGAATAACTTTAAATGTTTCAAATCCTTCTTTAATGCAATTAAAATCTGTTTTAAATAATATGGGTGATATTCTAGAATCAAACATAAATAATATTTTAAAAGTTCTTGAAGAATATGCAAATTATGATTATAGAAATAGTGTAAATGCTAATGGGTTAAGAGAACATCTTTTAAGACTTGCTAATGGAGTGAATCAATTAGGAGAGTCTGTAACTAATATGTTAATAGAGAATAAATCAAATGGTATGACTCTTGATAATAGTTCTAAAATACTTTTAGCAAATGTTGATAAATTAAATTTAAGTTCAAATGAAGCAGCAGCTTCTTTAGAAGAGACAGCAGCAGCACTTGAAGAGATAACAAGCAATATTAGAAATAATACTGAGAGTATTTCACAAATGTCTAGATTATCTGAAGGTGTTACAAAATCAGTAAATCATGGTGAAGAGTTAGCAAATCAAACAACAGTTGCAATGGATGAGATAAATATTCAAGTTAATTTAGTAAATGAAGCTATTTCAGTGATTGACCAAATTGCTTTCCAAACAAATATTTTATCTTTAAATGCCGCTGTTGAAGCTGCAACTGCTGGAGAAGCTGGAAAAGGATTTGCAGTTGTTGCACAAGAGGTAAGAAATCTTGCAAGTAGAAGTGCAGAAGCTGCAAAAGAGATTAAAAATATAGTTGAACAAGCTACAATCAAAGCAAATGAAGGTAAAAATATTGCTTCAACAATGATAGATGGCTATAAAGAATTAAATCAAAATATTTCTCAAACAATCAATCTAATATCAGATATTCAAAATGCTTCAAAAGAACAACTTTTAGGAATAGAGCAAATTAATGATGCAGTAAATCAGTTAGATCAACAAACACAACAAAATGCAATGGTTGCTACACAATCACACGATATTGCGTTAAGTACAGATAATATTGCAAAATTAATCGTTGAAGATGCGAATAAAAAAGAGTTTAATGGTAAGAATGATGTTAAACCAAAAATTGAATCAAATCAAAAAGAAAAGACTCACTTAAGAAATGAAATAAGTCAACAACCAGTTTCTCAAAATAAAAAAACTACACAGATAAAAGATAGTTCAAAAGATGATGAATGGGAGAGCTTTTAATAAGAAAACGGAAAATCCGTTTCTTATTATTTAATAATATGTCCTACAAATTTTGACATGTTGTTTAAAATTTTTCCGCCTCTTCTAAATCCTAAAGCACAAGCTTCATAAGCATAGAAAACTCCAGCTTGATAGAAATTTCCATTTTCATCTTTTGGAAACTCTACATACTCTTGATAAATAGCCTTGTGACCTTCATACTCACCAGAAGTTTGAGTATCAATCGAACCATCAGCATTTACAATTTTTGTATTAGCACCTTCTCTACCAAAAGCTCTTTTTTCAACATATTTTTTACCAACTAAAGGCTCAAATGAAGTTTCAAGAAGTAGGGGATGATTTGGATATAAATCCCATAAAATTTTCATGAATGCTTTTGATTGAAAAATTAAAGTGTAAGCAGGATTAAAAATAATTGCTTTTTTATTTCTTATAATTTCAGTTAGAATAAGAGCTAATTCACTCTCTTCAATTCCAATATTTTCCCAAGGAATAAGTTTGAACCAAAATTCAAATAGTTCATCATCTTTAAAGATTCCTTCATCACTGAATTGTACATTTTCAATAAATTCAAAATCTGTATTAAAACCTGCTTCACTAGCGATATGCTGTAAAAGTTTTGTAGTATTAATATCTTCACTAGAACTAGAGATTGATGAAAATAAAATTTTCCAACCTAAATTAGAATAGTACTCTTCAAATTTTTCAATATCACTATCTAAAGTTATAATTCTTTTGAAATTATCTTTTAGTGCATCATAAAGATTATTGAATTGACTCATTTCATCTAGGTTATTTTTTTTCAACATAGCCCATTGTATTATTGCCGTTTCAAAAAGTGAAGTTGGCGTATCAGCATTAAATTCAATTAATTTTATAGGTTTTCCATCTATTCCACCTGCTAAATCAAATCTTGAATATAAGTGCCAATGAACATCATTTTCCCAAGATTCTTTGATTACTTCAATAAGATTAAAAGGAATATTTAGCTCATGAAATAAATCATTATCAATTACATATTGCCCAGCCTCAGCAAACATATCGTAAAGTTCATTAACAGCCTCATAGTAAGCATTTGCTTCATCTTCATTTATAACTACTAATTCATTACTAATATAAGAGCTATTATCGCTATCTGTGTGCCAAACAAATCCTATTGATTCTAAATATTCATCTGCAAGTGGAGCTACTTTTTCTAATCTCATAATCAACCTCCTGTGCTAGTTGTTGGTGAAGAGAAAGATGAAGATTTTGAAGTAGAGCTTGTAGTAGATGAGCTCGTATTGTTACCTCCAAAGAATCCACTTTTCTTTTGAGTTGATGTATTTGAAGCAGTTCCTGCTTGATTTCCAAAAGAGCTTTGAGATTTACTAAATGTTTGTGGGGATTTATACTGAGCTGCTTTTTGGTTTTGGAAATTTTGATTATTAAATAGTTTATTTCCAAGCCATGAACCTATCATAGCTCCAGCAATCGAAGATAATAAAACTCCACCAAGTCCCATAGCTCCATCACTTAATTGAGGATTTGTAAGAGGAGAAGTTCCTGCATCAATTTTTGCTTCTTCTTCTTTTACTAGTTTATCAATTTCCTCTTGAGATAAAATCTTTTCAGTTCCATCAGGACTTCTTAAAACAATAGTAGTTTTAGAAGCAGGAAATTCATCTGCAATTTTATAACTACCATCAGCTGCTTGTTCAATCACAACAAATGCACCTTCTTGTTTTGTTGCTTCTGTTATTGTTGTGTTTTTAGCTTGAGTTTGGTTTTGACTTGAACTATCATTACAAGCTGTTAAACCCAAAATTAAAAATGAAGTAAGACCACCAATTTTGGCAAAATCACTTATTTTTTTAATATGAATATTTTTTTTCAAAACTTAATCCTTTTTATATATTTTATAAAAACTCATATATTCTACAAAATTTCTTCTATGAAATATCTTTCATTCTTTTTTTTAATTGAGATTTTTGTGTCAAAAATTTCACTCAAGTTTTCACTTGTTAGGATTTCATCCTTTTTACCACTTTTATAAATTGTTTTGTTGTAAATTAAAGCAACATTGTCAATTTCTTCAAAAATTTCTTCAAGATGATGAGTTACTAGGATTATGGAAGTAGTTTTTGATAATTTTTTTAACATTTTAATAAAATTTATTTGCGATTTTATATCAAGCCCAACTGTTGGTTCATCTAAAATAAAAGCTTTTGGTGTATGAATTAAAGCTCTTGCAATTAAGCATTTTCTTAATTCTCCTGTACTCATAGCAGATACTTTTTTATCTTTTAAGTTAATAATATCTAGAAAATTCATAACTTCAAAAACTTTTGATATTTGAGAAGATGTAAAATCTTGGTGTGTGAAAATACCAATAGAACTATAATATCCACTTAAGACAACTTCAAATCCACTCATATATGAGGCATTTTGTAAAAAATAGTTGTGTAAATCATTTGTGATTACACCTAAATATTTTTTAAGTTCAAAAATAGAGTATCTTTTTAATCCCATAATCTCTTTTTTAAACTCTTTTGTCGCTCTTGGATGAATTTCAGAAAGTATTAACTTTAAAAGTGTTGATTTTCCACTTCCATTTGCGCCTAAAATTGCCCAATGAGAGCCTTCTTCAATTTTTAGATTAATATCTTTTAAAACAATATTTTCTTTATAATTACTGTCAATATCTCTATCTTTATAACTATCTATATTGTCATAAGCAACATCAATATTTTCAAAGTCTATTATGTACATATTTTTTCTTTCCTAATTTGTAGTAAATTTAAGTCCAATGATTCCTATTAATATAAATAAAATACTTACAACTCTAATCAAGCTAGTAGATTCTCCAAAGAGTATTATTCCTGCAATAACTGTTCCAATTGTTCCAATTCCAACCCAAACAGCATAAGCTGTACCAATAGGTAAAGTTTTTAAAGCTAAACTTAGAAGATAAAAACTTATAATCATAGTAATAAGAGTGAAAATGCTTGGGATTAGTTTTGTAAATCCATCACTATATTTTAAACCAATTGCCCAAAATATTTCAAAAATTCCAGCTAGAAATAGTATTCCCCAACTCATAAAAAAATCCTTTTTTTTGATTTTGATATTGAGGCCGTCCTCGGTGAGTAAAGAGGCTGGGTCGTCCCAGCTTTTATAATTTATCATAACTAGATTAAACTATAAATAAAATTAAAGTACATAGATATTATTTAATTTCAAATATAATTTTTAGTTAATTAATTATTAAAATAATTTTCATTGTTTTTAATAAAATATTTCCTAAATAATTTTTTATAAAAAGCCTATTTATGGTGTATAAATTTTATAATAACATAAGTTTTAAAGTGTAATAATCCTGAAAGAGTAATAATTATTCTTTATCCCGGATTTTGCAATAGGATATTCTTGGTATAAATTAATCTTATAATAATTACTAAATTTCTGGCACAAATAATCTAAAATATCTTATTTATATTTATATGGCTTGGTGACTTGTTTTATATTTTCAAATAATCCATCCATCCAAGATCTTCTTTTCCTTGGAAGTGATATATTTAGTACTTTTTCATTCGCATGATTTGTCATCCAAGATCCTAATGCAAAGCAATAGGATCTTAATGTTGAAAGTTGCATATTTGTTTGTAAAATTTGATGTTTAAAAAGTGCCATAATATTGTATGCCACCAGCATAAATCTATGAGCAGCTTCAGTTGCATAGAATTTATCAAGTGCAAAATTATCTAATCCAAAATCATATTTTAATTCTTTGATTCTATTTTCTGCATCTGCTCTTGTATTATAAATATTATATACTTGATCAAGAGGAAGAGTAAGATTAGTAACATAAGCACTATATCTATATGTAGGTTCATCAAATAGTAATTTACCTCCACTATTTGGATAGTTTTCAACTTTTTTTCTAACTAAAATATATCTTCTTGTATTATTAGTATTATTTGGTTTGAAATATAGTTCTGCTACATCTAAACCTTTAGTAATAGATGACCAATCTTCAATTGAGCCTATTTCATATTTAAAATTTTCATAGAACTTTACTGCTATTACATAATTTAGATCTCTTTTTTCAAACCAAGATAAAAATTTATCACTATAAAATCCACTATCAGCTCTTACTAGTCCAACAGATTTATTTTTTAATACTACATCAAATGTCTCTTCCAAAAATGCTTTATAATTATTTGTATCTGAAGTATTACCTGCTCTTAGCCATGCATTTGCAACCATCTTTGTTTGATCTACAAATGCCATTAAAGGATGATGAGATTTTCTTCCTTTTTTCTTTGGATTATATCCAATAGCACTTCCTTCTTGATTTCCATATCTTGTAATAACTGTTGAATCTAAATCTATTGTTAGCTTTCCAACTTTAAACTGATCCATAAACCATTGTTGTAATTGTGGAAATATTTGTGAGTTTTTCTCAATATCAAATTTATAGAAAAATCTATTGTATGTACTACTTGAAGGAAGTTTATCTAGTTCAAATATTGATTGCAGTGTTGTATCATAACGAAGCCAATCTGTGTGAGAAAATCTATTACCACCTGTAATAATACTAAGCCAAAAACCTAATATTAAAATAGTTGGATCATATCCTCTATTTGAATTTGGTTGAGGAATATTTAGTTCATTTAAATAAGGTAATATTTGTAAGTGATCTATAAAATCTTTTAATAATTTCATACCTCCCAAAGGAGTTACTTTTTTATCTGAATAAGCAATTTTTAACTCACCCATTTGGTGATCCTTATAAATGAAGTTGTAGAGACTATTATATGCCAGTTTGTTTTAGATTATCATTTCTCTATTGAAAAATTTGGGTTTATATGTTGGAAGACTTATAAACTTATCTTTGAGGAGTATAAAATGTTAGATTTTTTAAAAAGAAGATTAAAAAATGAAAAGGGTGCTATGGATAAAATTCTAGTAACTTTATTACTTGTTATTATTGGAGTAGGTGCAGTTGTTGGTTTAGGTAAGTGGATGACTGATAATGTTACAGATATCAAAACTGATGCTCAAACACAAATTGATAATGCAAAACCTGCACAATAAGTAAGAAGTAGCGTTAGCTGCTTCTTATTCAAAGGATTTGTAATATTTACAATAGTCTTTTATATATTTTCTCTTTTCTTGTCTTATACAGATTTTAAAAAATTTCTTGTTCCAAATAATTTGATAATGACTATGAGTTTGATGCTTTTGGTTTTTGGATTTTTTGAGTCGAAAATATATATAAGCTCTATTATATTGGCGTTTGTCATCCTACTTTTTTTTATCATTGTTATGTTGTTGAATAGACAACTTATAATTGGTGGTGGTGACATAAAATATATGATGTTAGTTGGGCTTTATCTAGGGGTTAGTTCTTTTGCTCTTTTTTTAATAATTACAGGAATTTTACAAACTTTTGCTTTACTTTATATGCAAAAGATTGAAAAAAGAAAAGTTGCACCAATGGTTCCATTGATGTTTATATCAGTTTTTATTGTAGAGTTATTAGTTAAATTTGATATTTATACAGTTAAATTTTAGGAAAAATATGAAGAAAGCCTTTATTGATCAGGTATTTTTAGGACTTTTTTTATTTGTTACTCTTATGGGAATTGGCGCAACTATTAGTGATAATATGGAAGCTAGAGATAAGTATTATAATTTAAAAAAAATTACGGATAATGCTGTTTTAACTTTAGCAAAATACTATGTAAATGTGGAAGAAAATAGTTTAGCTGCTGAGAATGTTCATCAAGATATGTTAAGTGAAACACCTTTAGGAAATGAAGTTAAAGGTAAAATAGTTTATAAATGGGATTTTACAAGTAAGCCAAATAGTGTTACTGCAACTATTTCAAATTATAAGCAAGAGACTTTTTGGTTTAAATTTTTTGGATTAGCTTCATTTGATTTAAATGCAGAATCAAAAGCTACTATAACTTCAGTTGATACAAATAAACCAACTTCAACTTATTCAGGAGGAATTGCTCCTTTTGCTGTAAATGACCAAGCTTTTAAGATAGGTAATACTTTTGATATAACTTACAATTTAAGTGCAAATTTAAAGTATAGTGATAAAAATAGTTTTTATCCTGTTGTTACAAATTGTGATTGTGATTGTTCGTTTATTTTAAGTAGTAAATTTGATTTTTCAACTTTAGGCTACGATACTAAAAGTTGTAATAGTACATCTGCAGGTTGTACAACACATGGAGAGAGTGAATTTGGTAATTATTCAAAACTTATAGATGACGTATATTATTCAAATCATAGTATAAATTTCGAAAATGGTACATCTGATACTCCAATTTGCTTATTGGGTACATATTTAGGAAATACAACTTCAACATGGGGAACACAAATAAATCATTTATCAAGTGGGCTTTATGAATTAATAGGAACAACGGGAGAAAAACTTCCAATAGAAATGGATATTATCACACTTGATTCAAATGCAAAAGCGAATGGTATTGTAAGAGTAAAAGTTACAGGATATGATTTTGTAACAGTAAGTAATCCTGATAATAGATATATTACTTTAAATACAGTAATTGTTCCTGCGAAAACAAAACAGATAGAATTAGTATATTAGGAGATAATAATGCAATTAAGTGAATATCAAGAAAAGCTAAAGTTATCTTACGAAAACAACTTTATAAATGAAAGTATATATGAGTTAGTAGAGTTATTTTATGATTTAACAAATCTAAATACTATTTCATATTATAAATATGAATATGAATACAATGACTATTTTCATAAATTTGACATATCTTCTAATTCTTCAAATAATGCTACTAATAGCAAGAGAAATTTTAAAATTATTCTAAAAGATAAAAAGACAATTTATGGTTATTTGTTAATAAATCAAAGAATTAAATCAAATCCAGTTTTAAAAAAATTATTAAATAAAATAAAAAAATATTTAAAAAAAGAGAAAGATGTACAAAAAAAACTTTTCGGAAATGAAATTCCTTTTAATATTTATTTATTTCATGATGAAGATTTAGAGTTATTAGCACAAAATTTAAAATCTGGACTAGAAGGTTTATTTAATGTTGATGTTACAAGAGATATTTCAATTGAAAAATATTTTGACATTTTAAGAGTAAAAGATACAAAACATATAATTATTTTTTTAGTCAATGATGAAAAAATGATTTCAAAAATTGAAGAAAAAATAAAAGTATTGAATGAGTTAATCATTGTAATTGGACCAAATAGCCATCATACTTCAATGTATTGTGGAAAAATTGGAATAGAAGATTATATTTCAATAAATGAATTTAGAGCTGAAAATTTAAAAAGTATTATTTTAAATAAGAAAAATACTTTGTTTAATAAAAATAAATCTGGTAATAAAATCATTGCAGTAGGTGGAATTTCAGGAGGGATTGGTTCTACAACAATTTCTATGAATATAGCAGATTTAATCAGTAATAATCTTCCTGATAAAAATGTTTTATATATAGATTTATCCACTACAAAAGCTGTTAGTAATCTTTTTTTAGAGAATAATCCTCTTCCTCAAAAATCAATAATTGATTTAATAAATTCAAATGAGTTTAACATTGAAAATAATCTTGAAAATGGGCTTATTAAAAAAAGAGAAAATTTCTATTGTATTACAGGTATCCAAAAGCATATAGATAAAGAGTTTTTGGAAAAAGATGTTTTTATAGAAAAATTATTGGATTATATATCTTCTTCTAGCAATTATTTCAATTTTATTATTATTGATACAGGAGCGGCAAATGCTTCTAATTTAAAATCGACTATTTATGATATTGTAAATGAATTTTGGTTAATTACTGAGATGACATTACCACATATTTCGAAGTTAAAAACTTTCTATTCTTTGATGAAAAGAGCAGGGTTAAAAGATAAGATTTCATTTATTGTAAATAGATATGATTCAAAAAATGCAATATCAGTTACAGATGTTACTTCTATTTTAAATATTAACAGTGAAGATAAAATCCAATTTGAAAGTTTTAAAATTCCTAATGATTATAATGTTTTAGGAAAATGTTGGAATTACTGTGAACTTGCTTCAAAAAATTATCCAGATTCATTATTTATAAGAAAACTTGACTCTATTTTGCAAGAAAAAAATTTTTATAAAAAAGAACAAAAAAAAGAGAGTAAAAAAAGTTTATTTTCATCTTTTTTTTCAAAGGATAAAAATTGAGAAGTTTGAGAACATTAATCGAAGATCAAGAACAAAAAGAGGTTGTTCATAAAAAGGTTGATGAAAAAGAAGAATTGATTCAAGATGTTGATATTTCTAAGGAAAAAATAGAGAAATATAAACAGTATATATCTCATTCTGAGTTGGTTTTTCCAGAACTTTATTTAAATAAAGAGTTATATGATTTAGCACTTAAAATAAATGATAGTTTTTTATTGAAATTAAAATCTGACCAAAAAATAACAAAAGAGAGCTTAGAAGAAGTTCTTCCTGAATATATATTATCTTTTAAAGAAGCTAGACTTTTAAAAAGAGAAATTTTAGATGATATAAAAAATATGATTGTAAATAATATTATAGGTTTTGGTCATATCTCTACTATTTTTAATATAACTAAAGATGGATTAAATGACGTAATTATAAACACAAAAGATTATATAGATATTATTTATAAAGGTAAAACTGTACAAACTCCATTTACTTTTAGAAGTGAAGAAGAGTTAAGAAAAATAATAGATAAAATGCTTGCTGAAAATAATAGAAAAATCGATGAGGCACATCCAATAATTTCAAGTAAGTTAAATGATGGTTCAAGAGTAGAAGTTCAAATTCCTCCAATTGCCGCAAATGATGGAAGTTGTGTAACTATTAGAAAGTTTAATGAAATGCCTTTGCTTCTTGAAATGCTTATTGATTCTGGGCAAATGGATTATAAAATGGCGTATTTTTTGGTAAAAGCTGCTAAAGGAAAGTGTAATATTATTGTTTCAGGTGGAACATCTAGTGGAAAGACTACTTTTTTAAATGCAGTTACTAGATTTATCGATGAGAATGAACAGTTGATGGTTATTGAAGATACAAGAGAGATGCAACCTCAAATGCCTTGTCACTCAATTCGTCAATATGAAGCAAGAATGGCAAATGAAGAGGGTAAGGGAGCTATTACTCTTGATTTCTTACTACGTTCAGCTTTAAGATCAAGTCCAAGAAGAATTATTGTTGGTGAGTGTAGGGGACCTGAAATTGTTGTTATGTTAAATGCTATGAATACTGGTCATCCAGGTTCTATGACAACAGTTCATGCTGATAATACAAAGGAAGCTCTTGTTAGAATTGAAAACATGTATCTAGAAGCTAGACCAACTGCAAATATCAATTTTATTAGAACACAAATTGTGTCAGCAGTTGATTTAATTATTCAACTTGTAAGATTTCCTGATGGAACGAGAAAAGTTATTACAGTTTCTGAAATAGAAAAAAGAATAGAAGATAATGGAGTTGTTTCTTTAAATAATATTTTTCAATTTAAAAGAGATACTACAGATTTGAAAAGAACAAAAGGAGAATTCCAAGTTTTATCAACTCCATCAAGAACTATTGACCAAATGAATATGTTTGGAGTAGATATTGATAAAAGAGTTTTTGACCCAAAATTTGAAATGCCTAAATCTATGTTAATTGAAGCTTTAGAAGATGATTTACCCTCTGTTATGTGTGGATGGAAAGACTCTTTTATGGATTATTTTGTGAAAAAAGATCCTCAATTATTTCATAAATGGCCACATTTCCAAAAAATAAAGAAGATTGAAAATGGATGATAATTTATTTTTATTTTTTATAATTACTATTCCATTGTTACTTGTGATTTTTTTAGTAACTCTTTATGCTTATTATTCAAAAATGAAGTTAAAAAGAGTAATAATAAATACACTTTCAAGTACGCATAGTAAAATTATTGATAAAAATAAAACTGAAAATGTCTCTTTAAAAAATAGTAGCTGGTTAGGTAAAAAGCTTAAATATGCAGGTTTTAATGCTAAAGGTGCAGAATTTATGTTTATTTTAATAAGTATTGTTTTTGGATTTTTATTTAGCTTTTTTATATTTTTTATTTCTAACTCTAAGGTTATTTTTGTTTTTACATTTTTAATATTTTCTTTTTTCCCTTATCTATTCTTAGTTAAATTAATTAAGGCTAGAGAAGAAGAGTTTAATACAAATTTAAAAGGAATGATAGATAAAGTTACAAGTATGATGAAAAGTGGAGTTGGTTTTGAACAGGCTTTAAAAAAATCTATTCTTACTTGTAAATCAAAATTAACTCAAGATGTTTTTAATATTTATATAAATGAAAAAGCAATTATTGGTGAAGATAAATGTTTTGAAAAAATGTTTGAAATTATTGAATCAAAAGAGTTGAGAATTTTTTATCTAACAATTTCAATTGGAAGAAAATCTGGAGGAAAATTTTCTAATACTCTTGAGACATTAAGAAAAACTTTGCAAGATCAAGGTGAAATAAAACAAGAGATTACATCTTCTACAAAAGAGATAAGAGTAGGTACTTATATGATAATAGGTTTAATAGTTTTCACATATATGATGATGAATAATGCTTTAGGAAACTCTTTAAATGCTCATTTTTTTGGTAGTGATATTGGAAAAGTTCAAATGTTTTTTATATGTCTTTGGGTTGCTTTTGGAATATTTATAAATAATTTATTGACAAAGATAAAATGATGAATGAATTAATGGTTTATATTTTCACACCAATCTTAGTAGCTATTTTAATTTTGGCTATTTTATTATTTAGTCACTCCTGAAGAACACTACAAATACCTTAATTAAGGCATTTGTCACTACTTTTTTGCTATAATTTCGACCAATTATATATGAAATATGACTAAATTATTGGTCGAAATTTGGAGAAATAAGTGCAGAAAAATCTCTTTTATGGTTCATTAATGGATATGTTAGATTCAAAAGATCCTTTAGTTGTTTTAGCAGATACAATTAAGTGGTCGAAATTTGAAGATGAATTTGCACAATATTACTCTAAAGAGGGAAGACCAGCTAAACCAATTCGTTTAATGGTTGGATTACTATTACTAAAACAGTTAGAAAATCTTAGTGATGAAAATGTAGTTATTGCTTGGAAAAGAAATCCATACTTTCAATATTTCTGTGGATTTAGTGATTTCCAAACAGCATTACCATGTCATAGTACTGATTTAGTTTATTTTAGAAATAGAATAGGTAAAAAAGGATTTGAATTTATTTTTAAACATAGTATTGAAATTCATAGTAATGAAAATCTAAATGAATCACAAGTAATAGCTGATACAACTATTCAAGAGAGTAATTTAACCTACCCAACAGATGGTAAACTAGCAATTAAAATAATTAACCATTTGCATAAAATAGTAAAAGTTGAAAATATTAAACTAAGAAGAAGCTATATCAAAGAGATAAAACAACATAGAATAAATTTAAGATTCTTTAGACATCCAAAAAAGATTATAAAAGCAAAAGCTTCTATGAAAAGACTCAGAACAATTGCAAAAACAATTCTTAGAGATATTGATAGAAAATTTGGTGATAATCTTGAACTTCATAATAAATATGCTACTAAATTTTACTTGTACATAAGAGTACTTTTACAAGAGAAAAATACAAAGAATAAAATTTACTCTTTACATGAAATAGATGCATATGCAGTAAATAAAGGTAAAGACCATAAAGGTTATGAATATGGTACAAAAGCTTCTGTTGTAACAACTAAAAATTCAGGAATTATTGTTGGAGTTTCTGCACATAGAGAAAATGAACATGATAGTAAAACTCTAAAGTTAGCATTAGAAAATACAATTTCAAATTTAGGATCTAAAACTATAAATGAAGTTATTTGTGATAGAGGATATAGAGGAAGTAAACAAATAATAATCAATAATGAAACTGTTATTGATATCTCAATACCAAGTAATTTACAAAAGAAAGATACAACTAAACAAATTAATATCAAAAAAGAGAAATTTAGAAGAAGAGCAGCAATAGAACCTATTATTGGACACTTAAAATCTGATCATAGAATGCAAAGAAATTATCTTAAAGGATTTCTTGGCGACCAGATTAATCTTTTACTAGCAGCAACAGCATTTAATCTAAAAAAGTGGATGAATATCTACTTTTATGCATTTTTTACAGGAAATTTATCTTTATTAAAAGAAGCTTATCAACAATTGCAACACCAAAAAGAACTGATTATGTTCTTATTGCAACTAAAAATCACCATGAAATTTTCAAATTTGGATTATTAAAAAAAATTAAACTCCAAAAGTGTGTTTTTCAGGACTGACTATTTATACAAAGAAGAGAACAACAAAAAAATATTATTTTGCTATCTCAACTTGATAATAAAAATATAATTGAACAGCAAAAAAATAAAAAAAGTCATGATAATAACTTTACAATGAAACTAATTCAAGCAGGAATTACTTATAAGGAGTATACAGAAGCTAGATTACTTTTTGCTCTTATTGGAATAATAATTATGTCTGTATTACCATTTTTCTTCTCTTTAATTGTAGGAGTTATTTCAGTTATTGTTGGTGTTTTAGCAATAATTTTTGGAGGAGAGATCTATTTATATATTGCAAAATCAGAAAGAGTTGATAAGATAAATAGAGATTTGGGAGTTTTTCTTGATTTAGTTAATGTTATTTTAGAATCAGGAGGAAGCTTAAAAAATGCATTTTTTGAAGTTTCAAAAAGAAGTGCAGGAATTATTGATCCAGAACTTATAAAAGAGATTTCTATTTTAGAGTACGAAATGACAAACTATTCAACAAAAGTAGCTTATGAAAATTTGAAAACAAGAGTTGATAGTAGAGACATTGATAAAATTGTAGATTTTTTGATTCTTAGTGAAGAGACAGGAATAGGAGTTAAAAATATTTTTACAATGCAATCAGAAGAGATGAGAAAAGAGAGATTTTATCAAATAAAAGGGAAAGTAAATACTTTAAATATGTATTTAATGTTAATTATTTTTCTTTTCGTTTTACCAGCTTTAGGAGCTTTTATAGTTTTTCCAATTATGGCTGGAAAAATAACTATGGGAATATAAATTTAAAAAGGATAAATTATGCAAATAAATAAGCAGTTGATTGCTATCATCGTTTTAGCTTCTTTATTATTTTCTGCAATTGGGGCAGCTTTGTTTTTTTTCAAAAAAAATCAACAAACCCAAAAAGCAAAAAGTGAGTTAGTTACAGTTTATATAGCTAAAGATGATATTCCAAGAGATACTCTTTTGACTATTGAACATTTAGCTCAAACAAAAATATCAAAAGAGTTTATTTTAAATCCACCTTTATTAAAAGAAGAGATAATAGGTAAATTTACAAATGAGAAAATATATAAAAATGAAATTTTCTTAAAACAAAAACTAGATACTCAACTTGTAAAAGAGGAGAAGAAGATTATAGATTTTGAAAAAAGTTCATACAATATGAAATTTGAACTTTTCAAAAATCCAAATTATGCTCTAGTTCAAGGTGAATATATAAATATTATTTCAGTTTATCCTGAAGGGGAACCAGATTCAAAAGGAAGATATCCTGAATTTGCTGTTGAATTTATTGCAGAAAATTTAAAAGTTCTGGGATTTATTAGAAATGGGCATCATGAATCACAAAGCATTACTCAGCAAACAGTTAAGAAAACAGTTGAAAAGAAAGTTGTTGAAGTAGTTGAAGAAGTTAAATCTGATGAAATAATTCTTGATATAGATTTGGATGTATTATTAAGATTAACTGAAAACTACAACAAGGGAAATCAACTTTGGATGGTTAAAACAGCTTATAGAGATAAAAGTAATGATGAAGATGATAATATAAAAAATGATGAAAAAGAAAAAGAATCAACACCTGTTCAAACTAGAAATTTAGATACAAAATCACAAATCAATGAGATAAAACATAAATATAGAATGTATACATCAAACACTTCAGTTTTAACTCAAAGTGCAACAATAGATTACTCAAATGATAAAAATAAAGAGAAATCAAAAATGAAAAATGTTGAAATTTTTGTCAATTCAAATGAAACTTGTTCTTCAATCAAAGATAAGTTTATAGTTGGAAATGTTAACAGCTTTTTTATTAGAACATCTCCATCAAAAGATTCTGAAAATAAAACAATTTTATATAAAAATATAATTATTCCATATGTAGAGAAACAAAATGAGTGGTATAAAACGTGTGATGGTAAATATGTTCATGAAACAGTTGTAAGAGAAGTTGATGCACCATTTATAAGTGAAAAATTAGGTAAGTATGAATAAAAATATGAAAAAAGCTGTAATTGACCAAATAATGTTGTGGATTGTATTATTTACAATATTTGTAGGTTTTTTATTTTTTATAATAGATTATTCAAATGTTATGAAAGTAAAAGATAATACAGATGCTATTGCTGATTATATAGGTAGAATGGTGGCACTTAATAAAAATGAAGCTGATATCATAGAGGGTATAAATAAGGTAAAAGATGATTATTTTGCACCAGTAGATGCAACAAATTTATTATGTAATGTAAATAATTCAATTTCAAATTACCAAGTTATAGTAAATGTAAAGACTACATTAGCAAATAGCTTTTTACCAATTGTAGAAAATAATATTCATTCAAAAACTGTAGTTTTTAATGAAAATAATGAATTTGAAAAAGAGTGTTTTTTAACACTCTCATTTAACTAGGAGATTTATATGGGTTCAATTAAAATATTGTTTGCTTTTTTCTTAATGTTCAGTTTTTCTTTTTCTATGGAATTAATTCAAAAAGATTTAAATGATAAAAGTTTTTCTTTGAGCAAAGGTTCTTTTGAAGTTTTAGAGTTTGAGAAAATGGTTAAAAACATAAAAGTTAGTAATGAAGAAAATATAGAAATAGATTTTGTTGATGACAATGCTAAGCCTTTAAGAGCAATTAAAATATTTGCAAAAGAGATAGGAACGGGTAATATTTTAGTTACTTTTGTAGACTCATCAACAATGCATGTAAATATAAATATAGTTGAAAATCTTATTGATATAATCAAAGTTGCTAAACAAGTAGCCCCTGATTTAGAAACTATTCAAAGTAATGGAAAAGTAATTTTAAAAGGAAAAATTGAAGATCAAAAAACTAAAAATGTTATTATTGATCTATTTAAAAAAGCAAATGTTGAAGTAGAAAAAGATTTAATTGATTTAATAAGTGTAGAAAATCCAGAAAAAATGATAAGAATTAAACTTTATGCTGCTGAAATAAATAATAATAAAGGTTTAACACTAAAAAATAATTGGTATGTTTCTAGTAAAAATTATATGGAAGTAAAAAATCCAGATGGCACTTATTCCAATAAACCATTAAATTCATATCCTGCAGATTACCAAGTGAAAGATTATAAACAAATTACAGATAAAGATGGAAAAACAAGTATGGTTCCAAATACTTGGAATAATGTAAATAGTGATAAAATGAGCTTAGTTAATAATCAAAGAAATACTTTAGTAAATGGTGCAATAGATCAAATTATGTCAAATGCTGTTTCTCTAACTGGTGGATTAACAGGTGCAGCAAATTACTTAGGTAAACATTTTAATGCAGGATTAACATTAAATTATTTAGCTAGTGAAGGTGTTGCTTCTATTTTAGATGAAACTACCTTATTGACTTTAGAAAAACAAGATGCAACTTTTCTTGCTGGTGGTACAATTTATTTAAAAATAGCTACAACTACAAATCAAGGAGTTCCAACAACAGAAGTTAGAAACATTAACTATGGATTACAGCTAGATATAAAAGCTGAAAATATTATAAATGATAACTTTGTTAATTTAAGTATCAATACAAAATCAACACAAATTGATTGGGTTAATACAGTAGATGGAATACCTAGTTTTACAGAAAAATCTATAAAAACTAATGTTGTAGTTAGTGACTCTTCTACAATCGTTCTTGGTGGTTTAATTACAAGTAATAATTCAAAAGATATAGAGAAAATACCACTTTTAGGAGATATTCCAATTATTGGTATGCTTTTTACAAGTAAAGCATTCAGACAAGGGCAAAGTGAATTAGTATTTTTTATTACTCCAGAAATAGTTGATTCAAGAAATAATAATCAATTAGAAGAGTTACAAAGAGTAACTGAGTTTAATAGAACTCTAGAAAATAAACCAGTTTTAGATGAAAAAAGTGTTGAAGTTTCAGAAAAAAAGAAAAATGATATACAGACAAAAACTTTAGAGGATAAAATAAAAGAGTTAGGTAATTGATAGTAAATAAAAGAATTGAATTATTTACTGATTCTAGTGTAAACCCTCAAACAAAAATAGGGTTTGCAGCTTATTTACAAAGAGATGATAAATCTATCTCTTTAGAAGCTTTAAGAAATATTATAAAAATTAAAAAATTTGAGAATAGTAGTTCTACGAAATTAGAATTACAATCTTTTTTATGGGCATTAGATGAAATAAAAGAACAAAAAAAAGATATTTTAGACTATGAGATAGTAGTATATACAGACTGTCAAAATATAATTTCCTTAAAAACTAGAAAAGAAAGATTAGAAAAAAATAACTATCACTCTTCAACTGGAAAACTAATAAGTAATTATGATTTATATATTAAATTTTATGAGGAAATTGATAAATTAGATATAAGTTTTGTAAAAGTAAAAGGACACAAGAAAACAATTCTTAAAGACGAAATTGATAATATTTTTAATCTTGTAGATAAAGCTTCAAGAAACGCACTAAGAGTTTATAAATAATTTGATAGAATCAAAATAGATTCAATATATTATTTTAAAGGATTTATTTTGAATGAAATTATAAAAGCACATATTTTAGCAATTATAGCAATAGTACTTGTAGCGGGTTCTTTTTTAGCTTCTTTAAAAATATCAGGAGTGATTGATCCAATTTCACTAACTCTATTTAGATTTTTACTAGCATTCTTAATTCTTTCACCTTTAATTATTTTCAATAAGAAAAAAATTTTAGAAGTTTTTAGAGTATTTCCAAAGGCTATGATAGTAAGTCTTGTTTATACACTTTATTTTATAGGAATATTAAAAGCTCTAGAATACACAACTGTTTTAAATACAGGAAGTATTTATACTTTGGTTCCTTTAATGACAGCGATTTTATGTATATTCTTTTTTAAAGAGAAAATACCTTTAAAGCAACTGTTTGTATATATTTTAGGAATAGTTTCTACTTGTATAGTTGTCTTTGATGCAGATATAAATTTATTTTTATCACTGCAAATAAATAAAGGTGATATTATTTTTGTAATTGCCTCTTTTTGTATGGCTTTGTATCCAATATTTATAAAAATTTTGTATACACAAAAGGATGATCCTTTAGTTTTAGCATTTACAACAATTTTTGGTGGAATTATATGGATGATTCTTACAATGGAGATTTTAGGTATTTCTTATGAATGGAATAAAATAGAGGTAAATCATCTGTATGCATTACTTTATTTGGTTATTGGTGCTACTATTATTACTCTTTTTTTGTATCAAAAAGCAACTTTAGTATTAGGTGCAAAGAAAATCATGGCATATATTTATTTAAATCCAGCAATCGTTGCAATTCTTATGTTTTTATTTGAAGGACAAACTATATCTTATGGAGTTTTAATAGGAATATTACTGTCAGTTTTTGCAACAGTTATAATATTAAAAGAAAAATAGTTTATAAAAAAAGTATATTTAAATAATTTTTATATAAAAATATTTTATTATTATTCAAAATTATAAAGGATTATAAAATGAAAGTTTTAATTAATGTAGTACATCCAAATTTAGAAAGTAGCTCAAGGGTAAATAAAAGTTTATTAAATATAATAAAAAATCAGCCAAGTATAACTATAAATAATCTTTATGAAAAGTATCCAGATTTTAAAATAGATGTAAAAAAAGAGCAAGAATTATTATTAAATCATGATGTAATAATTTTTCAATTTCCAATGTACTGGTTAAGTTCACCAGCTCTTTTAAAAGAGTGGTTTGATGTAGTTTTAGAGTATAATTTTGCATATGGCGAGAATTATAAATTAGAGAATAAAATTTTTTCTATTTGTACAACAGCTGGAGGAAGCTTAAAAGAATATAGTGAACATGGTGGAAATAAATATAGTGTTGAAGATTTTTTAAAACCATTTGAAGGAACTGCTAGTTATACAAAAATGAATTATAAAAAACCATTTATTGTTTATGAAACTTTTGCAATTAATGACGATAATTTAGATAAAGAGGCTAAAAATTATCTTAGTTATATAAATGATTTAATAAAATAATTAAAAATTGGGCATAGGAGAAAATATGAAAAAAGTATTATTTAGTTTTGCATGTTGTGCAAGTTTTTTATTTGCAGATAATTTTACATTAAGTAGTTCAGATTTAAAAGGACAGCTTACAAAAAAGCAAGAGTTTAGTGGTTTTGGATGTAGTGGAGAAAATATTTCACCACAATTATCTTGGCAAAATGCTCCAAAAGAGACTAAATCATTCGCAATTACTGTATATGATCCAGATGCACCAACAGGTTCAGGATGGTGGCATTGGGTTGTTTTTGATATTTCCAAAGATAAAACAACTCTACCTTCAGGTTTTGGAAATAATGAGTCAAAAGATGCTATTCAAAGTATAACTGATTATGGAAAAAGTGGTTTTGGTGGTGCTTGTCCTCCATTAGGAGACAAAGCTCATAGATATATTTTTACAGTTCATGCACTTGATGTTGAAACTTTAGGTTTGGATAAAAATGCAAATCCAGCAACAGTTGGATATTATTTAAATTCACATACAATTTCTAAAGCTTCAATAATTTCTTATTATAAAAGATAAACTAATGAAACCTATTTTTTAGAAATTCTATAAAAGTTTCAAAAAGTAGGTTTTTAGACTTTTTTTTGTGATAAATTACATAAAATTCTCTTTTAAAGTCTAAATTTTTTAGTTTTATTTGAAAAAGTTTTTCTTCTTCTAATTCTTTTTTTACAGCTACTTTTGAAATAGCAGTTACAGTGTTTGAATTATTTAGAATTATTGTTTTTATCTCTTCAAAATCTTGAAGTTGCATAAAAATATCTAAATCTTCTGATATTGCACCTATTTTATTTATAAAAATTTCTCTAGTACCGCTTCCAATCTCTCTTAAAATCCATTTCTTTTTTATACTATCTATAAAAGCAGTTTTCTCTTGTTTTTTATCGCTTGTTACAACAATAAGCTCATCATCACATAATTTTTCTTTTATTATATTACTATTCTCAAAATTAACTTCAATAAGTCCAATATCAAGCTTTGATTTTAAAATCAAATCTAATATTTTACTTGAATTTATAGTTAAAATATCTAGTTTTACATCTTTATATTTTGTTAAAAAATCAAAATAAATATTTGGCATTATGTAGTTAGAAATAGTTTTACTTGATGCTACTTTTATATTTCCAACAAGTCTATTTTCCAAAAAAATATTTTGAGTATCAATAAGTTTTAAATAATGTGGAAAAGTTTTTTCTTTAAAGTATTTACCTTTTTCATTTAGTATTAATTTTTTACCAATTCTGTCAAAAAGTTGTTCATTTAAACTATTTTCTAAAGATTTAATAGCTAGTGAAATAGCTGATTGACTGATATTTAACTCATTTGCAACTTGAGTAACTTGAGGATTTTCACTTAGTTTATAGAAAAAGTTTAATTCTTTTAAAGTCATAAATTTCCTTATTAAAAATATTTATTATTATATTAAAAATAATATATTTTACAAATTATAAAAATAGGATTATACTTCCAATAATAAAAGGAGATATATTATGAAAACTAATAATAAAATTATTATTAATACTTTTATTGGAATTATATTTGTTGGAATTATTGCATATCTATCTACAATAATTTCAAAATTTCAATTTTTTGATGAATTAGGGATTAGTCCATTAATCGTTGGAATATTTTTAGGAATGATTTATGCAAATACAATAAGATTAAAATTTCCAAGTTATTTTAAAGAAGGAATAATCTTTGCTACGAAATATATTTTAAGATTAGGAATTATACTTTACGGTTTTAGATTAACTTTTCAAAATCTTGAGGAAATTGGGATTAATGGAATTCTACTAGCTTTTTGTATAGTATTCTTTACTTTTATATTTGGTTATATAGTTGGAGTTAAATTATTAAAAATGGATAAAGAATTAGCCATTTTATGTAGTGCAGGTAGTTCTATTTGTGGAGCTGCTGCTGTTATGGCTACTCAAAGTGTTTTAAGAAATGAATCCTATAAAAGTGCTGTTGCTGTATCTTTTGTAGTAATTTTTGGAACAATTGGAATGTTTTTATTTCCACTTCTAGATAGATTAAATATTTTTGGTTTTACTAGTAATGAAATTGGACTTTACTTGGGAGCAATATTACACGAAGTAGCTCACGTTGTAGGTGCAAGTAATGCTTTGGGTACAGTTGTTGCAAATAATGCCATAATTGAAAAAATGATAAGAGTTATATTCTTAGTTCCATTTTTGATAGTATTATCATTTTGGTTGATTAAAACAGGATTTCACACTAAAAAGGAAAAATCAAAAGTTGTTATTCCATGGTTTGCACTATTTTTTATAGTTGCAATAGGATTTAATTCTTTAGAATTATTAGAAAAAAGCACTATTGATACTATAAATTTTATAGATAACTTTGCTTTAACTATGGCTATGTGTGCTTTAGGAATGGAAACAAGTTTTGATAAGTTCAAAAATAGTGGAATGAAACCTTTTTATCTATCTTTGATTTTGTTTATTTGGCTAATTATATTAGGATATATTTTAGTTAAATTATTTTTTTAGGAAGTATCTAAATATAGATACTTCTTTTATTCTTTAAACTCAATTCCATATTTTTGAAGCATATCTATCCAAACAATACTATTTCCATCTTTATCAAATAATGTTGGAGTGCTTTGAATATCTAGACCAATTCCTAATTCAATATGTTCATTTAGCTTTTTTTCTAATTTATCTAGTTCATTTTTTGAGTATTTTAGATTTTTAATTTTACTTAAATCATCTCCAATATTAAATTCAAACATCGCATCAATTTTTTGATTATTTGTTTTTTGCCCCATTATATAAAAAGATAAGTCTTTAGCATTTTCATGAAAATCTAGAGGAAAGAAAAATATTTTTATTTTTACTTTGTCTTTTAATAAAGGAAAGTAAGACTCAAATTTTTTACAGTAACTGCACTCTGGATCTGTAAAAAGTACATATTCATCTTTTCCATTTCCATAAATTAAAGCTTCTTTATTTTTCAAATTTGATAAATCAACTGGTGCTGAAATTTGAGACCCTGTTTTTACATCAACAACTACACCAGAAATTAGATAGTTTTTATCTTTTGTTAAAAAAACTTCATCATTATTTCCTTTAACGTTGATATTTAACATATATAAACTTCCTATATCAAAAGCTTTATTTATTTTTATATTGTTTTTTTTAAGAAGTTCAAGTTTTTCTAATTTTAATATTTCAGTTTTAGGAAGCTCTTTTAGGGAAGCAAAGCTTGAACTTACTATTAGAAAAGTAAGAAATATTAATTTTAAAATATAAGACATAATTATCCTTAATTAAATTTTTGCGCGTATTGTATCTAGATAATATTTAGAGTATGTAAATTACTCTAAATAATAAATGTTTTAAGTATATATGTAGTTACAAAAGAGAATAAAATTCCATATCCAACAATAGCAGAACTAAGTCTTGGAGCAAGTCCAGCCATAGCTGCAATTGCACCTGCTGTTATCATTGGAGCCATAGCAGCTTCCAAAATTGATACAGTTGCAGCTAAACCAGTCCATCCAAATATTTTGCAAACAATAATAGCAACTATTGGAGCAAAAATAAGTTTTACAATTAATGCCACACTAAAACCATCCTATAAAGAATAGCTTAAACGACTAGGCTATTTTTTAAGGCGTGCTTTATGGTTTGATTTTTTGAGCATTTTTTGAAATGTTCAAATGATCAAATTTAAAAATAATAATACATTTTGGTCAAAGTTCTATGAAAACTCATTGTTCTCACAAGTGTTAAACTAACAAGTTTACTTTTTATGTTGGATTAGTACTCTATATGGATTATATGCTTGGTTATATTTAAAAAGAGAATAGATAATAGATGCTAATTTTTTAGCAATAATTATCAATGCTTCTTTTTTGGATTTACCAGATGATACTTTGTCTCTAAAAAGTTTATGAAGTTCGTTATTATGTCTAACAGCTGATACTGCTGCCATATAAAGAGCATGTTTAGCTATGGGTATTCCTCTTTTAGCTAAAGTTCCAGTTGATAAAGATTTACCTGATTGATATAAAGTTGGATATAGACCTAAAAAACCTATGAAAGCTTTAGCTGATTCAAATCTTCTAAGGTCTCCACATTCTCCTAATATTGCTGTAACAGTTTTATTAGATACTCCAGGAATTGATTTAAGATTTTCAATATTACTTGAATCATCATCAAGTTGATTGTCTATAAGAATTTGAATTTGTTCTTCAACTTCATCTCTTTCTTGAATATAAAGCTCTAATATCTTAATATTAGTCTTGATCATTAAAGCTCTAGATTCATTTGCACGACCTGTATAAATAGAAGATTTAGCAAGTTCTATAAGATATTTTGCTTTTTCAAGATTAAAGCTATTACCTTTGATATGTCGAAAAATCTTAGTTAGCTTTTCTGGCGTAGCTTTTGAAATATCCATTGCGGTTGGGTAAGATTTAATGATCGCTATTGCAGTTTTGGTAAAGATATTTGGAAATACTTTTTCAATCTCTGGATTAACAGTAGCAACAACAGTTGTTATCTCTCTTTTAATAGTTTTTATTTTATCATCTAATGATTTTTTTAATCGATTTAAAACTTTTAAATTGTGATAATCTTCATTGCTAATATAACTAGCTTTGTATTTACCACTAGCAAGTAATTCAGCAATAACATAAGCATCTATTGAATCATTTTTAATCTTTTTAAGAGTAGAGAAATCTCTATACTTAGAAGTTTGATAAGAATTTAAAAGTATTACTTTATAATCTGCATCAGTAATATAACTATAGAAATTTTCACTAAATGCTCCAGTTGATTCTATACCAATAATAAAGTCATTCATATCTAATGATAGTTCAGCTAATCGTTTGAGTAGTTCTCTTAATCCTAATATATCACTATAAATCCAAAAAGGTTTGCAAGCTAACTCTTTTGCATCATCTAAAATACAAACATAGTGTTTGTCTTTAGCAATATCAACTCCAACATAATACATAATAATCCTCCATAATGTGATAGTTTAAAATCTCATAGCTTCGTGTTATAACAGGTAGAAAATATTTTTCTCCCGAGCATCCTATAGATGATTTAATAAAGCTAACACAAGACGTTTTATATGTAGGTATTTAAATCCTAAAAGGAAAAAAACTTGTTTATTATTAGCCTTTGTGAGAGCTATGAGTTTCATAGAACTTCAATCAATATTTTAAACTTTGATTGATAAATGTATTATACGAAGGTTTAATATCTTCTTTTGGAAGTATGAGTTGTAGTTGTAACCCTGCTGCAACAAGGGCTACAGGAACAGTAGTAATTGCAAAAATTTCTAAAACTTTAGCAATAGTTGGATGAAATTCTACCCCTACAAAAAATAGAGCAATAATCAAACATAAAAATGGAGGGAAAGTAAGCACTTTTATAGTTATCAATTTAAATGTAACTTTTGTTTTACTAGTATAAATTGATACAATAAATGTACCATATACCGCAAAAG
Source organism: Aliarcobacter cibarius (assembly GCF_013372265.1). NCBI lineage: Bacteria > Pseudomonadati > Campylobacterota > Epsilonproteobacteria > Campylobacterales > Arcobacteraceae > Aliarcobacter > Aliarcobacter cibarius. The sequence continues at coordinate 1,170,608 of NZ_CP054051.1, forward strand.
CTAAGAAAGTTCCAAATTGGTCATATATTAGTAAATAAGGCATAAAATCTTGGCCTACTAAATAAGTGCTAAGCATAGGAATACCTAAAAATGAGCTATTTGTTAAAATAGCAACAAGCATTAAAGCTCCCGTTACTTCTTTACTAAAGTTAAATAACTTTGATAAAAAAAGTATTAAAAATGCACTTAGAGTCATTACAATCCAAGCAATAATCGCAGGAATCATAAGTTCTAAGGAAAAGTTAATTTTTGGAGTTTGTAAAAGTACAATTGCAGGAAAAGAAACATACAATACAAATTTATTTAAAGCTATTGCACCATCTTTTTGTATTATTCTAAAACGGTTTAAAATATATCCTAAAAAAAGTGAAAATAAAACTAAAACTATATTTTCCATATTTTACTCGCAAATTTTATTTTCACACGAATTTTCAGAAGTTATCTCACCAAACTCTTTTACATAATCTATACCCCATTTATGCATCTCTTCTAGTACAGGTTTTAAATTTTTTCCACAAGAAGTTAAACTATAAACAACTTTTGGTGGAATTTGTGGAAACACTTCTCTATGAATGATATTTTTCTCTTCTAACTCTTTTAATTTTATAGTTAAAGTTTTTTGTGTTATTTCATTTATTATTTCATGAAGTTCTTTAAATCTCTTTTCACCATCAAGGAGATGCCAAATAATTGCTAATTTCCATCTATCATTGAAAATATCAAGAGTTACAGCTACGCTACATCGGTACTCTTTATCATTTATATAATACATAATTTATTCCTTAAATTTTGAAAAAATATTATAACAAAAAGAATATTAATTTCTTTTACTTACCTAAAGTAAAGCAAGGGGAAATTAAGTTTATGAAATATATAATTTTCTAATATTTTACTAGGAGCTATAATGAAAAAAGTTTTAATAATTAATGGTCACCAATATTATGATGTAGTAGCAAAAGGGGAATTAACTCGAAGCTATATAGATAGAGCAACAAAATTCTTTTTAGAAAATGGTTTTGAAGTAAAACACACAGAGATTGAAAAAGGTTATAACATAGAAGAAGAGTGTCAAAAATTTGAGTGGGCTGATGCAGTTTTACTTCAATATCCAGTATATTGGATGGGAGTTCCTTGGATTACAAAAAAATATTTTGATGAAACTTTTACTCAAGGAAGACATTATGAAAGCGATGGAAGAAGTAGAAGTGATGTTTCTAAAACTTACGGAAGTGGAGGACTTTTAAAAGGTAAAAAATATATGTTAAGTATAACTTACAATTGTCCAACAACAGAATTTAGTAATCCTAAAAGTTTTTTTGATGGACTATCTTTAGATGAGGCAAATGTTGCTACTCATAAAACTTTCCAATTTGTTGGTTTTGAACCTTTAAAAACTTATTCAGTTCATGATATTTTCAAAGGAGATTTAGATTTAACTAAAGAGTTAGAAAAATTTGAGAATACTTTAAAAGAAAATTTTTTACAAAAATAATATAAATATTAGTATATAAAAGGAAGTAAAAATGAGCTTATTATTACAAAGTGGTAAAATAGGGAATTTAGATCTAAAAAATAGAGTTGTAATGCCTCCTATGTGTATGTATAAAAGTGATAATAGTGGAGAATTAAAAGATTTTCATTATTTTCATTATATTTCAAGAGCAGCTTCTGATGTTGGTTTAGTTATTGTTGAAGCAACAGCGGTTGAACCAAAAGGAAGAATTTCAAATTTTGATTTAGGACTTTGGGATGACTCTTTAATTGAAAATCATAAAAAAATGAATCAGAAGTTACACTTATTTGGTGCAAAAAGCGCAATTCAAATTGCTCATGCAGGAAGAAAATCAGAAGTAAATGATGATATTTGTATTGCTCCAAGTTCAATTGCTTTTAGTCAATTGGCTCCTTACAAAACGCCAATAGAGTTAACACTTGAAGAGATAAAAAATGTAAAAGAGTTGTTTGTAAATGCTGCAATTAGGGCTCAAAAAGCAGATTATGATTCGGTAGAACTTCATGCTGCTCATGGATACTTATTATGCGAATTTTTATCACCACTAACAAACCATAGAACAGATATTTATGGTGGAAGTTTAGAAAATAGATGTAAATTAGTTATTGAAATTGCACAAGAGATAAAAAATAGGGTAAAATTACCTCTTATTGTTAGAATTAGTGCTGATGAGTGGATGCAAAATGGTTGGAATGTAAATGATTCTATCTATTTAAGTAAAGAGTTAGAAAAGGTTGGTGTTGATTCAATTCATGTTTCAAGTGGTGGAAATATGGAAAAAATAGATAAAGCTCCAAAAATAGAACCTTTTTATCAAGCAAACTGGGCTAAAGCGATTAAAAAATCTGTTAATATTCCTGTGATTGCAGTTGGGTTAATAACTACTGGAAAAGATGGTGAATATCTACTTGAAAATGAATTTTGTGATTTTGTAGCTTATGGAAGAGAGTTACTTAAAAATCCAAATCTTGTTTTTTATGCAGCAAATGAATTAAATGAAAAAGACAAGATAAATAGCTCATATATAAGAGCATTTTAAAATAAAAAATTAATTAATAAATAAGGAGAAGATTATGGAAAAAACATTTATTGAAGCTATGGATTTTAGACACGCTTGTAAAGTATTTGATGATACAAAAAAAATTAGCGAAGAAGATATGAAGTATATTTTAGAGGTTGGAAGAAAATCTCCTAGCTCTTTTGGGCAAGAACCGTGGAAGTTTTTAGTTATTACAAATGAAGAATTAAAAGCTAAAATTAGACCATTTTGCTGGGATCAAGTACAAGTTACTTCATGTTCTCATTTAGTTGTTATTTTAGCGGCAATTGAGAGTGTTAAACCAGAGAGTGGAGTTCCTGCAAAAAGATTTGCGAGAAGAGAAATGCCTCAAGATAAAAAAGATTTTTATAATAATTTATATAAAAACCATTTAACAGTAACAAATGTTTTACAAAATGATGAACAAGTTTTTGCATGGACTGCTAGACAGACATATATTCCAATGGCAAATATGATGACAGCAGCTGCTATTAGAGGAATTGATTCTTGTCCAATTGAAGGTTTTGAAAGAGAAAATGTAGAAAAAGTTTTAAACTTAGATACATCAAAATATAGATTAAGTGTTGTTGTTCCTTTTGGATATAGAATAAATCCACAATCTACTCAAATGAGATTACCATTTGATGAAGTAGTTGAATATATCAAATAACATAAGATAAAAATTATTTTTTGATAAAAAATTAATAATATAGAGTATTTAAAAGGTTATAAAAATATAAGAAAAATTGTGATATTATCGGGAATATATAATTTGAAAAAGGTCAACGAAGATGAATCTTGGAGAAATTGAAGCTTGGTTAAAAGAGCACTCAATAAATAACTATATAATTTCTGATGATTATCAAGTCTCTGTACAAGGAAATGTTAACTTAAATGATAAGTTAAAGGGACAAAATTTACCTATAGTTTTTGATAGAATTGAAGGATATTTTGATATTAGTAACAATAACTTAACATCTCTAGTGGGTTGTCCAAAAGTTGTTGCAAGAGATTTCAACTGCTCAAAAAACAAACTTACTTCACTTTTTGACTGTCCAGTTGAAGTAGGGGAGTTTGATTGCTCACATAACTTATTAAAAAATTTATCTTATGGACCTAAAGAGGTAAAAGGTAATTATAATTGTTCATTTAATGAGTTAACTTCTATAAAAGCAAGCCCTAGAACTGTTAAGGGCTTTTTTAAATGTAATGATAATAAATTAGTTTCTTTAGATGGTGGACCAAAAAATATTGATGATAATTTTGATTGTTCACATAACTTTATAGAAAGATTAACTGGTGGGCCAATTACTGTAAAAGGTGATTACCTTTGTCATGGAAATAAACTTAGTGACTTAGATGGTATTGCTGATGAGATTATGGGAGATTTGGTTACTGATGTTAAGTTAAATAATCTTTCGTCTAAATTCAATGAAGAAGATCAAAGTTTAAGGTATAAAGGTAGTGCAGTTATTGCACATATTTATAAACCAGTTGTATCTTTAGTAAACAATGAAGATATAATAACTTGGTTAAATAGATACGATATCAAAAATTATACGATTTTAAGTGATGGTTCCGTTGATGTTTCTGGAGATGTAAGACTTTCTGGAAGATTACCAAATTTATATAAACTGCCTTTAAAATTCAATGTTATTGATGGAGATTTTGATATTAGTGAAAATGAGTTAGTTTCTCTTGAAGGTAGTCCTGTAAAAGTAAATGGAAGTTTTCTAGCACATAAAAATGAGTTAAATTCTCTTAGAGGTGGACCAAAAGAGGTAAAAGGAAGTTTTATTATTTTACATAACAATATTACATCTTTACAAAATTCTCCTACAACTGTAAAAGGTGATTTTATTTGCTCTCATAATCCATTAAGATCTTTAGAAGGTATAAACACAGTTTTTGGATATGTATTCACTGGAGTTTATATAGCTAGACTAAAATGTCAAAAATATAATTATAAAGGTGTAACAACTTACAAATATCCAGGTGATTCTGTTATGAAGTATCTTGATGAAGAGTATATATCTTTAACAGAAGAAGAAAAAGCATTTGAAGCTACTAAAAAGAACTTAGAAAAAGTTATTAAAAAAATGTTGAATGCAAATACTTTGACAAAAGAGATGGTTACAGACCAACTTATAAAAAATCTTACGAAATATCAACTAGATCAATTAAAAACTAAAGTTTTATGGATAAAAAATCCACCAAATGAAGAGAATAGTGACGGTATAAGCGAAGATGAGATTATGAAATTAGCTTTTGAAAAAGAGTTATAATTTCACTCTTAAGATAGAAAAACTTTTTTTTGGATATAATCCTTAAAATTTTAAAAATCAATCAAAAAATAATATAAATATGGAGTTGTTATAAGATGGTTCAAACAGTTAATTTAAAAAAAGCATTTGGTGCAAGAGTACTTTTCTCTGAAATTAATTTAAAGCTCGATTCTGGAAAAAGATATGGTTTAATCGGGGCAAATGGAGCTGGAAAAACTACTTTTTTAAAAATTCTTTCAGGACAAGAAGAAGCTACTGAAGGTGAAGTGCAAATTCAAAATGGAAAAAAAGTAGGAGTTTTATCTCAAAATCAATTTGCATATGAGAATTTTACTATCTTTGATGCAGTTTTGATTGGAAATAAAAGATTATATGATACAGTAAAAGAAAAAGAAGAGCTTTATATGAGCCCTGAATTTACTGATGAAGTTAATAATAGATTAGCAGAATTAGAGATTATTTGTTGTGAAGAAGATCCAACTTATGAATACGATATTAAAATTACAAAAATTCTTGAAGATTTAGGATTTCCATCTTCAACTCACCAAAATTTAATGAGTACTTTAACAGGTGGTGATAAAGTTAAAGTTCTTTTAGCACAAGTTCTTTTCCCAAGACCTGATATTTTATTCCTAGATGAGCCTACGAACAATCTTGATATAGATACTATTGGTTGGTTAGAAAATCAACTTCAACATCATGATGGAACGATGGTAGTTATCTCTCACGATAGACACTTCTTAAATGCAGTTTGTACAAATATTTTAGATGTTGATTTCAAAAAAATTAGAGAGTTTAGTGGAACATATGATGATTGGTATATTGCTTCTACATTAATTGCAAAACAACAACAAGCTGATGTTAATAAAAAACAAAAAGAGAAAGAAGAACTTGAGAAATTTATTGCTAGATTTAGTGCAAATGCTTCGAAAGCAAAACAAGCAACTTCAAGACAAAAACAGTTAGATAAATTAGATATTCAAGCAATTGAAGTATCAAGTAGAAGAGATCCTTCTATTATTTTCAGACAAAAAAGAGAAGTAGGAAAAGAGTTATTAAGTGTAAAAAACATTTGTAAATCTTACGGAGATAAAGTTGTATTAAAAGATGTTTCATTTACATTAGAAAAAGGTGATAAAATTGCTCTAATAGGACCAAATGGAGTTGGAAAAACAACACTTTGTGAAATTTTAATGGATAATTTAAAAGCTGATAGTGGAGAAGTTTTATGGGGTGCAACTATTCAAAACTCTTATTTCCCACAAAATACAACAGACATTATAAATGGTGATTTTACTTTATATGACTGGTTAAGAGGTTTTGATAGAGAAGCTGATATTGGTGAAATTAGAAATTGTTTAGGAAGAATGCTATTCAACGGTCAAGAACAAGAAAAAAAAGTAGATTCTTGTTCAGGAGGAGAAAAGCATAGAATGATGTTATCTAAAATCATGCTAGAACAAGGAAACTTCTTAGTTTTAGATGAACCTACAAACCATCTTGATTTAGAGGCTATTATTGCATTAGGAGAAGGATTACATCAATATGCAGGTTCTGTTATTTGTGTATCTCACGATAGAGAGTTACTAGATGCTTATGCAAATAGAATAATAGAAATTCAACCAGATGGAACTATCATTGACTTTAAAGGTAGTTATGAGGAGTTTATGGAGACAAAAGTTTCATAAACTCTTAATATATAAAGTAAGTTTTAAAACTTACTTTATAAAATCAGTTTTTTGCTATATTTAGACCTTTTCTCTCTTCAAGTCCTAACATAATATTCATACATTGAATAGCAGCACCACTAGCACCTTTTCCTAGATTATCAAGTCTTGATATTATTACTAAGTCAGTTTCATTTTCATAAATTGAAATTTCTAAACTGTTTGTATTGTTACATTTCATTGGATTTAAAAAACCATTATCTAGGTATTCATCATTATTTTCTATTATTTTAATAAATAGTTCGTTGTTATAATAATCTTTATATAATTTTAGTAAATCATCTTTTGATACATTTTTTTTCTTTAAATTTTCTTTTTCTAAGTAAGAAATTACTAGCATACCTTGTTTGAAATTTCCAACACTAGGTGTAAATATAGGAGCTTTTTTTAGTTTTAAAACATGTTTCATTTCAGGAAGATGTTTATGATTTAAATTTAAAGCATAAGGTCTTTGTCCTCCAATAATTTCAAAATCTCCATTTTCATAATCACTTATCATTGAACTACCACCACCACTAAATCCAGTAATTGAGTGACAAATTAGTTTGTGTTTTTTGCTAATTATTTTATTTTTTACTAAAGGTTTCATCGCAACTATTAAACCACTTGCATGACAACCAGGAACACACACTCTTTTTGAATTCTTTATTTTATCTCTTTGTTTAGATGTTAGTTCAGGTATTCCATATACCCAATTTTTATCTGTTCTAAAAGCAGTACTTGCATCAATTACTTTTACATTCTCATTTTCAATTAGGCTAACTGACTCTTTTGATGCAACATCAGGAAGGCATAAAAATACTAAATCAGCGCTATTTAAAAGCTCTTTTCTTTTTTTTATATTCTTTTTGTCTTTTTCAGCTATTGTTAAAAGTTCTATTTCATCTCTATTTTCAAGCATCTCATGGATTTTTAAACCTGTTGTTCCATGTTGCCCATCTACAAATACTTTAAATTTCATATTGTATCCCCAAATTATTATTTATATTTTGTATATAGTGTATCCAAAAGGTTCTTTATTTTATTTTTATGAAGTAATGTTTTTAGCCTTTTTTACAATACTTTTTATCATATTATTAAATATAAAATAGTGTAAAGGAACTAAAGAATACCAATATAATCTTCCAAAAACTCCTCTTGGATAAAAATATGCAGATTGGATTAGTTTGTTATCTTTGATTTTAAATTCAAGCCAAGCTTCTCCTGGAAGTTTCATTTGAGCATAAAGTAAAAGTCTTTCATTCTCTTTTAAATCAACAACTTTCCAAAAATCCAAACAATCACTAATTCTTAAATCACATTGGCTTCTTCTTCCTCTTTTTAATCCAACTCCACCAACTAATTTATCAATAATTCCTCTTATCTCCCATAAAAAGTCAAAATCAAACCAACCATTTTCACCACCAATACTTATAAATGATTGATAAACTTTTGAAGTATCTAAATTTGAAATATCTAATTCTCTTCTATCTATAAAAATAGCTTTTGATATCTCATTTTGAGGATTTTTTTCCCAAACTCCATCTCCTTTGTCATTCCATCTACTAATTACTTGATTATTTTCTATCTCTTTGATAGCATTTTTTACAGCATCTTCATAGGAAATTGGAATAGTATTTGGGAAATATTTTTTTGCATTATCATTTTGAATAATTACTTCTGATTTAAGACCTTCAATTAAAGCTTTTGCAACTTTAAAATTTACAGGTGTAAAAAGATTTAACCAATAAGAAGAGAGATTTATACTCATAAATGGAAAAGTAATCAAATATCTTTTTAAACCTAGTACTTTTGCAGTTTTTAACATCATATTTTTATAGCTTAATTGTTCACTTCCAACATCAACAATTAAACTTCTTTCTGCATCTAGATATAAAGAGTTATGAAGATAAGATAAAACATCATTTACAGATATTGGTTGAGCTTTTGTGTCTACCCATTTTGGAGTTGTCATAATAGGAAGTTTTTCAACTAAATTTCTAATAATTTCGAAGCTAGCACTTCCTGAACCAATAATTACCCCAGCTCTAAGCCAAATTGTTTGAATATTTTTATTTGAACTTAAAATTTCTCCAGTTTCAATACGACTTAACAAGTGTTCACTTGTATTTTCGTTTTTTACACCTAATTCACCTAAATAGATGATTCTTTTAACGCCACATTCATTTGCGATTTCTAAAAAATTTTGAGCTGAAATTTTGTCTAGATCTTTGTAGTTTTCGTTACTTAAAGAGTGAATTAAATAATACGCGATTTCTATGTTTTTCAGAGCTTCTCTTAGAGAATCTTTATTAAAAGTATCACCTTCAATGATTTTTATATTTTTATTTAAAGAAGATACACTTTTTTTATTTCTAACTAAAAGAGATAGCTCTATATTTTCATCATTTAGTAGTTTTTGTTTTAATCTTCTACCAATATATCCTGTTGAACCTGTAAGTAATACTTTCATTTTAAGCCTTTGATTAAACAAATATATTTTATTTAATTAGAAGATTATAACACTATTTATAAATATTTTATAACTCTGAATTAATAAGCTTTTTAAGATTTTCTAATCCAAATTCTTGTAATGGTTTTCCATTTACAAAATAAGATGGAGTTTTATTTGCTCCTAATGCTTTTGCATCTTCTAAATCTTGTTTAATGATTGAATCAGCTTTTTTAGTATCTATAAACTCTTTTATTTTTTGCATATCAAGACCTTTTACATTTGGTAAGATATCCCATAAATCTTTTATATTAACTTTGTGATGTTTTACCCAATAATCTTGAGTATCAAACATAAAATCTAATACATCTAAAAATAATCCTTGTTCTCTTGCTGCTTCTAAAATCATTACTGCATAATCTGAATTTTCATGAAAAGGCGCGTATCTAAGAACTAACTTAATTTTTTCATCATTGTTTTTTAATATCTCTTTTACATGAGGATGAAATAATGCACACGTTTCACAAGCTGGATCAAAAAATTCAACTAATTGAACTTTTGCATCTTTATTTCCTACTACAAATGAGTAATCTCTTTGAAAAAGTGTTGATTGTTCTTTTGATAAATTAATATATTTTTCTGACTCTTTGTTTTGGTAGATATAAATTCCAACAAAAAATATTGCCAAAATTATAATTGTTGATAGCAAAACTAGCTTTTTATTTTGCATAAATACTCCTAAAATTTATATTTCGAGCGATTCTATCATAAACTTTGTGTAGTTTATGTCAATACTTCTTATTTGCTTGAAAATAGATTTTAGAAGTTACTAAATTTCATTCTTAAATATAATCCAATATATGAGCTATAACCAACTTCACTGAATTTTAGATTCAAATTTTTGTCATAAATAAAAGTAGTTGGATAAGCTTTTATATTGAATCTTTGTCCTAAAGAGCCATCTTCATCATTTATAACTCTAAATGTAAGATTGTTTTTCTTTAAATACTCTTTTATTTCTTGATTACTTCCCGATTGTGTGGCAATAGTTATTACTTGAAAATCTTTAGAGATTTTTTCAATACTTGCTTCTTCTAGTTTACAAACTGGGCACCAAGTTGCCCAAAAGTTTATTAAAATAGGCTTTTCGTTTTCTAATAAATATTCACTGCCATCTAATAAAGTAAAACTTTTAATATCAAATTTTTCTTTGTTTAAATCAAGAGAATTGTAGTAGCTAACAATATTTAAAGCAATTATGATTACTACAGTGTATTTTATAAGTTCTCTAAGAATTTTTTTTATTTTTTCATTCATTGACAATCTTTCTTAAACTATTTTTTATAACAACAGGTACAAAAAACATAGAAACCACATAAGAGATTAATGTTCCTCCAATAAGTGCAACTCCAAGTCCACCAAAAACTGCATCATTTGCTATAAGACTACTTGCAAAAACTAAAACTAAAACAGTTAAAATTATTGGTTTTGATCTTGTTGCTGCTGCTCTTGCAATAGCTTGATTAACCTCAAGTTTCTCTTCAATAACTAACTGTTTTGCAAAATCAATAATCAAAGTTGAGTTTCTAGAGTTTATTCCAATCAATGCTATAAATCCAATAAGTGATGTTGCTGTAAGATAAAAGATATCTTTTGTAAAAATATCCATAATGATATGAGCAAAAATCACTCCAATAATTGAAATAAAACTTGAAAGAACTATTGCACCACTTAAAGCAAAATTTTTATAATACATAACCATAAGTAAAAAAATTAAGATTAAGGCTACTATAAAAGCTGTACCTAAATCAATGAAAGTGTCAATAGTAACTTGTAATTCTCCATCAAAAACTAAATCAAATCTCTCTTTTGTATCTTTATGTACAAATGAAAGGTTTAGCATATTGGTTTTTATAATTTCATATTTATTTGAGAATTTTTCAATCATCTCTTCTCTTGAATTTAAAAGAGGGTAGATTTGGCTATCATTTGAAGTTTCTGCTATTACATTTATTAAAGGCTTTAAATTCTTTGATGTAACAACTGGTTCTTTGATACTTTCTTTAATAGAAACTAGTTCTGAAATACTAATCATTTGTCCCATATTATTTATAATTTTTAGACTGTTTAATTTTAAGTTTAAAGCTTCTTTTGAATTATCGTTTAATTTTTTGCTATCATCAAGTCTTAAAAATATTGGGATTTGGCTTTGTGCATCCTTATCGTTTACAACAGCTATCTCCATACCTTCAAATGCAAGATATAAAGTTGATTTTAAATGTTCTAAATCGATACCACTCATAATTGCTTTACTGCTATTTATATTTAAAATATAAGTTTTAAAATCTTCACTTGTAAGAATATCAATATCTACTAAAGTATTTTGATTTTTAAATATGTTTGCAACTTCTATTGTAAAATCTCTTCTAGAATTAAAGCTATTTCCTCCATAAATTTCAGCAACAAGTGAAGATAAAACAGGAGGACCTGCTGGAAGTTGAATAAATTTTATTATTGTTTCATCTTTTTGACAACTATTTTGAACTTTTTCTCTAAGAATGTTTACTAAGTTATAACTTGTAATATCTCTATCTTTAAATCTTTTAATATTTATCATAAGTTCAGCTTGAGATTCTTTATCTTTTAGTGAACTTTGTTTAACCATTCCTGCAAAATCTATAGGTTGACCTTGAGATAAAAAAGCTGAAATATTTAAAATATTCTCTTCATTTTCAAGATTTTTTATAACACAATCAACTACTTTTTTTGTATCATATTTGCTAGAACCATCTTTTAAATCAATATAGATTGAGAAACTATCAGAATCTTTATCTGGAAGCATTTTTGCTTTTAAAATATTTGTTGGAAAAGATAAAATTGCTAATACAAAGAGAACTAAAGTGATAAAATAAACTAAAAATATCTTCTTTTTGCTATTTAAAATATCTAAAACTATTTTTTCTAGACTCATTTTTTACCACCTAAAAACTTATTTACAAAATATGGAGTAAATGCGTATGCAATAAATAGCGAAACAGCTAAAGAAATTGATACAAAAACAGGAAGAGGGTGCATGAATTCTCCCATCATACCACCAACGAAGAACATAGGTATAAATACCATAATAATAGCTATTGTTGCTATATTTGTAGGATTTCCTATTTCATTTGTAGCATTTATACTAATTATTCTTATATCTAAACTAGGATTTTCTTTTTTATGCCTATGAATATTTTCAATTACTATAATTGCAGCATCAACAAGCATTCCAAGAGATACTATAAGTGCAAAAAGTGTTATTCTATTTACAGTTTCACCAAGTAAAAATCCAATAAACAGAGTTAAAGATAAAATCATAGGAACAGTTAAAGAAACTATCATGGCTTCTTTAAATCCAAGAGTAAATATAAGTAAAATTGAGATTATTACAATTGAGATTAAAAGGTCTTTTACCAAAGCATTTACAGCATTATTTGCTGTATATCCATCATCTCTTGTAATTGTAAACTTAACATTTTTTTGTGCTAAATCTTCTTTTTTACTATCTAAATACTGAAAAATTTCTTCATTTATTGTTACCGAATTTGAACCTTTTAATTTTGAAGCCATAAGCGTAATTTGATTGTTTTCTTCAAATTTTCCTGATTTATTTTTTGTATAAATGTAAGCATCTTTTTTATTTTGGATGTTATATGATTTTTCTATTTTTGCAATATCTTTTAGATATATTGGAGTTTGAAAATTATATGAAATTATTAGATTTTCTAAATCTTTTATCGTTTCAATTCCTTTTTCAATTGAAAAAATAGTAAATTCACCATTTTTTGTATAGTTTGAAATATTTGGAGTATTGAAATTTAAAGCCTCAATTTGTTTTGCTATAAAAGCCATAGATAAGTTATATGAGCTTAGTTTATTTATATCAACTAAAATATTAAATTGTTCTTTTTTTTCACCTTTTAACTCTACTAAAGCTACATTATCTATTCTATTAATCTCTTTCGTTAAAGGATTTACAATATTATAAAGTTCTGTTTGACTTAAGATGTCAGAACCCTCTTTTTTTGCACTATAAAATGCAACTGTTGCTATTGGAATTGCTGTATCTATATCCATAGTTTTTATTATTGGTTGCATTGCTTTTTTTGGCATTAAATCCATATTCCTCATAACTTGGTCATAAAGTTTAAGATTTGATTGTTCTTTGTCTTCTCCAATATAAAACTGTACTTGAACGATTCCTACGCTATCTTTTGCAAAAGAGTAGATATGTTCAACTCCTTTAATCTCTCTTATTTTCTTCTCTAGAGGCTCTATTATTATCTTTTGGACTTCACTAGCTTTTGCATCTGGAAGTGCTACAATAACAACTCCTCCACTTACTTTTATTTGTGGATTTTCTTCTTTTGGCATAATTTGTAGAGAAAAAACTCCCAAAATTAAAATAAAAACTCCCAATATTAGAGTTAATGGATGTTCGATAAAATTTTTTGCAATTTTTCCAGCAATATTTAGATTATTACTATTTTTTTCATTCATCTTTTTTATCCAAATTTATAGATATTTTTGAATACATTGATGGATAGATTTGGAAATCTTTTTTATCAAAATCTATTTTTATTACAAATGAGTGAGCATTTGCTACAGTATTTGGGTAAATTGCAACTATTTTCCCTTTTGTTTTAAATTCTAAAGATGGTATTTCTATATCCACTTCTTGATTTAATTTAATATTTTTTAGATTTGATTCAGCAATATTTGCTTTTATTATTAGTGAATTTAAATCAGTTAAAATAAGATGAGGCATTCCTGGCATTGCCATTTCACCTTCTTTAATAGATTTTTTAATTACTAAAGCATCATTAGGAGCTTTTACTTTTAGATAGCTAAAGTTTGCATTTAATTCATTTAGTTTCGTTCTTGCTGTAAGTAAATTTAATTCTAACTGTTCATATTCATATTTTGAAACTAAATCTTGGTCTAATAAATTTTTATATCTTTTTAGATTAAGTTCAAGAGTTTTAACTTGACTTTTTAAAATATCACTATCATGTGTAATTCCTGTTGAATCAATTTCGTATAAAATATCTCCTTTTTTTACACTATCCCCTTCATTTACATTTACTTTTGTAATGTATCCCATCATTTTACTAGAGATTATTTTTTCATTTTGAGATTCAGTTACTCCATCTAGTTCTATAATATTTGCGAAAATATTTGTTATTAAAAGTGCTAAAACTATAAATTTTTTCATTTTTCTTCTCCTGTTTTAATATTCTTACCTAAAACTAAATTCAAATTTGCAAGTGCCAAAGAATTCTCATAAATGGCTTCTAAAAGCATAGTTTGACTTTTTTCATAGTTTGTCTCTTGATTAATCAAAGTAGTCATTGAGATTAATCTATTTTTATATTGAAGTTTAGCTTGATTTAAAACTTCATTTGCAAGCTCTTTTGCTTCTATTTTTTCTTTTAGTATTGCTTGTTTTGCTTTATAATTAAGCATTGCTTTTTCAAGTTCTAATTTAATACCATCTTTTAATTTTTCATAATCTAGCTTTGATTTTAACTCTTCTAATTTAGCTTTTTCAACTAATGCATTTCTTGAACCATCAAAAATAATTAAGCTAATTCCTAAAAGTGCCATATAGTAATCTTTATCTTGATCAGATGTAAATCTATTATCATTCACACCATATTCTAAATGAGTGAAAACTTGTGGATAATATGAACTTTTTTGTATATCAATGTTTTTATTATTTGCATCAATTGAAATTTTCTGTAAAGATACTTCATCTCTTTTTTCAAGAGCTTTTTTATATAGCTCTTCTTCATTTTCAAAATCAAAGTAGATATTTTGAATTCCTTCTACATCACTGATTAATTCATTTGATGTAAGAAATTTTAGATATGCTAGTGATAAATTAAAGTTATTTTCTGCTTCCACTAGTTTTGAATTTACATTTAACATATATACTTTTGCTTCATTTACATCAATTTTTGTCACAAGACCATTTTTATGAAATTCTAGTGCACTGTTGTGAATGAACTCAATATTTTTTTGAGCATTTTTCATAGTTTTTAGATAGTCTTTACTTAATACAGCACCATTGTAAGCTTTAAGTACTTCAAATTCTAAATTTTTTTTGTCTAAATTATATAAAATTTCATTTGCTTTCTCTTGTAATTTTGAAATATCTTTATAGTTTTCTAGTTTAAATCCTGTAAAAAGAGGTAAATCATAGCTTACAAAGTTATTTATAGCTGTTCTATCACCTGGATAATTTAAATCTTTTGGAGTTGTATTTATTCCTTCATTCATTTGAGAAAACCCAAAATCTTTAAAAGTAGCTTCTCTACTAGATAATTTCCCCATAAAAACATATCCAGCATGGTTTGTACGGCTAATATTTGAGTTCAGAGATAAAACTCCATAGTTTGAGGCAGTAATACTATTTGTATCTTCTTTTGATATTTGTATATTAAGTTCTTGCTTTTTTAAATCTTTACTATTTCCTAATGATTGTTTTAAAGCTTCTGAAAAATTTATAGTTTGTGCAAAACAAAAATGAGAAATTAATAAGCTTAGATAAATTTTCTTCATATATTTTCCTATATAAAATAATTCTATAATTATACCTAAAAAAAGAGCTTTTTAGCTCCTTAATTATAAATAAAAATTATATTATAAGATATCGTTTTTATTAATATAAGAAATGTTTATTTAATTTTTATCTTGATATTTTTCTTTGATTTCTAATATTGTATCTATATTTTTGAAAAAGAGGTCAACTAAAACTGGATCAAAATATGTTCCTTCTTCTTTTTTAATATACTCTAAAATATCATCAATATGCCAAGCTTTTTTATAACATCTATCTTGAGAAAGAGCATCAAAAACATCTGCAATTGCAGTAATTCTTCCATATAATGGAATATTTTCACCTTTTAACCCTAAAGGGTATCCAGTACCATCATATTTCTCATGATGTGAGTAAGCAATAGTAGCAGCCATCTTTAAAAGTGGTCGCGATGAAACACTTAACATTTCATACCCTTTTTGAGTATGAGTTTTAATTATTTCAAATTCTTCAAAAGTTAGCCGTGTTGGTTTATTTAAAATACCATCAGATATTGCAATTTTACCAATATCATGCATTGGACTAGCAAGCTCAATCATTGAAGCTTCAGTTTCATCTAAACCATAAGCAAGTGCTAAAATTTTTGAATATTTTGCTACTCTTTTTATATGTTCACCAGTCTCTTTTGATTTAAATTCTGCAATAGAACCCATTGTAAAAATGATATCTCTTTGTACTTCTTCTAATTCTTTACTAGCTGTAATATCTTCTCTAATAGCAAAATATCCAATATGTTTTCCATTTTTATCATATTCTGGTCCAATATCAGCAAGAACCCAATAAGGACTACCTTCTTTTCTTAAATTCTTTATTTCGAAAGTTACTGTTTCTTCTTTTGGAATCTTTTCCCACATCTTCTTAAAAATATCTTTTGGCATGTCAGGATGTCTAACTATATTATGTGGTTTTCCTATTAATTCTTCTTTTGAAAAACCACTAATTTTACAAAAAGCTTCACTCGCATGTGTAATAAAACCTTTTAAGTCTGTTTTAGAAAAAATTACATTTTTATCATAAATTTGTAGTAGTGATTCAAGTTTTGATTTTTGTTCATTTATAACTGCTGTTTTTCTTCTAACTTCTAGATTTAATTTTTTTGTATAATTTCTGTTTAAAAAATATAAAATAATTAAAATATAAATAATTGAAAATATTGCAATTTCTATTAAATATTGATTTTCAAATTCTGTAAGTGCTGATTTGTCCAAATTATTTTGATCAAAAAACAGAATAAAAAATCCCATCTCTCCACCATGAATATCTTTTATTTCATCTGTTGTAACTAAATAATTCTCAAATAGAATATAATTTTTTATATATAAAAATTTTTTAATTCCGTTTTTTTCAACTTTTTTTATTAGTTCTTCTGATGCATTAACATTTGCAACATAGTTATTTCCTATAAAAAGATTTGAAAAGGGTTTTATAAAATTAGATGTATAGTTTTCATGAGCAATCATCAGTGGTTCAATATTTTGGTTTTTAAGAGTACTTGCTATTGAGTTAAATTTAGAAACCATTTCTATTAAACCTATATATTCACCATTGTGAAATAGGGGAAACATTGTTTTGAAAGTTAAATCAAATCTTCCAACACTTATACCTTTTAAAGGTCTTGGATTTTTCATCATTTCAGCAACATCTAATCTACCAGAAGCTACATAATCTCCTACTTCATTAGTCCAACTTCTATAAAAACTATAACCATTTTTGTCAATAATTTGTATCCAAAGATTTCTAAAATCAGTTAGTTTTTCTATTTGTTTTAAAGTATTTTCATAGTTTAGTAAAGAAGAATTTTTTTTTATAAGAGCTTCAACTATTTTTTTATCTTCGCTTAGCATATATGTAAGAACATCTGTTTTCCCATATTTTTTTTTAACTTCTTCACGAAATAACTCTTTCATTTTTTCACTTTTGTCTAAGTAAATCTTACTAGATATATCTTTATTTGTTGGAATGAAATAAAAAAAGTATGATATTAATAAAATAGTTACGAAAACTATAGATGTAAAGAATATTTTTTTCATAGATTAATTACTTGAAAGATTGTGCTAAATTCCCAATAATTAGCTGCCAACCATCAATTGTTATAAAAAAGATAATTTTTATAGGTAAGGATATCATAACTGGTGGTAACATCATCATACCAAGGCTCATTAGAATAGATGCAACAATGATATCAATAACCAAGAAAGGTAAAAATATTAAAAAACCTATTTCAAATGCTGTTCTTAACTCTGAAACTATAAATGCTGGCATTAAAATTGTAATAGATACATCTTCTATTTTCTTTGGGTTTTCTTCTTTTTTGATTCTATAAAATAATGCTAAATCTGATTCTCTAGTGTTTTTTAGCATAAATTCTTTAAAAGGTTGTATCCCTTTTTCTATTGCCACATCATAACCTATCTTTTCATCCATATATGGAGAAATAGCAGTTTCCCAAGATTTCTTTGCATAAGGTTCCATTATAAAAATAGTCATAATCAAAGCAAGAGAGATAATAACTTGTGATGGCGGTGTTTGTTGAAGTCCTAAAGCTTGTCTTAAAAGTGAAAAAACAATGATAAATCTTGTAAAAGATGTCACCATTAAAAGTAAAGTAGGGGCTAGAACTAAAAGGGCTAGGAATATTGCAATATTAATAGTTTTAACAAATTGTGCAGGTTCTTCTATAGCAGCTACAGACAAGTTTACCATAGGTGCAGTTTCTGCTGAAGTGAAGCTAAAGAAAAATAATAAAACTAAAAATATTCTCAAATAAAATCCTATAATATAAAGTCTAGGATTTTATCTAAAATCTTATTAATTCTCCAAAGTGATGTAGCCAAGGTCTAGAAGCTTATTATAAATTTTACTTAAAACTTCACCAGTGGCACTTCCTCCACCACCTCCATGTTCTTGTAAAATAGTAACAACATATTTAGGATTTTTATATGGTCCATAGCTAGTAATCCAAGCGTGAGATCTTTGGTAGTACTCCATTTCACTCTCTTTCATTCTTACTTTTTCAGATTGAGGAATACTTACAACTTGTGCTGTTCCTGTTTTTGTAGCAATTGGAACTTTAGAACTTAAATATTTTCTAGCAGTTCCTTTATCTCCATAAGATACATCATACATACCTTTTCTCATAGTTTCTAAATATTTTTCTGGAATATCAAGTTCTTTTGGCTCTTCAAAATGTAATTTATTAAAATGTGGTTTTGAAAGCTTTCCAGTTGCTATATATCCAGTATATCTTGCTATTTGAAGAGGAGTTGTAAGCATATTTCCTTGACCAATTGATGTAATAACCGTTTCTCCTACATACCAAGGTTGTTTTAATTTGCTCTCTTTCCACTCTTTATTTGGGTTTATTCCTGCAAATTCATTGTTTAAATCAACACCTGTTATTTTCCCTATTCCTAATTTATCAAGTGTTTGAGAAATTTTATTTATTCCTAATTTTAAACTACCTTTATAGTAAAAATCATCACAACTTTGTTCTAGAGAGCTTCTGAAGTCAATATGTCCATGACCAGTAGTTTTCCAACATCTAAAATTTCTATTTCCAATAGGTAAAGAACCTGTACAATTTACAGAAAAGTTTTCACTTATACCATGCTCTAAAAAAGCAAGTGCAACACCCATTTTAATAACAGAACCAGGAGGGTATAATCCATTTGTAATTTTATTTGTGAATGGATGATTAAAATCATTTTTCATCTTATCCCAATCTTCTTGAGAAATTCCTCTTGCAAAAAGATTACTATCATATTCAGGAAAAGAGGCTGCTGCTAAAATCTCTCCATTTGTAGCATCCATGATTACTATTGAACCACTTTTACCCACAAAAATTTCTTTTAAATATTGTTGAAGTTTAATATCAATAGATATTTTTATATTATTATCTGTTGAAGGTTCTTTTTCTTCTAAAACTTCAATTTCTTTATTATAGGCATTTACTTTTACATCTTTGTAACCAAGTTCACCTTGAAGTTTATTGTTGTAATATTTTTCTATTCCATTTTTACCAACAGTTCCAGTAAACTTGGCAATTTCATTGTTTAAAATATCTTTTGTAGATGCTCTTCCTGTATATCCAATTACGTGAGAAGCAGCATCTCTAAATGGATAAAATCTTTTTGTTGAAGAATCGATTTTTATATCTTCATGTGATGCTAAAATTGTATATTTTGAGAAAAATTCATCATAAGGAACATAATCAACAACATTTATAAAGTTATGATTATATGCAGAATCTTCTTTCAAATAAGTTTTAATTAGTTTTTCTTTATCTAAATTAGGGAGTTGTTTTACTATTAAATCTACAATTCTTTCTAGTTCAGCTCTTTTCTTAGCACTTCTTAAATGAGGTTTTATAGATATAGAAAATCCCATTTCATTTATAGCTATTTTTTCACCATTTCTATCTTCAATAATTCCTCTAACAGGAACTTTATTTACTCTACTAATGTAGTTATTTTTTGATAATTCTTCATAATAAGTATTTGATTTAATAGAAAGAAAATATACTCTAGATAGTAAAGTTATAATTATTGCTATAATAAATATATAGATTAAATTTAGTCGTAAATTCAAAGAAATACTCCAAAAAATATAAAGTCAAATAGTATATTTAAAAGTAGGGCAAAAAATATTTTTTCATCCATTCCGTAAAATAGTGACCACATTATGATAAGACCAACATAAAAAAATAGCATATAAACATAGCTATTTGCTAAATCATACGAACCATAAGAATCTGACTTTGGAATAATAAAAATATAAATAAATAAAGATAGTAAGGTTAGTGAAAAAGGCTTTAGTCCGGAATTTATCTCAATAAATAAAAAAGCAATAACTACAAATATTAAAGAATAAAGATATCTTTTCTTTAAAAAAATATAAAAAGCAGTGAATAATACTCCTGAAAACATTATTAGAAAAAAATTAATTGATGCAATAAGGTTTATAGAGATAATTACAAGTAGAACAAAAAAAAGAATAATCGGATTTTCAAGTCGGTTTCTAATCATATTTTAAAAAATCTCTGTAAATTGAAGTATTAGATTATATTATATAATCTCTTAAAAATATCAAATTATTTTTTTTTGGATAGATCATAAATGAAGGAAAAAATTTCTGCAACAGCTTTGTACATAGAATTTGGTATCTCTTTATCAATATCTATTTTTGATAAAAGTTCAACTAAATCTTCATCTTTTTGAATAGGTATATTATTGTCTTTGGCTATTTTAATAATATTTGAAGCTGTTACACCTTGTCCTTTTGCTGTAATTAGAGGAGCATTGTCTTTTTCTAAATCATATTGTAAGGCTACGGCTTTTTGAATAAAGTTTTCTTCTATTTTTTTAGCCATTTTTAAACCTTAATATCTATTCCAGAATTAATACTTTGGTTATAACTATTATTTAAATAGTTGCTAGTTGGAGTATCTTCTTCCAAATTTTCTTTCATATCTAGTAGTTTTATGTTAACAGGAATAATATCAACATTATTCAAAGCCAGTTTTAAATCTTTTATGTTTTCTTTAATCGCAGTTTTAAAATGATCTCTTTGTGCATATATTGTTAAATCCATTTTATTTTTATCGTATAAACCAAGCATTAAATCAACTTTTCCAAAATCTTTTAATGTAAGATTTATTTGACAGTAAAACTTGTCTTCTTCGGTTTTTTTGATATTTATTGAACCATCTTCTAGCATTTCCCAAAAGAAAGGAACATAGACATGATTTGAATTTAAGATTAAAGAGTTTAATTGATAGAAATCTATTTGAGTTAATATTTTATCAACTTGTTTTAAAATTTCGCTAGATTTTGCATCCGTTTTTGTACTTAATTCTTCTTTTAGTTCTAGTAAAAGAGTTTTCATATCGTCTTTAGAAGATATTTTATTCTCTTTTTCAATTTCAGTGTTTGAGATTATATGTTCTATTCTATTTATAGTTTTTGTTAAATGAGTTTGAATATTTGATATATTTGGATTTGTTAAATTATTTAAACTTTCTTTTAAATTGTTTAAAAGAGGGGATAAATTAGATGCAAAATTATTTGAAAATGTACTTAGATTATTTTGACTCAAAGCCTGATTTAACTGTTTCATATCTGTTAAATTTTGTAGAGTTTCATTCTTTACGAACAAATTTTCCATTTTTAATAAATTGTCAATAATTGGTAAAATATTTTTATTTTGAACAATATTTGGATTTTTTACTATTTCATCTTTTATTTGAACTAAAAGTTGCTTTGTTTCATTTGTAATTTGCTCTTTAAATGCAATTTCTTCAGTAGATTGATTTAGAATTTGAGGTTGATTTATTTGTAAATTTGATTGAATATTTTGTGTTTGATTTTGATTAATTATTTGAGGATTTGTATTTTCTTTTATTTGATTTTGAATTTGATTTAAAAATGCTTGTGTACTTTGTATTTGATTTGGAATAGTTTGTTGAACTGGATTTTGTACTAAAGTGGTATTTATATTATTTAACTGAGTTTGAGCATTAAAAATATTTTGTTGCAAATTTTGAACTTGATTATTTGGGTTTTGTATATTTGGTGAAACTTGTGGTTGTATATTTTGATTTAGTTGTTGAGAATTTATTTGATTTTGTTGGTTTGTTTGATTTGCCTGATTAAACACTGATTGTTTTTGTTGTGTTGTTGAGACATTTTCAAATTTTGATTCTACTAGAGATGCTTGATTTACAACGGTTTTTAACTCTTTTGTTAAATTTGATAAATTTTCAAACTCTTTTGGAGTCAAATTTTCACTTAATTTTTGTAAATTTTGAGTTAATACTTTTAAATCATTTGTTAAAGGATTTTTTAAAATAGGCTCTTTTGATTGTAAATTAAGAGTTTGAGGATTTTGTTGAACTGTATTTTGTATTTGTGGACTTTGAGTATTTATTTTTGTCTGTAAAATTTCTACTTGGTTATTCTCTTTTTTAATAACTTGTATTGGATTATTTGAAGTAGCAAAATTTTTATTCAATTGGTTTTCAGAGCTTGGTTGATTTATATTATTTGTATTAGTTAAAATTTGATTTGCTGATTGATTTAAGGGTGTTTGGTTATTAATTGTTTGATTGCTTGATGTATTTGATTGCGAAGTTGTTTGTAAATTTGGTTTTGTTTGGCTATTTTGATTTTGTATAGATTGATTTACATTTGATTTTGGATTTTGAATATCTTGTAAAATTTTGTTTATTTGAACATCTATTTGATTTGTAAGAGGAGTTTGAACAGTTTTTACTAAGCTTTGGATATCTTTTAAAATATTTTCAAGTTTAGGGTTTTGTGTATTTGCTATTTTATTCTCAAGAAAAACACCTGAACTTTTTATTTGTTCCTTTAAAGTTGTCGCATCTAAATCTTTTATATTTTTTGATAAATTCTCTAATAGTGGTTTGAATTTTGCTAAGTTATCACTATTTTCAACTTCTTGCAACATATTTGATAGGGTCACAAGATTTGTTGATACACTACCTAGTTCTTTAAATATAGCCGAGTTCTTAAGAATGTTTTCTATAGTTGCTGTAGATTTAGTACCATCTTTAATATTCTGGAAGAGTTCTTTTATAACTTCACTTGCATTTGCTTTTACTTTTGGATCTTGTTTTATTATATTTTCAAGAGTTTGAGCATCAGCTTCTTTTAGTACATCACTTATAACTTTATTGTTATTTGCCAATAGAATATTTAATGTTGTACTTCCCGAAACCAACAATTTTAAGCCTTTTTCAAATTTTCTAAATTTAAATTATCTTCAAAAAAGATTATGAAATAAGCTCCTTTATATTCATTATCTTTAAATTTAAAAGTTGTATTATTAACCTCAATAGTACATTTATGTCTTTGAGTAAGAAATTTATGGCTCATAGCAAGCCCAATACCTGTTCCAAAACTTTGATGCTTTGTCGTAAAGTATGGTTCAAAAATTCTATCTAAAATCTCTTCATCTATACCTTTCCCACTATCTTTTATTCCAACTCTTAGACGATTTCCAAATTCTTTAGTGCAAATTAATATTAATCTATCTTTACTATTTTCTACATTTTGAATAAGAGCATCTTTTGCATTATTTATAATGTTTATAAAAGATTGTATTAATTCATTTTGAAAACCAGATATTATTAAATCATCTTGGAAATCTGTAACAACTCTTATTTTATTCATTTTTATTGCTGAGTCAACTAATGATAGAGATTTTTTAATAGTATTTACTATACTAATATTTTCTAAATCAGTGGCATTTACTATAAAATTTCTAAAATCATCAATAGTATCAGATAGATACCTTGATTGTTCCATGATTTTTTCCATATCAGTGTTTAAATTTTCTTTAGGCAGTTTATTTAGATTATTTAAAATAGTAATGGAACTTGCAATAGATGTTATTATACTTAAAGGTTGTCTCCATTGATGTGCAATGTTTCCAACCATTTCTCCCATAGATATAAGTCTTGATTGCTCTTGTATTAATTTATCTCTTGAAATATCTTTCATATTAACCATAATATGATTTTCATTGATTCTATAAGGATATAAAATTACTTCTACTTTTCTATCTTTTATTTTACAAATTTTTTCGAGTGGTTTTGGTTCATTTGTTAATAAAAATTTTTCAAAACTTTTTAGAGATTCTTCTCTATATTCAGGAGCAGTTATTTCTATGCAATTTGTACTTAAAAGTTCTTCTTCCGTCAGTCCTGTAATGTCACAGTAAGTTTTATTTACCTTTAGAAAGTTTGTATTTAAATCAATTATTGCTAAACCATCTATTGTATTATTAAATATCGCTTCAAGCTCATTTTGATGATCTTCAATTTTAATTAAATCTTCTTTTAGTTTTTGTTTATAATATTCTTGTTCACTAATATCTTGAGTTGTACCAAAAGATGCTATAGGATTTTTATTTTCATCAAATTTTATTTGATATCTTTGTTCTAAATATTTTAATTTTCCAGACTTTGTAAAAACTTTATGTGTAATAGTAGAATCTTTTCCTACATTTTTAAAAGAGTGAAAAAAGAAACTATTAACTCTATCTCTATCTTCTGGATGTACAATATCTAAAAAGTTTTCATAACTATGATTGAAATTTTCCTTATCGATTTCTAAAATATTATAAATCTCATTAGAGTAAATAATAGTATTAGTTCTCAAGTCGAGTTCCCAAAAACCTGTTTTTGTAAGTTTTTGTAGTTGTTCTAGTTTTTCTTTATAATAATCTAAATCCACAACTCTCCTTTCGATACTATTTAGATAATTTCTTTCATTATACCAAAATCTCTTTTTTCATACTCTCTTTTAAGCTACAAGTTATTTCATATGTTATAGTTTTGTGAATTTTTGCTAAAGTGGTAACATCATCAAAAATACAAACCTCTTTTTCATCACTATTTATTGATAAATTATCCATAGATACTCTTCCTAAAATTTTAAAACCTTTAGGAGTTGTATAGTTATCATTTTCATTTAATCTTAAAAAACCATCTCCATATCCAATATCATAAGTAGAAATTATCATATCTTCATTTGCAGTAAATTTTCCACCATAACCAATACTTTGACCTTTTCTTATTTTTCTAGTTGCTAGCTTTTGTGCCCAAAGTGACATAACAGGTTTTAATTTTGGAAAATCAAAAACACCATCATTATCTAAATAACCATAAGTTGCAATTCCTACTCTTGCAAAATCTTCAGTGAAATTTTCTTGTCTAAAAAGTGCTGCTGAGTTGCAAGAGTGAAACTGTGGTAAAGGTAGTGAAAGTTTTTCACATACCTCTTTTACCTTTGTTTTTGCTTTAGCAAAATTTTCATTTTGCCAAAAAAAATCAGTACTTAAAGTGTCTGCTCCTCTATGGTGCGTGAAAACACCTGTAATATTAGCTTTTTGTTTTAAAAGTCCTAAAAAAGCCATCTCTATGTCATTTATTGATATACCATTTCGATGCATTCCTGTATCAATTTTTAGATGAACGTTAGCATTTTGTGGCACTTTATTAATATCTTCTAGACTATTTATTGCTATGTGAAAAGTATGTGAATAGTTGTGAAAAGTTGTATCTGCAAGAACTAAAATATAAGGGAAATAATCTTCAATTTTTTTTGCATCTTCTATTGTTCTTACAACAGCTTTTTTTATTCCAAATTCATTTGCAAGTTTTGCAATTTCAACAAGTCCATGACCATAAGCATTATCTTTTAGAACAACAGCAACTTTTTCCTTGTTTGTTGCTTTTTTTGAAATAAGTTCAAAATTGTAAAAAAGGTTTTTTTTGTTTATTAATATTTTTGCCAAAGTTAATTCCTTATTAATTATTAAAATAGTTTATAATATTGTGTGCATCTGCTTCATTTAAGACAGATTTTAACTCTTCAAAAGAAGCATTTCTGATTTTTTCAAACTCTCCAAAATATAAGAGTAATTTTTTTATTTTTGCTTCACCAATACCTTTAATTTGTAGAAGCGAAATCTCTTTATCCTCTTTTCTTTTTTGCTTTTTATGAAAACTAATTGCAAAACGATGAGCTTCATCTCTTAATCTTTGAATAAATTGTAGTCTTTTATCGCTAGGAAGCAAATTTAGACTTTTAATCTCACCATTTTGTTTAAAATGCACTATATCTTTTGCATTTCCTTTTGCTCTATAAGCTTTTGCATCAACTTTTTGTTTTGAAATAGCAATAATATCTAAATTTACCCCAATTGAGTCAACTATATCAAAAGCTAAATTTAGTAAAGTCGTCCCTCCATCAATTACCCATAAATCTGGCGGATTATTTTTATCAAAACTCTCAACCCTTCTATATAGCATCTCTTTCATTTGAGAGTATTCATCTAAGCTCTCAAGATTATAGTGTCTATAAGATTTTTTATCAAAATTCTCTTTTCCTTTATTCCATACAACCATTCCACCAACTGTTGCCTGTCCCATAAGATGTGAATTGTCAAAAGTTTCTATTATATTTGGAACACAGTTTAAGGAAAACAGTTCTTTTAATTCATTGTATATAGAATTCTCATCTTTAATATTCTCTAATCTTAAAAGTTCATCACAATTATTTAAAGCAATTTTTACAATAGAAGCTTTTTTATCTATTTTTGGGTTTACTATTTTTATTTTTTTATTGAATTTCTTATATAAAAATTCTTCAATCGTGATAATATCTTCAATCTCATCGGCCACAATTATCTCTTTTGGAATAATTGGTAATTCATTTGAATAGTAATTTATTATTGCTCTTTTATAGGCTTCTTGTATATCAAATTCAACATCGTCATTTGTTTTCATGAAATCATAGTTTGAAGAAGCTAGTTTTCCATCTCTTATAAACATTCTTACAAGTACAGCTTTTTTATTACTAGATTTTATGGCAAAAATATCTAAATCTTCATTTGTTGTTAAATCAATTCCAGTTTTAATTTCTGATTTTTCAATAGTTTTCGCTCTATCTCGTAAAACTAAAGCCTCTTCAAATCTAAAATTTTCAGAATAAAATTGCATTTTTTCTTTTAGTTTATTTAATAGTTTTGATTTATTATAGATGTATCCTAAAGCTTCATCTAAAATCTTTTTATACTCATCTTTATTCACTTTATTTTCACATGGAGCTAGACATTTTCCTATTTGAAAAAATAAGCAAGCTTTTTTACTTTTCACACAAGATTTTTTTTGAACTAGGGGAATTATCTCATAAATGCTATCAAGCATATCTCTAGCACCACTTGAATATGGACCAAAATATTTTATATTTTTTCCTTTTTCTATTTTTCTTGTGATTTCTAATCTTGGAAAATCTTCATTTAAATCTACGAAAATATAAGGGTATGTTTTATCATCTCGTAAAAGTACATTATATTTTGGTTTTAGCTGTTTAATTAGTGAGTTTTCAAGAATTAAGGCATCATGTTCATTTGGAACAACAATCCATTCTAAAAAAACAGTTTCGCTAATCATTTTATAAATTCGTGGACTTAAATCGTTTGAAGCTTGTAAAGTAGGACTGAATTTAAAGTAACTTTTTACTCTATTTTTTAAGCTTTTAGCCTTTCCAATGTATAAAAGATGTCCTTGATTGTCAAAGTACTGATAGACTCCGGCTTCTGATGGAAGCAGTTTTAATTTTTCTTCTAAATTCATAAAAGGATTTTAACTAAAAGCTATTTAATTCTGGATATTTAAAATTAAGATTTATCTATTTCTTGATAGCTTTTATATTCTTTTTTCCATTCCATATAAGCTAAAAAAGCTAAGATTGTATAAAATAGAAGTTACATAAAACTCTTTTTTAAAATATAGGTAAATAGCAGCACTATCAATTATAATCCAATATATCCAGTTGTCTAATATTTTTTTTGTCATCATATATGTTGCTACAAGAGAAAATATAGTGATTGTTGAATCAAGATATGCATATGAAGTATTAGTATAATTTGTCATATAATATCCAAGAACGATTGAAATAATTGACAAAACAACAATTATTTTTGCATTTACAGATAGATTCAAAGTTGATATTTTTAAATTTGAATCTTTATAATCATTTCTTATTTTCCAACTGTACCAACCATAAATAGCCATAATCAAATAGTAAGCATTTAAAAAACTTGACATAAGTAGAGTTGCATCAAAAAATAAAATAGAATAGATTAATGTACTAAAGAAAGCAGCTATCCAACACCAAATATTTTGTTTTATTGCTAAAGAGATATAAAATATTGATAAAAGTGCAGCAATAATTTCCCAATAACTCATTTGTAAAATTGCTTCATTTATCATTTTAAAAATATTTTCTATTAAATATCCTTTTTAATAAGTAATTTAGTTATAAATTTGTGATTAAGAAATTGTTTCTTCCAGATGCTTTTACTTTGTATAAAGTTTCATCTGATTTTATTAGAAGTTCAATTTTTGGAATATCTTTATTTCCATCAAAGTTAGCTATTCCAATACTAACAGTTAAGTATTCATTAGCACTTGAATAATCATGTTTTATTTTTAATTTTTTAATAGAGTCTAAGATATTGTTTGCAATTTTATTTAATTCATCTAAAGAAATATCTTTTATTAAAACTACAAACTCTTCTCCTCCATATCTAGCGACTAGATCATCTTCTCTATGGGATAATAAAGTATTATTAATAGCTAGAGAAACTTTTTTTAAAGCTTCATCCCCTTTTCCATGACCATAATTGTCATTATAAGGTTTGAAAAAATCAATGTCAATCATCATTAAAGCAAGATTTGTTTTTTTTCTTCTTGATTCATAATAACTTTTTTCAAAAATTTCATCAAAAAATCTTCTATTTTTTATATTTGTAAGTCCATCATACATTGATAGCTGCTCTAATAAATCAGTTTTTTCTTTGAGTTTTATATGATTTTTTACTCTTAGCTTTACAATAGTTTTATTAAAAGGTTTTGTAATATAGTCAATAGCTCCCAAATTTAAACCTTCTTCTTCATCTGTTTCACTATTCCTTGCTGTAACAAATATGATAGGAATATTTTTCGTTTTTTCTGAGTTTTTAAGATTTTTGCATACTTCATAACCATTCATTTTAGGCATTTCAATATCTAAAAGTATTAAATCTATATTTTGAGAATTTGCAATTTCTATCGCTTTTAAACCAGATTTGGCAATTTTAATATCATACTCATCTTTTAGTAAATCTGATAATATTAAAATATTTGTAATCATATCATCTACAATTAATATAGTTGGTTGTTGATTTATTTCTGGCATTAAAAACTCTTTTTTATTAAAATAATTTTTTGAGGAAAAATATTATCAAAAAAATTATATTAAGTGGATTAAAAAAAGGAAGAGATTAACTCTCTTCCTTTTTTACATCTTCTATTAAGATTTCATCTTTTTTATCTTTGCTTATTTTTGAAATAAGTATATAGAATAGAGGAATAAATATAATTGCTATAAATGTTGCTGTAAGCATCCCACCAATAACTCCTGTACCAATTGAGTGTTTACTAGCAGCTCCAGCACCTCCACCAATGGCAAGTGGTAGAACACCAATAGTAAATGCTAATGAAGTCATAACGATTGGTCTAAGTCTTACTTTTGCAGCTTCTAATGCTGAATCAACAAGATTAAATCCTTCTTTTCTTTTTTGTAAAGCAAATTCAACAATCAAAATAGCATTTTTAGCAGCAAGTCCAGCAAGAACTAAAAGTCCAATTTGGAAGTAGATATTATTATCTAAACCTCTTAAATTAGTTGCTAAAATTGCTCCAAATATTGCAAATGGAACAGCAAGAACAACAGCAATTGGTAATAACCATCTTTCATACAATGCACAAAGAATCAAGAATAAGAAAACAATACCAAAAATAAAAGCTTGTGCTGAACTTCCACCAACTTGTTTTTCTTGATAAGCTGTTCCAACCCATGAGATTGTATATCCTTCAGGTAAAACTTCATTTGAAACTTCTTCAATAGCTTTTAAAGCATCTCCTGAACTATATCCAGCTGCTGGTTGTCCTGAAACTTTTGCTGCTTGGAAAAGGTTAAATCTTTCTACAATATCAGCTCCAACTTGTTGTTTAATACTAACAAAAGAGCTAAGAGGTAAAAGCTCACCTTTATTTGATCTTACAAAAATATTTTCCATATTATTTATATTATTTCTGTATGTGTCAATTGCTTGTAAATTTACCTTATAAGTTCTTCCATATAATGAGAAATCATTTACATAATAACTTCCAAAAGTTGCATTTATAGTGCTATAAATATCGTTTATATTTACACCTTTTGCTTTTGCTTTTTCGACATCAACATCCATTTTAAACATTGGAACATTTGGTGCTAGTGAAGTTCTAACACCCATTAATTCAGGTCTAGTTTTTGCTTTTTCAATAATTTGATTTACAACTTTTCCTAAATTTTCAATACTTCCCCCAGTTCTATCTTGAACATACATATCAAATCCACCAGTGACACTCATACCCATAATTGGAGGTGGCACAACAGCAAAAGAGAATCCTTCACTAGTACCCATTAGTTGTTTACTTAATCTTCCTAAGATTTCTTGAGCGTGCTGTTCAGGATTTGGTCTTTCGCTCCAATCTTTTAGTTTAATAATAGTTGCAACTGTGTGCGATCTTTCAGCTGAAGTTGTAAAGTCATAACCTGCAAGTGTAATAATATTTTGTACATTTGGATCTTTTGCAACTATTGCATTTATTTCTTCACTTAAAGTTAAAGATCTAGATAGTGATGAACCAGGAGGATTAAATCCAAATACAAATATAGTTCCTTGATCTTCATCTGGAACAAGACCTGTTTTCATTGATTTAAACATATCCCACGAAACAAATACTAATCCACCAAAAATTAAAAGAGAAATAAATGAATATCTAATTGTTTTTTTAACTAAAAATGAATAACCAGTAGTAGCTTTATCAAACATGTTGTTAAACCATTTTGCAAAACCTTTTGGTTCATGTTTTTTATTTTTTAAGATTCTTACACATAAAGAAGGAGTTAAAGTAATTGCAACGAATCCAGAAATAATTACGGATATAACTATGGTAATCGCGAATTGTCTGTACATTTCTCCACTTAATCCACCCATAAATGCAACAGGTACGAATACAGCTGCTAAAACTAAAATAATAGCGATTAAGGCTCCAGTTACCTCTTTCATTGCAATAAATGCAGCGTCTAGAGGAGTTTTTCCTTCATCCATATGTCTTTCAATATTTTCAATAACAATAATAGCATCATCAACAACAATACCAATTGCAAGAACTAGCCCAAATAGTGTTAAAAGATTGATACTAAATCCTAATACATACATTCCTGCAAATGCTCCAACAATAGAAATTGGTACAGCAATTAAAGGAATAATTGTAGCCCTCCAGCTTTGTAAGAATATGAAAATAATTAAAATAACTAGTAAAAGTGCTTCAACAAATGTTTTTACAACTTCTTCAATAGAAGCTGTAATAAAATCTGTACTATCATAAGGAATAGTATAAGTCATATCTTCAGGGAAGTTTTTACTAGCTTCTTCAAGAGCTTTTTTGATAGCTTTTGCTGTTTCTAAAGAGTTTGCACCACTTTGTAAAAATACTCCAATAGGTAAAGATGGTGCATTATTTAATCTTGTTTGAACGCTATATGAACTAGCTCCAAGTTCAATATGTGCAACATCTTTTAGTTTCAGACTACTTCCATCTGCATTTGCTCTAATAACAATATCTGAAAATTGTTTTGGATCACTAAATCTATCAGGAGTTTTGATAGTATATGTGTACATTTGCTTATTTTCAAGAGGTTCTGCACCAACTTTACCAGCAGCATATTGATTATTTTGTTCTTGAATAGCTGTAATAACATCTGTAGTAGCTAGTGAATATTTAGATAATTTAGCTGGGTCAATCCAAACTCTAATAGAATAATCCTTTGCTCCAAAAATCATTGCATCACCAACTCCATCAACCCTTTTTAAAGTTTCAACCATATTTAAAAGAGCATAGTTTGAAAGATATAATGAATCATGAGTTTTGTTTGGAGATTGAAGCATAGCAAAAAGTAAAATACTAGGACTTCTTTCTCCTACAACAACACCTTGTCTTTTTACTTGTTCAGGCATTGATGAAAGAGCTGCTTGAACTCTATTGTTTACATCGATTTTTGCATCATCTGGATCTGTTCCAACTTCAAAAAATACATTTATAGTTAATCTTCCACTATCTTCAGCTAAAGAGTTCATATAAAGCATATTTTTTGCACCATTGATTTTTTCTTCAAGTGGAGCTGCAACAGTTTTTGCAATAGTATCTGCACTAGCACCTGGATATGCTGTACTTACAAGAATTTGTGGAGGTAAAACTCTTGGGTATTGTTCAATTGGAAGATTGAACATAGATATAAGTCCAACTAGAAAAACAATAATAGACAAAACACCAGCAAAAACGGGGTTTTTAATAAAAAATGCAGATAACATATTATTTCTCTTTATTTACTATTTGAACTTTAGTATCAGGTCTTAATTTTGCAAGATTACTTACAGCAATTTGCTCATCAGCCTTTAACCCACTTTTAATAACAACTCCATTTTGAACTAAATCACCAGCAACTACTGGTCTTGGTTTTGCTATATTATTTTCATCTATTACCATTACAATACTACTTTGAGCAGTTCTTAAAACAGCATTTTCAGGTACAACAAAAACATCACCTAAAGATAAATTGCTAACTTCAATTTTTGTGAAATTTCCAGCTATTAAATCTCTATTTTTATTTTCAAATTTTGCTCTAACTAATAAAGTATCAGTATTTGAATCGATCACAGGAGAGATAAAATCAACTTCTCCACCTTCATATTTTTTTCCATTTGCTAAAAGATTTATTTTTGCAGTTTTATCTTTTATTTGAGATAGATACTTATTCATATCATCTTTAGGTATTGAAAATTCGGCATGAATTGGATCTGTATTTGTAATAGTAACAAGTAGTGAATTATTTGCACCACTTCCAACTAAATCTCCAACATCAAATTTTTTAATTCCAACAATTCCATCAATTGGAGCTGTTACTTTTGTATAGTTTAAATTTATTTGAGCTTCATCTAAAGCAGCTTTTGCACTATCATATTGAAAAGTGTAATCATCATAAGCTTGAGGACTAATTGCTTTTGAAGCTATTAGAGTTTTTGCTCTTTCAAAATCTTTTTTTGCTTTTACAAAATTTGCTTTTTTTACATTTAAGATAGCTTGATAAGTATCAGGTTCAATACTATATAAAAGAGTTCCTTTTTTTACGAAATCACCTTCACTAAAATGTTTTTTTGTTAATGTTCCTGGAACTCTTGCCATTACATCAACTTGCTCATAAGCTTTTAAAATAGTTGGATAAGTTTTGTTTGTCGTATTTGATTGATTTGTAACTTTGAAAGTTTGCACAGGTAATCCTGGTGCTTCATTTGCCATTAGATTATTTAATCCAAAAAGCAAATACATTGTAATTATTGATTTTTTTATCATTTTATATACTCCTGTAATTTTTCACCACTGTGATAAATAATATTTGCTTTTTTAATTTCTAAATCATTTAAAGCAGTTTTATGTTGGCTTATAGCGTCGTATTTTTCAGTTAAACTTTGTAGAAATGCTACATTATCTATAAGACCATTTTCAAATTTTGATTTTATAATTTCATAAGCACTTTGTGCAGCTTTTATATTCGCTTCACTAGATTTAATTTTAGCTTTTGAAATATCATAAGCCTTTAAAGCTAGTTGTAAATCAACGTTTGCTCTATTTTTTTCATATTCATATTTAAGTTTACTCGATAAATATTCTTTTTGTTTTGATTCAACTTTATGCTTTGTTTCTCCAAAAGCAAAAAGATTCCATTTCATATTTGCACTTGCAATATTTTGATGATCTTGTAAACCAGCAGGTTCATTAGATTTATTGCTATAGTCTCTGTCATAGTAATTAAAAGTATTATCTAAAGTAACTTTTGGAAGATAATCACTTTTTTGTGCATTCGCATTGCTTTGTTTTGTTTTTGTATCATATTCTAAAGCTTGAATATCAAATCTTAAATTTTTCTCTTTTTCTGCTGTTAATGCTTCAATAATAGAGCCTTCACTAATAGATACTTGATTTCCTGTAATATATTCAAGATTATGTAAAATTGTAGTAATTTCAAGTTCTATCTCTTGAAGAGTAACTTTTGCATTTTCAACTCTAGAGATGATTTTTTGAAGTTCATCTTCAGTTGTACTTCCTGCATCAAAGAATCTTGTGATTCTATCTTTTTGAGCATTTAATTCATTTATTTCCTGAATTTTTGTCTCTTTTTTAGCAAGTAGTGATAAATAATTGTAATAATAATTTATTACAGTTAAAGATATACCATTTTTAAGAGCTTCTAAACTTTTTTCACCACTTTTTATTGTATTTTCATAAGATTCATAAACATCTGATTTTTTTCCACCATCATAAAGTAAGTAGTTTACACTACCATAAGCATTTGCCCCTTTATGAGGAGTTGTACTTGATTCATGTTCTGCTATAGAATAACCAGCTCCAACATCTAATTTCGGTAAATAACCACTTTGTACACTTTTATAATCTTCTTTTATTGCTTCAAGACTTTGTGCTGAAGCATTTATTAGCTTGTTTTCAATAGATAAATTTACTAACTCATCTAAGTTTTGGCTATATAAAAAAAGAGGTACAAAAAAAGAAAAATATAATTTTTTCAAAATCACTCCTTTTAAATAAAATAAAAGTTTATCTTCTTTTCTCTTAATATTATCTTGCTAGAAAGATAATTTAAAGATTTTTTTGCTAAAATTAGCTTCATGAATAAAAAATATATAGATGATTTTTACCAAAGAGTATCACAAAATGAAAGCCATGAAGTGTTTACTTTATCATTACCAATGTTACTCATTACTAAAAATTTGCATAATGTTTCTGAAAGTTTTTTCAAAAGTAATTATGATTTAATCCATTCAGAAATTGACGTTTTGGCAGCTTTGTATTTTAATAATATAGAACACTCATTAACGCCAACAGAGTTATATGATGCTACAATTTTTTCATCTGGTGGTATGACAAAGGTTTTAAACAAACTTGAAGATAGGGAATATATAAAAAGAACTATTTCAAAAGAAGATAAAAGAAAAACTTTTGTTTCATTAACTAAAAATGGAGTCTCTTTAATAGAAGATTGTATAAAAAACACATCTTGTAGACTTCAAGAATCTTTTTCAGTTCTTAGTCAAAAAGAGCAAAACGACTTAAAAAAAATATTATCAAAACTACTTTACTCTATGATTTAATGATTTCAATATTGATATAAATCATCTATAATGACTTTTCTTTGAAATATACTTGTTTTTATTTTTAAAGGAATTAAATGTTTGCTTGGTTATTTGGAAATAGACAAAAATTTAAAAGAGAAAAGACTTATGTTTGTAAACATTGTAAGCTTTCTTGTGAGAACTGTACTAGTATGTTTTGTTGGTCTTGTCATTCAAATTCTGGGAATCCCTGTCCAAGATGTGGAAAAACAAATCTTATGGAAAAGGATATAGCAAAGAAAATTTAATACATAAAACATAAATGAATTAGTATAATTTCACTCTAGAACAAAATGTTTAAGATTTTGAAAATATAGTTTAATGATGGGAAAATTTTATGATTAAAAATATTATATTGATTATATTTGTAATGTTCTTTCAATCTTGTGCAACTTGGTATGGAATAAAAAAAGATAGTAAAGAAGCATGGGAAGCTACTAAAGAAACTACAAGTGAAGTTGCTACAGATATAAAAAAATCAGTGGATGAAATAACTAAACAGAGATAGTTTATATTTGGTAAATACATTTATTCTAATTTAAATATTTAATTAATAGTAAAATAATATTTAATTACTAATAAATAATTAATATAAAATAAAAAAGTTTTCTTTATACTTAGTTTTATTTCTTAAAGAGCTTTAAAAATTATTTTATCTACTTAGATAAATAAAGTTACTAATTCTAATTAAATTATATTTAACTGAATTCTAGTTTGAGTTATCTCAAATTACCATATTATTAACTATTTCATTACTTATTGAATAATAGTAACAGTAATAAATAAAATACATTTTCCAATTAATAGAAATTATTATTTATTAATTTCTGTAGTATAATAGTTCATAAAAATATGATTAGGTAAATATGGATAGATACGAATATAAAAATCAGCTTGAAACTCTGCAGAAATTATCACATATTGGTCTTTGGGAATATGATTTAAAAACTAATGTTTTATCTTGGACAGATGAAGTATATAATATATTTGAGTTAGATAAAAATATTTTTACTCCGACTTATGATAATTTCTTAGATAAAGTTCATCCTGAAGATAAACAAATGGTTAGAGAAGCTTACCTAACTTCTATCAAAAATCAAACAGTATATAAACAAATACATAGATTGTTAATGAATGATGGAAGAGTAAAATGGGTAAAAGATGAGTGTGTAACACAGTTTGATGAAAAAGGAGTTGCTCTTTATTCAAAAGGTGCTGTACAAGATATAACCGAGTTAACATTAGCAAAACTAAAAGCAGAAAATGAACATGATAAATTAAAAGCTGTTTTTGATAATGCACCAGATTTATTATGGATAAAAGATCCTAAAGGGGTTTATATCTCTTGTAATAAAAGATTTGAAGAGTTATATGGAGCAAAAGAAAAAGATATAGTAAATAAAACAGATTATGATTTTGTAGATAAGGAACTTGTATCTCCTGAATACAATTTTAGTGTTTCTCCAGTACTTGTAAATACTATTGCTTGGGTTTCAAGAATTGGTGATGATTTTAGAAAACTATTTGATTCAAGAGCTATTCAATTAGCAACACATTCAGGTGGGAATGGAGTTGAT
Organism: Aliarcobacter cibarius; assembly: GCF_013372265.1. Taxonomy (NCBI): domain Bacteria; kingdom Pseudomonadati; phylum Campylobacterota; class Epsilonproteobacteria; order Campylobacterales; family Arcobacteraceae; genus Aliarcobacter; species Aliarcobacter cibarius. The sequence goes on from NZ_CP054051.1 coordinate 1,207,686, forward strand.
TTATTAAATGGATTAAGAGTACAATTTACAAAACTTGGTGCTAATGTTATGACTAAAGAGATTCTCACAACTTACCAAAATAAGTGTGATGATGTAACTTTAGAAAATATCTTTGTTGAATTTATAAATAATATAAAGAAGTAAATATGTTGAAAAAATTACCAAAAGAGAATATGGGAACATCTGATTTAGGTTGGTTACAAAGTCGTTTTCATTTTAGTTTTGCTGAATATAGAAATCCAAAGAATATTAACTTTGGGTGTTTACGAGTGCTGAATGATGATTTAATACATCCAGAAACTGGATTTGGAACTCATCCTCATTCAAATATGGAGATTATTTCTTATATCGTTGATGGTGAAATTACTCATAAAGATTCTATGGGAAATAGTGAAACTTTAAGAAGAGGAGAAGTTCAATATCTAAGCGCTGGCGATGGAATATATCATAGTGAAAAAAACTTACATAAAAGTAAAGATTTAAGACTTTTACAAATGTGGATTATTCCTCCAAAAGCAGGGCTTCCAAGACTTTATGGTTCACATAAATATGAAGAGGCTCAAAGATATAATAAATTCTTAAATATAGTATCAAGTCAAGATGGGAATAGCCCTATTAAAATCTATCAAGATGTTAATATTTATGTAAGTGAATTAGATAAAGAACTTGAATTTGAAATAAAAAAAGATAGACAAGTTTATTTTATGCAAATTGAAGGTTGTGCAAATATAAATGGAGTAACATTAGATTTTGGTGATGCAATGGAAATTACTTGTGAAGATAAAATAACAATTTCACCAGTTACTAAAAGTCATGTATTATTCATAGATATGCCAGCTGATTTAACTTGTTAAAAAAGGATTTTTAGCTAGAGATAAATATCTCTAGCTTTTTAGATTTGATAAATTGTATGTAAAAATATTTTGATTATTTAAATATGATACTTCATATAATATTCCATATTTATCACAGATATTTTTAACCATATTTAATCCCAAACCTAAGCCTCTTTTCCCTTCATCTTCTCTGTAATTTTTATCAAAAATTCTATCTTTGTTTTTGATTGCATTACCAAATGATTTAAATTCTAAAATTAACTTATCATTATTTTTGTAAAGATTTATTGTAATTAATTCATTTTTTGTCGCATATTTTATTGCATTTGAAATATTATTATCTATTATTCTTTCTACTTCTATTTGGTTAATATTAATAAATATATTATCTTCTATATTTGATTCAATTTCTTTCTTACTAACTTTTGATATCGTTGAAAAAAATCTAATCCTATCTTTTAATATATGAGTTAAATTGATTTTTGCAGCTGCATATTCAAAAGTATCAGATGTTGTTATATAAGCTAAATCTTCATAAGAGTTTGAAAGCATATTAACTGAAGCGTCGATTTTATCAATAAAAGAGTAAAGAGAGCTATCTTTTTGTAATTTTTTAACCATTTCAGCATTCATCATTATATTTGTAAGAGGTGTTCTTATTTGATGAACTGTATCTGCAATAAATCTTTTATTTTCTTTTAAAAGATTTGAATTTAGATTTATCTCATTTGATAATTTTTCATAAAGTTTATTATATATTTTTGAAATATCAGATAACTCGTCATTTGATAATAAAATTGAATCATCTTCGATTTTTTGTGAATTTATTAGACTTTCTCTTATTGTATTAATAGGCAGTGTAAAATATTTTTTAATAAAAATATACATAATAATTAGTAATATTGATATTGTTATTAAAGTTATTAAAAACATATATTCATAATTTTGCATGAACTTTTTTTTATCGCTAATATTTATATCTAGTTGCATAATAAAATTTTCAAAACCTAAAATGTTATACATATTATCATCAAAAATATTTATATAAACAGTTTGTATATTTCCATTATCTATAATAATTTGTTTATTGTTTTTTAATGTATTTAAAATAAGGTCATCATTTGATTGTTCGAGTGAAAAACGTTTTACAGTTTTAAAAAACTCTTCCTTATTTTCATAATAATTTTGCAAATCCATTTCATAATAGTAGTATTCGGTGTCATTTTTTCCTACATTATAAATTTTTATTTTTGAATTAAAATTAATATTTTCAATTGATAGTGCATAGTTGTTTAGTCTAGTATCTACAAAACCAAGTTCTAGATATTTGCCTTCAATAAGTTTTGAATAGGTATAAAGCTTGTATTCCATGTTCATTGAATCAGTTGAAGCAAAATCTGATACATAAATTTTATTATCAATTGATGTTTTATCTAGATAACCTTTTGCATCAGCTGCTATTGATAGATTAAATCCTAAATCTTTTGGAAATGTAGTTTTATAAATAGTATAATTTTTGTCTATTAAATAGATTTGAATTTTCATATGATCTTTTAGTTGAAATCTACTTTTTAATATTTTTTGTAGCTCTTCTAAATCTAAATTTATATTGTTTTTTAAAATATTTAAAGCTTCGTTATGAATGTCATAAAAAAGTTGTTCTTTCTTTCCAAACTCGACGTTTGCAATATTTATTGATGATAATATCTGTTTTTTATGAATAATTATTTCTTCATTTATATGCTCATTTATATCTTTTTTATATTGATGTATATATGAGAAATAGTTTAATACTAAAAATAGAAAAAGTATAGTGGATAAAATAATTTGGAATAAATATATTTTAGTCTTTAATTTCAAATCTGTATCCTAATCCTCTTTCCATAAAAATGAATTTTTCACCATTATCAAAAACTTTTCTTAAATCATTAATTAATTGTCTAATTGGGTAAGATTCTTTTATCTCATTTTCCCAAACATAATTTTCAATCATTTCATTAGTAACAGTATTATTTACATTTTGTAATAACAATGAGAGTAATCTTCTTTCTTTTTTTCTAAGTCTTTTAATAATTCCATCAACAATTAATTCTTCATATTCCATGTCAAAAGAAATTGAATTTGAGATTTTTATAATATTATTTCTATCAAATTTTTTTGACATTAGCTTATTTATTCTTATATCTAATTCTTCTAGATAAAAAGGCTTTTTAATATAATCATCACAACCACTTTTATAAGCAGTTTTAAAATTTTCTAATTCAAGAGAGGCAGTAATTATAATAATTGGAGTTTTTGTATCTTTTTGACGAATATATTTTAGTAAATCCAATCCATTTATGTTAGGAATATTAATATCAATGATATATAAATCAAAAACTTTGCTGTCAATAATTTCTATTGCTTTATCGCCATCTTCAAGTGATTCAATGTCATCACCTTTAAATTTAAGATATTCAGCGATTGTATCGTTTAATGTTATATCATCTTCAATTAATAGAATATTCATAGTTATTTATACTTTTAATCATATTTAATTAATGTTCTTACTATATTCCAATTTTTTAATTTGAGATTCTTAACAATCTTATCATAATTTTTATCGGTTTTGTATATTACAACTACATCAGAATCAATCAATATTGAAACAGAATCAGAATTTAATACATATGGTAGCATTATAAAATCCTTATAATTTATAATTGAATTTTAATACTAATTTGTAAGATGAAAGTAATATTTTTCCTAAAGTAATATTTATTTAATAAATAAAATTTTAATAAGTTAAGTTCAATTATTGGTTTGTTAGCATAAAATTTAAAAATAAGAATAAGTTTTTAAAACTATAAAGGAAATAGGTGATTGAATTATTTAATAATATTGTTTTAGGATTATTAATATTAGTACCATTAGTAAATCCTGTATCAACAGTTGCGTTGTTTATTATATTATCTTCAAATATGACGAAACAAGCTAAAGATAGACAAGCATTACTTGCATCAATTTATGTATTTTTTATAATCGTACTATCATTTTATTTTGGACAATTTATTATGAGGACTTTTGGTATTTCAATTCCGGGACTTAGAATTGCAGGTGGATTGATAGTTGCTTATATTGGTTTTAGAATGTTATTTATTGCAAAAAAAGTTCATGATGGGCAAAATGAAGAATCTGAAAATATTGCTTTTGTTCCAATTGCAATGCCAACTACCGCAGGTCCAGGAACGATTGCTATGGTTATTAGTGCCGCATCAACTGTAAGTAGTGGTCAAATTGACACACCTGATTGGATTATACATGTATCATCTATAGTTGTTCCTCTTTTATTGAGTATTATTTTGTGGTTAAGTTTAAGAAGCGCAGATTCAATTATGAAATTAATTGGAGAAAATGGAGTAGATGCAATATCTAAAATAATGGGTTTTTTACTTGTTTGTATGGGAACTCAATTTATTATAAATGGAGTAAAAGAAATAATTATTAATTTTCCAAATTAAGGTGACGTACAAATAAATAAAATTATCGATAATTATAAAACAATAGGTCTCATAAAAGATGATGTTAATGTAGATGATTTTTTTATTTCAGCATAGTAAATAATAAAGTTAAAAAATTTTGAAAGAAGTAAAAATGGATCCAAAAAAAAGGCTTAATTAAAAAAAATGGGGTCTGAATTATTCTTTTTTCTTATAGCTAACTAAGTAATCATCAACAATCTTTAACTTCAAACTTTTACTCAAACCTCTATGTATTTTTATTAATATTTTCAATGGAGAAAATACTCCACCCTCAATTAAATTTGTTGTATTTGAAAGATTTAATTTCTTATAATTTTTATAGGTAAAAAGATATGGTAAATTATTTCTAATACTACGATAAGCAGCTACAAGTTTTTTATGAGTATATGAACTTTTTTGACTATCAGGATGAATAGTAATTTCAGGCTTAATTAAAAAAAATGGGGTCTGAAAAGTTAAGCTAGCTTCGATACTATGGTTGTTTAAAAAGGATTATCTACAGATGTCTGTAAAAAAATAGTAAAATATGTCCAAAATGCTTATCAAAAAACACAAAAAAGATTGGTAAAAGAAATGAAATTCAACGTTATCAATGTAATAATTGTGGTAAAAAATTTCAATCAAAAAGAAGACCTGAAAAACTAGAAAATTCTCTTTTCAAAGAGTATGTTTATCATAGACAAACTTTACAAGATTTAGCTACTAAATACAATAAATCTATCCAATGGGTTCATTATAAAATTAAAGAATATCTTCCTATTGCAAAGGTACATAATCCAAGAGCAGTAAATTTAATATGTGATGCAACTTTCTATGGTAAGAGAAAAGATAAGTTGGGTACTTTAGTTTTTATGGATAGTATCACTCATGAGATATTAATTTGGAAACATATACAAACAGAAAGAGTAGATGATTATAAATACTTACTTGTTGAATTATTGAATCTAGGATATACAATTTTATCTGTAACAATATATGGTAAGAGAGGTGTTAACAGCGTATTTAAAGATTATCCAGTACAAATGTGTCATTTCCATCAGAAACGTATTATTCAAAGATATATAACATTACATCCAAAACTAGAAGCTAGCCAAGAGTTAAAGAAAATTATGACTAGATTAAAATATAGTGATGAGAATAGATTTACAAAAGCATTGGATATTTGGTATATAAAATATAAATCTTTTTTAGATGAAATTACTATTCATCCTGATAGTCAAAAAAGTTCATATACTCATAAAAAACTTGTAGCTGCTTATCGTAGTATTAGAAATAATTTACCATATCTTTTTACCTATAAAAATTATAAGAAATTAAATCTTTCAAATACAACAAATTTAATTGAGGGTGGAGTATTTTCTCCATTGAAAATATTAATAAAAATACATAGAGGTTTGAGTAAAAGTTTGAAGTTAAAGATTGTTGATGATTACTTAGTTAGCTATAAGAAAAAAGAATAATTCAGACCCCATTTTTTTTAATTAAGCCGAAACTGGTAATAATAAATATTTATTGTTATCAAGTTTTAATAAGCCTTTCTATTCTCACGATATCATCGCTAAAAGGTTTAAAGAGCTTTTGATGGACATAAATATTAAAGAAAGAAAACTATATAATCTAAGACATACATTTGCAAGTATGATGATTAGTCAAGGTCAAAATATTCTTTGGGTTTCAAGAATGTTAGGGCATAAAGATATATCAATAACATTAAAAGTTTATACAAAATTCATAAAAGAAAATGATGATGAAAGATTGAATAATTTATCTAAGATTGTTCCTTTTTTTGTCCCTTTTTTAAATAAATAAACTAAGAAGTACTATTTTAAGGGGTTTATATAATGCAAATAAGAGTTTATTACGAAGATACAGATTGTGGAGATATGGTTTATCACTCAAATTATTTAAATTTTTGTGAAAGAGCAAGAAGTGAACTTTTTTTTAAAAAAGGTTTACTTCCTCATTCAAATAGTGAATTTTTTGTAGTTAAATCATGTAAAGCAAACTGGATAAAATCTGCGAAATTTGCAGATATTTTGGATATAAATACTAGATTAATAGAAAAAAAAGCTGCTTCAATTATTATGAAACAAGAAATTTTTAGACAAAATGAGCTTATTTTTGAAGCGGAGTTCAAGTTAGCATTTTTAAAAAGTGGAAAACCAGCAAAAATTCCATCAAAGATATTTGAAATTTTGGAGAATTAAGAATGAAAAAGATTTTACTTATACTATTTTTTGTATTGAATTTATATTCAAATGAAGCATACATTTTACCTGAAGATTCTAATTATCTAAAAGAAAAAATTAGATATGAGATTTTAACTTCAAAAGAATCTATATTTGTTGCTATGTATAATTTTTCGTACAAAAGTATTGCAAAAGATTTGATTAAAGCCTCTAAAAATGGTACAAAAATTACAGTTTTACTAGATAAAACAAAAGTAGAAGAAGATGATGAAGTTTATAATATGCTAATAGAGGCAAATATAAATGTTATTTTGGTTGAAGATAAAAAAATGCATTTAAAAATGATGCTTTTTGATAATAAGCTAGCACTAATTGGAAGTTTGAATTTCACAAAAAAATCTTTTGAAGAGAATATAGATATGGCATATTTTATTAAAGATTGGAAATTAGTTGGAAAATTAAAAGATTTTGTAGCAAAGTTTGAATAAAATATATACTTAAATTTTATTAAAGGATTAATTTTGTTACAATTTTTTGTTATAGCATATTGTTTATATTTTTTCTTTACAATTTATACATCTTTTATGCAAATTGGTTTTGTAAAAGATAGTATGAAAAAAAGAGCAGTTATTTTAAGTACTAAAAAATATTATGAGGCTGCAAATTATAGTATTGATAAAGAAAAATTAGCAATTGTTAGTACATTTTTTGATTTTATTATATTTGTTTTTTGGTTGGGGTTTGGACTTAAATTTTTGGATAGTCAAATAGTAACTGATTCACAAATTCTAAAAGCTGTTATTTTTATAAACCTTTTCATAGTCGTAAATTATATTTTTACTTTACCATTTTCACTTTATCAAACTTTTAAATTAGATAAAAAATATGGTTTTTCAAATATGACACCAGCTTTATATTTAAAAGATACTATAAAATCTGCTTTACTTACGCTTATTTTTGGTTCATTAGTAGTTGCTGGAATTTCATATATCATTTTAAATTTTCCTTTTTGGTGGATTTTTGGATTTATCTTTATTTTTGCTGTTATTATTTTAATAAACATGCTTTATCCAGTTATTAGAGATAAAATGTTTGATAAATTTGAAAAATTAAAAGACAGTGTTCTAGAAGAAAAAATCAATAATCTTTTAAAAGAAGTTGGATTTAAAAGTAGTGGAGTATTTAGCGTTGATGCAAGTAAAAGAGATAGTAGATTAAATGCTTATTTTGGAGGACTTGGAAGTACAAAAAGAGTTGTTTTATTTGATACATTGGTTGAAAAATTAACACATAATGAACTTCTTGCTGTTTTAGGTCATGAATTAGGACATTTTAAAAATGGTGATATTTTAAAAAATATAGGAATTATCGGGTTAGTAATGTTTATATTTTTTGCAATTTTTGGAAATTTAAATGAAGAGTTATTTTTAAGTCTTGGATTAAATAGTGAACCATCATCAATCATTGCAATATTTTTGATATTTTCACCAGCTCTTAGCTTTTTCTTGATGCCTTTAATCTCATTAATTTCAAGACACAATGAATATGCAGCTGATAGTTTTGGTTCAAATTTATCAAGTAAAGAAGATTTAGTAAATGCTTTATTAAAACTTGCAAATGAAAATAAATCTTTTCCTCATTCACATAAACTTTATATCTTTTTCTACTATTCACATCCACCTTTGATTGAGAGATTCAAAGAGCTTGGATACGATGTTGAAAAAGAGAAATTTATATGATTTTAGAGTTTGAAAGTACAAACTTTTATTTAATAGTCGCAATTATTTTTATAGTTTTTGTGGCTATTTTGTTTTTTGTAACTGAAAAATATAAATCAAAAATAAAAACTTTAGAGTTAGAAAAAGAGTTTTTAGAAACTTCTTTAGCACAAAACAGAGAAAATCAAAATATCCTAAAAATGGAAATAGAGAATATTACTTCAAAAATTTTTGAAGAAAATTCAAAAAAATCAAATCAAAATATAAATCAAATTTTAGAACCATTTAAATCGCAATTAAATATATTTGGTAATAGAGTAAATGAAGTTTTTACGGAAGAAACTAAACAAAGAGTATCTCTTTTAACAGAGATAAAAAATCTAAAAGAATTAAATAATCAAATATCAAATGATGCAAATAATCTTGCAAATGCACTAAAAGGACAAAGTAAAATTCAAGGGGATTGGGGAGAGATGATTTTAGAATCTATTCTAAAGCAATCGGGACTTAGAAAAGATTTAGAGTATAAAGTTCAAAATTCATATAAAAATAGTGAAGGACAAACTTTAAGACCTGATGTAATAGTTCATCTTCCTACAAATAAAGATGTTATTATTGATTCAAAACTCTCTTTAAATTCTTATATTGATTATTTCAATAGTAAAGATGAAGGTGAAAAAAAAGAGCATATAAATAGATTAATTTTTTCTATTAAAAATCATATAAAAGATCTTAGCTCTAAAAAATATGAGAGTTTAGAATCTCTTAGGACTTTAGATTTTGTTTTGATGTTTGTTCCAATTGAAGGTGCATTTTCACTTTTAATGTCGCAAAATAATACTATTTTTGAAACTGCATTAAAATCGAATATAGTAATAGTTTCTCCAACAACACTTTATTCAAGTTTAAAAGTAATAGAAAATCTTTGGCAAGATAATAGACAAAGTGAAAATGCTAAAGAGATATCAAAACAGGCGGCTGATTTATATGATAAATTTGTTGGTTTTTTAAATGATTTTGAAGAGATTGGAAAAAGTATAGATAAAAGTAAAGATTCTTATGAAAAAGCTATAAATAAATTAAGTAGTGGAAGAGGAAACTTAATATCTAGAAGTCAAAAATTTTTAGATTTAGGTGTAAAACCAACAAAATTGATTGATAATAAGTTTATTAAAGAGGAATATGAGTTATGAAATGGGAAGATAATAGAAGAAGCTCAAATGTAGAAGATAGACGGGATGAAACTCAGAACTTTGGATCTAGAACAAGTGGAGGCTCAATTTTAAGTCTTTTGCCTCTTATTAGAACTCTTTTAGGAACAAAAATTGGAAGAATTATTCTAATTATAGGAGTTCTTTTATATTTTGTATTTGGAATAAATCCTTTATCTCTTATTGATGGAGGAGTTTCTACTCAAACAAATCAAACTAAAGTTGTAAATAAACAAATTGATGATAGACAAGCAGAGTTTGTAAGTGTTGTTTTAGCACAAACAGAAGATATTTGGAGAGAAGTTTTAAGAAAAAATGGTCTATCTTATAGTGATGCTAAACTTGTACTTTTTAGAGGAGCTGTAAATAGTGGTTGTGGATTTGCTTCTTCTCAAGTTGGACCTTTTTATTGTCCATTAGATAAAAAAGTATATCTAGATTTATCATTTTTTGATGAGTTAGCAAGAAAGTATAAAGCTCCTGGTGAATTTGCACAAGCATATGTTGTAGCACATGAAATAGGGCATCATGTTCAGAATTTATTAGGAACTTTAAATAAAGTAGAAAAAGCAAAAAATTCTCTTTCAAAAAATGAACAAAATGTTTTACAAGTAAAAGTTGAATTGCAAGCTGATTGCTATTCTGGAATTTGGGCATACTATTCAAAAAAAATGTTTGGTTCAATAGAAGAGGGTGATTTAGAAGCTGGATTAAGAGCAGCTAGTGCTATTGGAGATGATACCTTGCAAAAACAATCACAAGGATATGTTGTACCTGATTCATTTACTCATGGAAGTTCACAGCAAAGAATGGAAGCTTTAAAAAAAGGATTTTATAGTGGAGATTTAAAAACTTGTGCTATAAATTAAAAAATACTTTTAAGCTTTCTTAAAAAATTTAAGAAAGCTTAAATTATTTAAAATATATATTGCAATCATTGCAAAAAATACACCAATAATTGTTGAAAATTCTATCTTCTCATCTAAAAATAGACTTCCTATAATAATTGCACTAGCTGGAACTAAAAATACAAAGCTAGATACTTCTTTTGCTCCATATTTTGCTGCTCCAAAGAAATATATTGAAGTTGCGAAAGTTGTGCTTAGAATAGTGATTATAAACATATTGAACCAAAAAGTTATGTCAAAATTTATTACTTTTGTAAAAATTGAGCTATCAACATAGAAAAAATATAAAACAGAACTAGCTATTAAATAAGTGTAAGTTGTAAAAACAAAAGCATTTATTTTTGTTGACTTTGAAGTAATAATTGTTAGAATTGCCCAAAGCATTGAAGCAACAATAAAAAAGATATTATACTTACTAAAAATAACATCTATATCAAATTGGTATATATTTATCATATTTAAAACACCAAATGCCCCTAAAACTAAAGCAAAAGAGTGCTTTAAACTAATCGTTTTTTTATTTAAAATAGCAACAAAAATATAGGTAATTATTGGAATCATTGAAGGAACCATAGCTCCTCCTAAACTTCCTGTTCCATGTTCAACACCAAAGTACATAAATATAGAGTATAAAACTAAAAAAAGTGAAGCAAATAAAATCAGTACAAACGTTTTAAAATCTAATTTATAGTTCATTTTTAAGAAAACGATTATAGGAGCCATAGATAAAAAACAAATCCCCATTCTTAAAAATACCATTTCGTAGGCATCAATGTAATTTGTAAGAACTTTTGTACTAATCCAAGATGCTCCCCAAAAAATCATTGAAATAATAATTAGGGGATAAAAAAGTTGTTTTGACACTATTTTAAATTGTTTAGTAAAAGAATATCTACTAAATCTCCATTTTTTATATCAGAACTATTTTGTTCTTGTATTAAAAGTGCAGGATTACCGAGCATATTTGTTAAAATAGCACTAGTTCCACTTTTTTTACCAACAAAATCTATAACATACTCATTATTTTCATATTTTACATTACAAGCTGTAAAAATAGTTTTATCTTGAGATTTTCTAAAATCTTGAGTAATTTTAGCTTTTACAAAAGGAAGTTTTTCATTTGAATTTCTAAACTTATAAATTAGAGGTAAAACATACAAAATTGCACAAATAGTAGAAGAATATGCAAAACCTGGAAGTGCTACGATAATTTTTTCATCTTTTAGCGCAACTAGTATATGCATTCCAGGTTTTACTAAAACACCATGAAAAAGAACTTCTGCTTTTAATTTATCTTTAATTACATCTTGAACTAAATCATAATCTCCAACACTAACTCCACCTGTTGTTACAACAATATCTGCATTTTTTAGAGAGTTTTCAAAAAAGTATGTAATATTTTCAAGATTATCATCAACTGGTCCCATTTGCAAAACATTTGCACCATTTGATTTGAATAAAGCTTCTAAAGTTAAATGATTTGAGCTTCTTATTTGAGAGTCATTTGTTTTTTCAACACCTAAGTCTAAAATTTCACTTCCTGTACTTGCAACAGCGATAGTTGGATTTACATAAACATCAATTTGTACGATATTTAATGAAGCTAATACTCCAATTTCGCTAAATCCAATTTTAGTACCTTTTTGGATTAAAATTTCATCTTTTCTGTAGTTTTCACCAATTTTTCTTACAGCAAACCCTTTTGTAACTGGTTTTGTAATTTTTATTTTATTTCCAGATACTTCAACATTTTCAATAGGGATTAATGTATCACTACCTTTTGGCATTAGTGAACCTGTAAAAGTTTTTATACAAGTTCCATTTACAACATTAGTTTCTACTACAAAACCAGCAGGATTTTTATCTGTTATTTCTAGAAAATCTTGATTTATATCTTCATATTTAAATGCATAGCCATCCATACCTGAAGTTGGAAATTCTGGACTATTATGATCTGCAATAATATCTTTTGCTAAAATATAACCAATTGCATCTGAGATAAATAATCTTTTTGTGGAATGAGTTATTTTGATATTTTCTAAAATCTCTAAAGATTTTTTATATGTAATAAATTCTCTCATTATTTTTCACTTAATCTATTATATTTTAAAATGATAATTTGTTCATAAAGCATTTTTCCAAACCCTGCAGGCAAATTTTCATTTGAATTTTCAACATTTTCAATAATTCTTTTAATCTCGTTTTCATTTAAGTAGATTGCGACTGGCAAAATAGTTTCTTTTAGTTTATCTATAAATATTTTTTCTTCTTCTAGGGTCATCTTAACTCTTTAAATAATCTTTTAAAATAGATTATATAGTTTTTAACTAAAATAGTTTATTAAAACTTTTTAGATATAATCGCAAAAAAATATAGTTTAGGAATATTAAAATTGATAGAAATAAGCAAAAAAATAACTTCAAATGTAGCAAAAGTAAATGCTGAATTTGGATTAATAAAAGAGGGTGATAGAGTTATGGTTGGATTTAGTGGAGGAAAAGATTCTCTAACACTAATTCATACTTTAAATAGAATGAAAAAGAAAGCACCTTTTAAATTTGATTTTAAAGCAGTAACAATTACTTATGGAATGGGTGAACAAATAGAATTTTTAAGTAATCATTGTAAAGAGCATGGAATTGAACATGAAATAATTGATACTCAGATTTTTGATCTTGCTGGTGAAAAAATAAGAAAAAACTCATCTTTTTGTTCTTTTTTCTCAAGAATGAGAAGAGGATATTTATATACAACAGCATTGGAACAAGGATACAATAAAGTTGCATTAGGACACCATTTAGACGATGCAATGGAGTCGTATTTTATGAATTTATTTTATAATGGAACAATGAGAACAATGCCTCCAAAATATACTGCAAATAATGGTTTAGAAGTTATTAGACCTTTAATCTTTTGTAGAGAGAGACAACTAAGAGCATTTGCAGCTTCAAATGAAATTAGAGTAATTGGAGATGAAGCTTGTCCAGGGCTTAGATTTGACGTAAAAATGCCTCATGCAAGAGCTGCAACAAAAGAGCTTCTAGCAAAACTTGAAGAGCAAAATCCTAAAATTTTTGTTTCAATGAAAAGTGCATTTAGTAATATACAACTTCCAACATTTTTTTATAAAGATTTAAAAGATATAAAATTAAATATTGAAGATGAAAATATATGAAAATATTAGTTTCATCTTGTCTTTTAGGTGAAGATACAAGATATGATGGATTAAATTCAAGTGTTGCTATGAATCCAAAATTTAAGTTCAGTCAAAAAGAGCTTTTTATGGATATTATGTGTGAAAATGAAATATTTTCTATTTGTCCAGAAGTAGCTGGCGGACTTGGAATTCCAAGAAATAAAGCTGAAATAACAAGTCATAGTAAACCTTTTAAAGTGTTAGACATAGAACAAAATGATGTTACTATTAATTTTTTGTTAGGAGCTAAAAAAGCTCTTGATATTTGCTTGGAAAATGGTATAAAAGTTGCTCTATTTAAATCAAAGTCTCCATCTTGTGGGAATAATAGTATTTATGATGGAACTTTTAGTGAAAATTTAATAGAAGAAAAAGGTCTTAGTGCAAGACTTTTAGAAGAGAATGGAATAAAAGTTTTCAATGAATTTGAGCTTGAAGAGTTAAAAAAGTTTATAAAGAAAAATCGTTCTCTATAAACTTTTTAATATTTATATAAACTCGTTTATAAAACTAGTTAATCTTAGTGGATCTAAAGCTCCACTGTTTCTTTTTTTCTCTAATCCTGATTTAAAAACAACTAAAGTAGGTATAGATCTAATTTGGAATCTAGCACCTAAATTTGGTAAAGCCTCTGTATTTACTTTTACAAAAAGTGCTTTTAAAGGATATTTTTGTGCTGTTTGGTTAAATATAGGAGCAAACATTTTACAAGGTCCACACCAAGGCGCCCAAAAATCAACAATTACTGGAATATCAGAGTTTGCTAAAATATGATCTATATTATTTTCATCAGCCTCTATTGGAGTCGTATCAAGTAAAGAATTTTTACAAGATCCACAATTTGCTTTTGTATAACCATCTTTTTGTGGGATCTTGTTTACTTTTAAACAGTGTGGGCAAATCACATTTAGAGATGACATATTAAGCCTTTAAATCCAATAATCTATCCATTACAGCGCTTTGCACTTCTATACTTTTTGCATTTGCACTATATGAAATAATTTCTGGAATTTGTCCAGTAACTTGTTCTATTAAATCACCACTTACTTCTTGAAGAGCAGGATCTCCAACAACTTTAGCAACATCTGATATATTTGAAATATTTTCTTGAAGTTGTAAAGCAGAGCTAACCATAGCTCCTAAATTGTTATCTATTCTCATTTTCATCTCCTTTCAAGCTTAATAAAAGCATTTTATTTAAATTTGCAGTTTGAGCTATTCCCAGATCAGCTGCACTTAAATCATCAGGTGAGCTAGAAGCTTTTTTTATCTGTTCAATTTTTGCCATCGCAGCTTTTGGATCTGTAGGCATAGATACATCAAGCTTTACATATCCACCCATTGCATATAACTTACCATCCGGACCCATTTGATAGTTATAGTTTATAGGACTGCTACTTTTCCCTAAGTTAGCATGGATTTGTTCATGATTTCTAATCTCTTTATCTTTTGACTTAAATTTTTCTACGACTCTTGAATAATCACTTTCATCATAGTTTTTTTCACCTAAAACTACTTTATCTTTTTTCTCAAAAGCTGATTTTTCAAATTCTTTTTTATCAATACTAGCCAATTCGCTTTTTTTCTGAGCTAATTGAGCATAAATTGTAGAAGCACTTAAATAATCACTTTTTAATTCCATACAAACCCTCTATAATTTCTTTTATCCTATCATAATTTTTGTTATTTTTCTATAAATTAAAGATATATTTGATAAAATAATTTTTATGTTCACTAATTTTTTACAATCAACAACTTCGAAGTTGCTACTATTAGTATTTACTGTTTTTATGGCACTTATATTTTCTGCTATATTATTTAATTCTCAGGTTGAGAAGTTAAAAAAACAGATAGACATATTGTATTTTGGAGATTTTATTCCTGTTGTTAAACTTCAAACTATAAAAAGTGATTTTGAAACAATAATTTCTTGTTTAAATGAAAACAAAAACTGTGATATAAGTAAAGAAAAGGATTCTATTTTAACTGAATGGAATTATTATCTTTCATCTTTTAAAACTCAAAAAGAGAAAGATGTTGTTAATTCAATAAATAGTGATATCTTAAAATCTTTTGAAATAAATAAAATAGATGAATATGATAAAAATTTAAATAGTGCAGATATTTTAATAAAATATGAAACAAAACAAGCTTTTTTACAAAGACAAGTTTTTTTAGAAGAGTATGGACAAATGCAAAATTATATTTTTTATAATATATTATTTATTTTAATTTTTGCATTTTTAATAATATTATTTATCGTTTATCAAATCATAAAAAAAGATAAGCAACTACAAATTTTAAATAAAAAATATCAAATAGAGTCTATAACCGATTCCCTTACTACTTTGTATAACAGAAAACATTTTGATACTATTTTTGATAGTATGACTTTTATTTCAAATGAAAATTCATGGAAAAGTGCTTTAATCATTGTTGATATAGATTATTTTAAAAATTACAATGATACTTATGGGCATGATATGGGAGATGAGGCACTTCAAAAAGTTGCTTTATGCATAAAAGAGCATTTCTCGAAACAGTATGAATATGTTTTTAGATTAGGTGGAGAAGAATTTGGGATTATTTTATTTAATATAGATGAAAAATCTTTTGAAAATAGTTTAGAAGAGCTTAACAAAAATGTAATCAAATTACAAATTGAGCATAAAAATAGTAAAATATTGGACTTGGTTTCAGTTTCTATTGGAGCAGTGATTTATGAACCTAAAAGTTATATTTCTGCAAATAGATTATATAAAATGGCTGATGAGTCTTTGTATGATGCTAAAAATAGTGGTAGAAATCGATATAAAATATACAAAAAAGAGGAAGAATGAATTTTTTATTCAACAAATATAGTCACTTTAATTTAGCAAATATTGTAACTTTCTTTAACATAGCTAGTGGAATTTTTGCAATATATTTTTTAACTCATGATGAGTTTTTTGCAGCAGCATTATTTGCTTGGTTAGCTGGTGCTTTTGATATCTTTGATGGAAAAATAGCTAGAAAATATAACCTTTCAACAGAATTTGGAATTCAGCTTGATTCTTATGCTGATTTTTTATCTTTTGTAATTGTTCCTGCAATGTTTATTTATTTTGCTATTTTCAATGGAAAAGAAGAATTCTTTAATATGGCATTAATTGCAGGTGCTTTTGTTTACTATATAATTTCAGGATTAAGAAGATTAATTCAATTTAACTTAAATGCTGAAGAGGGTGAAGTTGAGAAATACTTTACAGGTGTACCAACACCATTAGGTGCAATTTTACTTTGGGTAGTTTATTTGATTTATCTAACAGGATTCATTCATGAATATTTTGTTTTAGGAATGATGGTAATAATTGGTTTTTTACTGAATTCTAAAATAAAAATAAAGCATTTATGAAAAAAGAGCTTATAACTATTGATTTAGGATCAAACTCATTTAGAGTTTTGAAGTTTGATTGTTTAAATTTTAAGATTGTTGATGAATTTCATCAAGTTGTTGGTTTGGCAGATGGTTTAGTAAATAGCGGTATGATAAGTTTTGAAGCTCAAAACAGAGTAATTGAAGCTTTAAAATCATCTTCAGAGAAGTTAAAATTTGATCCTAAAGATGCTGTTTGTGTTACGACTGCTGCTATGAGAAAAGCTAATAATTCTAATGAAGTTTTAAACTTTTTAGAAAAAAATAGTGGTGCAAAGTTTAGAATAATAGATGCTGAAGAAGAAGCTAGATTGACTTTACTTGCTATAAAATATGCACTAGAAAGAGAAAATTTAAAATCAGAAAAATTTATGGTTTTAGATATTGGAGGAGGGTCAACTGAACTTACAGTAAGTTTAGAAGATAAATCTTTTACTAGAAGTTTTGATTTTGGAATAGTAACAATGACTCAAAAATCATTGAAAAATGGTGATTTGTTTCAAGATTTAGATAAAAGAAAAGAAGAAGTAAAAGAGTTTTTAAATACCTTAGATTTTGATATAAAAGATTTTCCATTTGTTGCAACTGCTGGAACACCAACGACACTAGCTGCTGTGAAAATTGGAATGGATTATTTTAATTATGATAAAGATAAGATAAATGGAATGGTTTTAGAATATTTGGATTTAGAAAATGGTTTAAATATTTTAAAGAATAAAACAATAGAAGAGACAACAAGACTTGTAGGAAAAGGAAGAGTTGAGTTTATGGAAGTTGGGACTTACATATATAAAATGTTTTTTGATGTATTAGGAAAGAATACTTCAATTGTTTTAGATGATGGTTTAAGAGAGGGTGTTGCAATAGATTGCGCACTGAAAATGAGTGGTAAGGCTTAAGAAAGAAGCCTTACACTTTGTTCTTGAATAATATTTGCTTGAGAAGCTATAAGATTCCCCGCATTAATACTTATGTTTGATTTTGAAAAATCACTAGTTTCTTTTCCAAAATTTATACTATTTTTATAGAGATTATCATTTTGCTCTTTTATAGAGTTTGTAGCTTTGTTTTCTAACTCTTTACTAAAGTTATTAAAGTTATCTGTCAATTTACTTAGAGCATCTGATATACTTGAAACTAATTGTTTAGCAGTTGATAAATTTGAGATGTTATTTAAATCATTATTGTTTATAGTTTCAAAAATTTGGTTTGCGAAACTTGAAATATTTGGTTTTTGCATTGAAAAAGTTTGATTTTTTGTACTAATTTCAATATTTTGACTATCATCATAATAATTTTGAACAAGAAGAGATTCTCTCTTATAATTTGTTTCATAAGATATTTTGTTAAAAGCTCTTAAATCTTCATTTATACTTTGTTTAATATCATTTTTGTTATTTAAATTATCTATATTTTCAAGTTTTGTTTGGATGTTTTGTAGATAGTTCTGTTGTTTATCTAAAGCATTTGTAGCTATCTTTGATATTGCAATACCATCATTTAGTGATTGGATGTTTGTTGAAAATTCACTTCTTTGTTTACTTAGATTACTTAGATTAAGATCTAACTCATTTGTATTTAAATCACTTACTTTTCGAACAGTATCTGATTTATTTAACTGAAGCTGAGAGTTATTACCAATCCCAGATAACGAATTGTTATTAACACTAGTTAATGGATTATTATTTATCTGATTTACATCCATCTTCAATCCCTTTAAAAATTATTTTTTAGATTATATCAAAATAAATCTATTTTTTTGTCAAATAAAAAAGGAAAAAAAAGAAAATTAACTTATTTATACAAAGGTAAATTAATCGAACTTTGAGTAAAATCTAATCTTACTTTTTAATTTATGGAGAAGACTTATGAAAATGACTGGCGCAAAAATGGTAATAGAATCATTACATCAAGAAGGGGTTGAAGTTGTATTTGGATACCCTGGAGGCGCTATTATGAACGTCTACGATGAGATTTACAAGCAAAACTATTTTGAACATATTTTAAACAGACATGAACAAGCTTGTGTAATTGCAGCCGAAGGATATGCTAGAAGTACAGGAAAAACTGGAGTTGCAATAGTAACATCAGGTCCTGGATTTACAAATGCAGTAACAGGAATTGCTGATGCTTATATGGATTCGATTCCATTAGTTATAATATCAGGACAAGTTCCAACTACAATTATTGGAACAGATGGTTTTCAAGAAATTGATGCAGTTGGAATTTCAAGACCTTGTACAAAACACAACTATTTAGTAAATAAAATTGAAGATTTACCAAAAATAATTAAAGAGGCATTTCACATAGCAAGTACTGGAAGACCAGGACCTGTTCATATTGATATTCCAAAAGATATAACAGCACAAGTTGCAGATTTTATATATCCAACAGAAGTGAATATGCCAACATATAAACCAACTGTAAACTACAATAAAAAACAGTTAAAAAGAGCAATGGAAGCTATAAGTTGTGCAAAAAAACCTCTTTTATATATTGGTGGAGGAGCGATTTTATCAAATTGTGGTTATGAGATTAGAGATTTAGCAAAAAAATTAAATATTCCAGCAGTTGAGACACTAATGGCAAGAGGGGTAATGGGTGATAATAATCCATTGTTTTTTGGAATGTTAGGAATGCATGGAGAATTTGCTGCAAATATGGCTGCATATGAAACAGATTTATTAATCTCTTTAGGAGCTAGATTTGATGATAGGGTAACAGGAAGATTAGATGAATTTGCTTCAAAAGCTAAAGTTATTCATATTGATATTGATCCAACATCAATTGCAAAACTTGTAGTTCCAGATTATCCAATTGTTGGAGATTTGAAATTAACTGTAAAAGCTATGATTGAAGAAGCTGATGAGATTGAAATAAATGATTTTTCTAATTGGGTAGAGTTACTAAGAGATTATAGAGAAAAAGAGCCTTTAAGATATATTGATTCAAATGAATTAATCAAACCTCAATGGGTAATAGAAAAAGTTGGAAAAATTTTAGGTGACAATGCAATTGTTTCAACAGATGTTGGTCAACATCAAATGTGGACAGCTCAATTTTTTCCATTTTCACATCCAAGACAATGGATTACAAGTGGTGGATTAGGAACTATGGGATTTGGTTTACCAGCTGCCTTAGGAGCTGCTAGAGCATTTAAAGATTCAAATAGAGTTGTTGTAAATTTTACAGGTGATGGTTCAATTTTAATGAATATTCAAGAACTTATGACTTGTGTAGAATATGAGTTACCAGTAATTAATATTATTCTAAATAATAATTATTTAGGAATGGTTAGACAATGGCAAACAATGTTCTATGATAATAGATTATCAGAAACTGATCTTACAAAACAACCTGATTTTCCAATGCTTTGTAAAGCTTTTGGAGGTTTAGGTTATAGAGTAGGTACAAAAGATGAATTTGAAGTTGCCTTAAAAGATGCAGTTGAACAAAAAAAACCAGCGATGATAGAAGTAATTGTTGCTAGAAATGAAGAGGTATTACCAATGGTTCCAAATGGACATTCACTAAATGAGATGACTTTATTAAAAGGAGATAGATAATGACTAACTTCAATACTTATTACAATAGCGAAACTATAAGACAAGTTATCTCTGTAGTTGTTTTAAATGAGCACAATGTATTATCAAGAATTATTGGTCTTTTTTCAGCTAGAGGTTATAATATCGATTCTTTAACAGTTGCTCCGATGGCTGAGAGTCAATATTCAAGAATGACAATAGTTACAACAGGTGATAAAAGAGTAATTGATCAAATAGTAAAACAATTAAATAAATTAATTCCTGTTTTAAAAGTAAATGAACATAAAAATGTAATTGAAAAAGATACAGTTTTAATGAAATTCTCAATAGATAATAATTTAGCGGATATTGATGTAATTGCAAGAGCTTATCATGGAACTATTCAAAATGTTACTGATGAAGCTATTATTGTTTCTGCAACGGATTCAAGTGATAGAATTTTAAATTTTATAAAAGTTATGGAAAAATTTAATCCTCTTGAAGTCGTGAGAAGCGGAATTGTTGCCATAGAAAGATAAGAGTTTACTCTTATCTTTTTTTATTTAAGGATAAAATATGAAATTAAATGAAATAGCTGAAATTGTTGGTTTAGAGTGTAAAAGTGATATTGAAATTACTGCATTAAACTCTTTGTTAGATGCTACAAATAGCGAACTTACTTTTTTAGAGAATAAAAAATATATAGATGATTTGAAAAATACAAATGCAGCAGCTGTTTTAGTAACTTTAGAAAATAGTAAAGAAGTTCCAAGCTCTACTATTGCAATTATTTGTGAAGAACCTTATTTATATTTAGCAAAAATATCAAAACTTTTTGCACCAAATATCATAGAACTAGATGGTGAAAAACCAGTAGTTGGTGGTGGTACAAAAGTTATGCCAAATGTATATATTGGTAAAAATTCAAAAATTGGAAGCGATTGTACTATTATGGCAGGAGCCTTTATAGGAGATAATGTAACTATTGGAAATAATACAGTTATTTACCCAAATGTATCAATTTACAGAGATTGTAAGATTGGAAATGACTGTATAATTCATGCTGGAACGGTAATTGGTAGTGATGGATTTGGATTTGCAAATACAAAAGATGGAAAATATATAAAAATCTATCAAAATGGAAATGTTATTATTGGTTCTGATGTTGAAATTGGGGCAAATTGTACTATTGATAGAGCAGTTTTTAAATCTACTATAATTGAAGATGGTGTTAGAATTGACAACTTAGTTCATATAGCACATAATTGTAAAATAAGTAAGGGATGTATTTTAGTGACTCAAGTTGGAATTTCTGGGTCTACGACACTTCATCCTTATGTTGTAATGGGTGGACAAAGTGCAGCTGCAGGGCATTTAGAAATAGCACCATTTACAACAATAGCAGCACGAGGTGGAGTTACAAAAAGTATAACTGAACCGAAAAAATCATGGGCTGGTTTTCCTTTATTTGAGCATAGACAATGGCTTAAACTACAAGGTAAAATTTCAAATTTATTAAAATAATTTCATAAAAGGTTGCACCATTACAAAAAAAATTATTTCTTTAATTGTTTTATTTATTTTATTATATTTTCAATTCTCAGTTTTTGCAAATTCTAAAGAGATTGTTGGTGATGTAGGTTTTGCATTTTCAGAGTTTTCAATAAAATATTTTTCATATTTATCATACATTTATTTGTTTATTTTTATTCATCCTATTTATATGATTAATTTTAAGAAAAATATCGATAATAAAGATATTATTTTAAATATTGCTGTATTACTTTTAATATTTTTTGTTTCTTTAATTTTTCAAGCTTTAGTAGTAGAAAATCCTTATAATAGAGGAGAAATAGGTAATATTTTAGTTGATAGCTTGTCTCCTATAATTGGAAATATTGGTTTATATCTATTTGTTACTTTTGGATTTGTAATATCTATACTTATTTTATTTGAATTATCAGATTATGATGTGGAAGATTTAAAAAAATTAAAACACAGAATAAAGCTAAGAAATGCTCAAATGGCAAATAAAATATCAAAAGTTGTAAAGGTTACAACAGAAGTTTCTAATTATCCTGCAAAGCCTCAACAAATAGTTAAAAAAGAGGTTGTTATACCTGCTCAAAAAACAGTTGAACAAAGAATAAGAGAACAACAAGAAACTATTTTAAAAGCAAAGATAGAAGAGCTTAAAAAAGAAGAGGAATCTTTTGAAGAAGAACCAATAGTAAAAATTTCTAAAAAAGATAAAGATTTGGCTTTAAATAACTTCGAAGATGAAATAGTAGTTCCTCAAACAAATAGTATAATTGTTGAAGAGTTAGAAGAAAATGCAAAACTTTTATCTGAATTGGAGTTCGGAAAAACAGAAAAACCAAAAGATTTTATACTCCCTCCTACAAGTTTTTTTCAAGATTCTCCAAAAGAGAATAAGACAAAAGTAAATGAAGCATTTATAGATAAAAAAATTGCTGATTTACTTGATAAACTATCTATGTTTAAAATAGATGGAGATGTTGTAAGAACTTATACTGGACCAGTTGTTACAACTTTTGAGTTCAAACCAGCTCCAAATGTGAAAGTATCAAAAATTTTAAGTCTTCAAGATGATTTAGCTATGGCTTTAAAAGCTCAAACAATAAGAATTCAAGCACCAATTCCTGGAAAAGATGTTGTTGGAATTGAAGTTCCAAATGAAGATACTCAAACAATATATTTAAAAGAGATGCTTGATAGTGAAATTTTCCAAAATTCTAAATCTCCATTAACTATGATTTTAGGGAAAGATATTGTCGGTAAACCTTTTGTAACAGATCTTAAAAAACTTCCACATTTACTAATTGCAGGAACTACAGGAAGTGGTAAATCAGTTGGAATTAACTCGATGATTTTATCGTTACTTTATAAAAATTCACCAGATAATTTAAGACTTGTAATGATAGATCCAAAAATGCTTGAATTTTCTATGTATAATGATATCCCACATCTATTAACTCCAGTTATTACAAAAGCTGTTGATGCAATAAATGCGTTAGCAAATATGGTAGGAGAAATGGAAAGACGTTATACGTTGATGGCTAAAACAAGAACTAAAAATATTGAAAATTACAATGAAAAAGCACAAAAAGAGGGATTACCTACAATGCCTTATATTGTTGTTGTAATTGATGAGTTAGCTGATTTAATGATGACAAGTGGAAAAGATGTTGAATATTCAATTGCTAGACTTGCTCAGATGGCAAGAGCTAGTGGAATTCACTTAATTGTTGCAACACAAAGACCAAGTGTGGATGTTGTAACAGGACTTATAAAAGCAAATTTACCAAGTAGATTGTCTTATAAAGTAGGGCAAAAAATTGATTCTAAAATTATTCTTGATTCTATGGGTGCTGAATCTTTATTAGGAAGAGGGGATATGTTATTTACACCTCCTGGAACTCCTGGTATTGTAAGAATTCATGCTCCTTGGAGTACAGAAACTGAAATTGAACAAGTTGTTGAATTCTTAAAAAATCAAAGAGAAGTTGAATATGATATGAATTTTATAAAAGATAAAAATTTGAGTATTAGTGGTTCTTCTTCAAAAGGTTCTTCTCAAAATGAAGATATAGAATTAGATGAGCTATATGAAGATGCTAAAGAAGTTATTATTACTGATAAAAAAACATCTATTTCATATCTTCAAAGAAGATTAAGAATTGGATATAACAGAGCAGCTAGTTTAATAGAACAATTAGAACAAACAGGAGTTTTATCAGAAGTTGATGCTAGAGGAAACAGAGAAATCCTGATATAAATTAAAAGAGGAATAAAGATGAAAATTGTAATTCCAGTTGATAAAAAAGATAGATTTCTATCCGTTATATCTTCTATTGAGGAAAATAGGGCATGGGCTGTGGTTAGTTTAGATGGAGCTAAGATAGTTAGTGTTGATTTTTTTGATAGATATGAAGAGATTTTTTGTCTTGTAAATAAAGTAGTGGTTATAAATAACCTTGAATTTGTTTGGCCATTTCAAGATGATGGAATAGAAATTTTAATAGCTTCAAAAGAAAAAAGTATTGATGAAATAGTAGAATCTTTGTTATTAAATAGATTAAAGAAGTTATAAAATGTTTAAACAAAATAAAATATATACAGATACTATAATTTTAGGTTTTGCAATATTTTCTATGTATTTTGGTGCTGGAAATATTATTTTCCCACCATACTTAGGCTTAACAAGTGCTAGTGACTGGTATATTTCATTTTTCTCTTATTTTTTAGCTGATATTGGATTTGCTACAATTGCTATGTTTGCATTGCTTAAAGTTGGTGGAAATGTAGACGATTTAACAAATAAACTTGGAAAGCTCTCTGGTATTTTATTAATGTCAGCAATTGTATTGTGCATTGGTCCTTTAATTGCTCTTCCAAGAACAGGTGCTACAACTTATGAAATGCTTGTTGTACCTATATTTGGAGCTAGTTTTTCAAATTCTATTATTACTTCAATTATATATTATGGTTTAATTATGTTTTTTACTTTTCGACCTACTATTATGATAGAAGTTTTAGGAAAAATTTTAACTCCTGTACTTTTTTTTGGATTGATTTTTTTAATTATTAAGGGCTTTGTAACTCCAATAGGTGAGATAATTTTAAATACTACAAATGATAATTTATTTTTTGATGGACTTATATTGGGCTATCAAACCCTTGATGTTTTAGCAGCATTAGCATTTGGAATTATTATTATAAAAACTGTTAAAGCAAAAGGATATAATAACACTAAAATCTCTTTTAAAATTATTGGTTCTGCTTCACTTCTTGCTGCTTTTGGAATAATGATAGTATATTTTGGACTTTCATATTTAGGTGCAACAGCTTCAAGTTTATATGGTGCTGATATCCCAAAAGCTGTTTTATTAAATAAAATAATAAATATTTTATTAGGTGATTATGGAAATATATTTTTAGGAATAGTTGTTTTTTTGGCTTGTTTTACAACAGGAGCAGCTCTTGTAAGTGTTACTGCTGAATACTTTTCTAAATTAAGCAAAAGAAAAATATCTTATAAAACTTTAGTAATAATTGTAACTTTATTTAGTATATTTATTACAAATATAGGACTAGAACAAATTATTTCATTTGCAGGCCCAATTCTAAGTATTGTTTATCCAGCTGCAATTATTTTAGTAGTTTTGGTGTTTTTTGATAAATATATAAATAATAATGTTTATAAATTTGCTGCATTTGCTGCAATGATTTTTTCTTTTTTAGAACTGATTTCTTCAACAACAACTTTTAATATGGGATTTTTAAAATTATTTCCATTGTCAAATGAAGGTTTAGGATGGATTTTACCAGCATTTATTTCTGGTTTTATTGGTTTCTTCATGAAAGTAAAAGCTAAAAATCTATAATTTTTAGGTACAATACGCAAAAATTATAGATTCAAGGAATTATTTTGAAACAAAAACCTATGATAAGTTACTTCTACAGTTTTTTCGCTGTTTGGTTTGTAGCTTCTGTTTTACTGTTTTTATATGGCGGATTTTTTGCACTTTATCAAGGGACTATTTTATCAGTTTTAGAACTTAGTTTATCTTTTGATAATGCTGTTGTAAATGCTACTATTTTAGCAACTATGGCTCTTGTATGGAGAAAAAGATTTCTTGTTTGGGGTATGATTATTGCCGTTTTTGGTGTAAGATTTGTATTTCCAATCTTAATTGTATATTTTTCAACATCTATGGGATTTATTGATTCTTTTGAATTAGCTATTAAAAATCCTGAAGAATATGAAAAAATTATTCAGAGTTCTCACCATGTAATTATGTCTTTTGGTGGAATGTTTTTATTAATGTTATTTTTAAAATTCATTTTTGATGAAAATAAAGATACTCACTGGGTTAAATATATAGAATCTTTTGCTACAAAATTATCAAAAGTAGGGGATATTAAAGCACTTTTTATAATGTTTTTAATGCTTGCAATTACATATGTTGCTCCGAATGAAGTAGTTATGGGTGATAAGTTAGTAACCGTAAATAAATTAGAAATTTTAGTTCCAATGATTATTGGTGTTATTGCTTTTTATCTTTTAGAGTTATTAAAAGGAGCTATTGAGCTTAAAAATGATTCTAATGATTCTAAAATTACAGAATTAAGTGGAGGATTTATATCTTTTATGTATCTTGAAGTAATTGATATGAGTTTCTCTTTAGATGGAGTTTTAGGTGCATTTGCTATTACTCAAAACGTTGTAATAATTATGTTAGGACTTGGAATTGGTGCTATGGCTGTAAGATCACTTACAATTTATATGGTTGAAAGAGAAGTAGTTTCTAAATATATCTTCCTTGAACATGGAGCTATGTGGTCTATTGGTCTTTTAGCCTTATCTATGATAGTTCAAATTTTCCATCATTTACCACCGATGTTAATTACTACTTTTGCAATAGTACCAATTGGATTAGCATTTGTTCATTCAATTTATAAAAATAGAAAATTTTTAACTGATCCAAATAATTAATAAGAAACTATTTATTACTCCCCCAATAAACAGAGTTAATTTTATCAACTAGCATATTTCACACTAGGATGTAAAAAGAAATTTGCAACTTTTTGTGGATTTTTTTGTAAACTCTCCATATAATTTTGCGTATTTTCTTTTAACTCTTTTTGATTCTTTGGCAGACCATTTTTATGTACATTACTTTTATAATCTTGATTTAAATATTCATCTGGGTTAAATTCAGGAGAGTATGGTGGTAGATAAAATAGTTTTATTTTATCTTTATTCTCTTCTTCCCACTCTTTTACTTTTTTAGCATGATGTACTCTTAGGTTATCTACTATCATAAATACTTTTTTATCATTTGACTTTATTACTTTTTCTAAAAAATCTATAAAATTATCAGTAGCTATTGAATCATCATAAAGTGCAAACATTGATTTACCTGTATTAGTAATAGCACTTATCATATTAACTTTAAACTTTTTAGCTGTATGAGTTAATATTGGTTTTATTTTACTTCCTATTGGTGCATATCCTTTTAGATTACTTGGCAATGAAACACAAGCTGTTTCATCTGCCCACCAAACATCAGCATTATTTATTTTTGCTTCTTTTTTTATCTTTGGGTACTCTATTTCAAACCAAGCTTTTGTAGCACTATCTTTTCTCTCATAAGCTCTTTTTATTGGCTTTTTAGATGTAAATTGCCATTTAGCTAAATAATCTCCAACAGTTGATATTGGCATATCAATATTACATTCTCTAAAAATCAATTGTTTTACTGCTTCCCTTGTCCATAGGGCAAATTTAAATTTTAGCTGTTCTGGTGTTGTATCTATTAGCATACTAATAATTCTTGATTCTTGTTCATCACTAAGGCGTTTACCACTCTTTTTTGGTCTACCTGTTTTTTGAACTTTAAGAGCTTTTTGTCCATCTTTTTTGTATTTACTATACCATCTTGAAGTTGTAATTTTTGATAAACCTAAAATACTAGCTGTCTCAATATTACTAACACCACTCTCTCTTAATTTTATTGCTCTATCCCGAAGATATTGCAATGTCTTTGAATCTACTTTTCTTGCATCATTTTTATCTAATTTTTCCATTAGAAATTGTACCAACAATATCCATAATATTAGTTTAATTTATCGGTGGAGTAATAGTACAGTTGTACTAAATAGTAAAATTATCTATCTAAAATAGAGATCATATAGCCTTGAGAAGATACATTTTCAATAATATTTTTTGAAGTTTTAGCTCTTAACCTTTTTATAAAAGTTCTTACTCTTTCATCACTAATATCAGCTTCTTCCCATAATATACTTTTTATTGTTTCAAGTTTTACAAGTGAATTTTTGTTATCAAGTAAAAGGTTTAAAAATTCTCTTTCTCTTTTTGTAAGATTTACTAATTCATTATTCTTATATAAACTAATCGAATTTTTCATAAAAATAAAGCCATCTTTTAACTTGAAACTTTTTTCAATGTTTATTTTATTTGAGAGCTCTTTTAAATAATCAATAAAACTTTCTATATCAAAAGGCTTTATAAAATATTTATTAATACCAATATCTATTGCTTGAAGTAACATTTCTTTTTGGCTATGAGCACTTAAAATAATTATTGGAATATTACTATTTTGTATTTTTATTCTTTTACACATTTCAAGACCGTTTAGATTTGGCATTAAAATATCACTAATTATGATATCTGGTTTGAATGAGTTGAATTTTTTTATGCCTTCTTCTCCATCTTTTGCAATAGATACTTTGTAAAAAAGATCTTTTATGGAACTTTTGATTAAATTAGCTAGTTTTTGTTCATCTTCAACTATTAAAACTTTTAAACTCTTCATAATATTTTTGGAAACTTTATAGTGAATTTTAAACCATCTTTTGTATTTTCATGTAAAATTTGCCCTTCAAAGCTATTTTCAATAATAATTTTACAAATAAAAAGCCCAAGACCTGTTCCACTGCTTTGATGTTTTGTTGTGAAATATGGTTCAAAAATTCTATCAAAAAGCTCTTTATCTACTCCTTGAGCATTGTCAAGATATTCAAGATATATAAAATCATCTTTTAGGTAGGTTTTTATAGTAATATCTTTTTGTTTTATACTTTTTTGGATAAAAGCATCTTTTGAATTATTTATAAGATTCAATAAAACTTGAGTTAATTCATTTTTAATCCCAAAAACCTCTAAATTTTTTAAAATATCAAATTTTATATTTATATTTTCTTCTTGTAAAACTCTATTTAAAATTTTCAGAGCCTCATTTATACTTAAATTTAATAAAAATTTTTCTTTTTCTTTCTGAGGTGTAAAAAAATTTGTAAAATTTTCAATAGTATTTGACATTCCAAGAATAAGATTTTTGCTACTATCATAAAACTTATCAAACTCTTTTTGATTTTTTGTTTCAAAACTTTTTTTGAGATTAAAGAGTGTTAGGTTTAGCTCAGTTAATGGTTGTCTCCACTGATGAGCTACATTTGCTAACATTTGTCCTAAACTTGCCATTCTTGATTGTAAAAATATAATTTTTTGTTTTTCTTCAACTTCTTTTTGAAGCATTATTTCATTTGTAATATCATATCTTATTGCAATGAACTCAAATATATCTTCATTTTCATCTAAAATTGGTATTATTGTTGTATTTAAATAGATTGTTTTGCCACTTTTTGATAGATTTTTAACAGTTGCTTTATGAACTTTTTTATTTAAAATTGTTTCCCAAAGAGTTTTGAAATTCTCTTTAGGAGTATCAGGATGTCTTATAATATTGTGATTTTTACCTAAAAGCTCTTCTTTACTGTATTCAAAAAGTTTTACAAATTCATCATTTACAAATGTAATAATTCCATTTATATCAGTTTTTGAAACAATATTTGAGTTTTCTATTGCTTTTTGGTAATTATTCATAAAATATGAATTTTATTTTCTATTTAGAATCTCACAAACTTCTTTTGCATGATATGAGATTATTATATTAGCTCCTGCTCTTTTAAAAGCTATCATTGTTTCCATCATAACTCTTTCATAATCAATAAGTCCAGCAAGTCCAGCATGTTTTAGCATTGCATATTCTCCACTTACATTATAAACACATAAAGGAAGTTTTGTTTCGTTTCTTATATCTCTTACAATATCTAAAAATGCTAAAGCTGGTTTTACCATAAGTATATCAGCTCCTTCTTTTTCATCTTCTAATGACTCACTTATAGCTTCAAGTCTATTTGCAACATTCATTTGATAAGTTCTTCTATCTCCAAAAGAAGGTGTTGATTCAGCAACATCTCTAAAAGGTCCATAATATCCACTAGCAAATTTTGTAGAGTATGCCATTATAGGTAAATCTTTAAATTCATTTTCATCAAGTGCAGTTCTAAGTGTTGTAATAATACCATCCATCATTCCACTAGGTGCTATCATATCAGCTCCTGCTCTTGCATGAACTAATGCTTGTTGTGCAGATATTTCAAGTGTTTTATCATTGTGAACACTTTGTGTTTTTGGGTCAAGAATTCCACAATGACCGTGATCTGTGTATTCACAAAAACATAAATCTGTTACTATAAACATATTTGGGAATTTTGCTTTAATAGCTTTTATTGTTCTTGCGATTATACTTTCATCGCATAAACACTCACTTCCAACAGAATCTTTAATTTCTGGAATTGCAAATAGTATTATTGAGTTTAAACCTATTTCTTGTAGATATTTGCACTCTTTTAATATTTCATCAATACTCATTTGAAAAACACCAGGCATACTAGGAATCTCAGTTTTTATTCCATTTCCTTTTCTTACAAAAAGTGGATATATAAAATCATCTTTACTTATACTTGTTTCTTGAACTAAATTTCTTAAAGTTTCATTTAATCTTAATCTTCTAAATCGTTTAAACATAATATTTACCTCTTTTGGATATAATCTTACGATTTTAACAGTTTAAGGTTTAAAAAAAAGAATGAATATAATTGAATCAAATATAGCAAACCTTCCAACAAAACACGGAAAATTTAAAATAAAAGCATATAAACAAGGTTATCAAGAACATTTAGCAATAATGAGTGAAAATTTTGAAAATTTGGATGTAATAAACCTAAGAATTCACTCTGAGTGTCTTACTGGGGATGTTTTTGGAAGTATAAAGTGTGATTGTCAAAAGCAGTTAGAACTAGCAATTGAATATATAGCAAAAAATGGAGGCTTAATTATCTATCATAGACAAGAAGGTAGAAATATTGGTCTTTTAAATAAAGTAAATGCTTATAGTTTACAAGATGCAGGAAAAAATACTGTAGAAGCAAATTTAGCTTTAGGTTTTAGAGAAGATGAAAGAGAATATAGTATTGTTGAGTACATTATAAAGGATTTAGGAATTAAAAAAATAAATGTTCTTACAAACAATCCTGCAAAAATGAAGTTTCTTGAAGGTTTGGATGTAGAAATAGTGGAGAGAATTCCAACAATAGTTGAGCCAAATTGCTATAATAAAAACTATTTAAATACAAAAAAAGAGCAATTAGGACATATGCTTTGATTAAATTAAAAACTATTTTAGAAAAGCATAATATAAATTTAGAAGAAAACTTTTATAAAGATATAAAAGTTTTTATAGAGCTTTTGCAGAAATGGGGGAAAGTTCATAACTTAAGTGGAAGTTTGGATGAAGATAGTATTTATGAAAATATTTTAGATTCACTTTTTCCTCTTACATTTATTGAAAATTTTTCTAGTTTTGCAGATATTGGCACAGGAGCAGGGTATCCAGGGTTAATTTTAGCAATTGCAAGAAAAGATAGTTTAGGGTATTTAATTGAGCCAAGAATAAAAAGAGTTGCATTTTTAAGTTTTGTAAAGGCAAATTTAGGTTTAAATAATCTTACAATTTTACAAAAAAGAGTTGAAGCAGTAGATGATTTAAAAGCTGAATTAATAACAAGTAGGGCAGTTACGAATACAAAACTCTTAATTGAATTAACAAAAAACATAAAACAAGATAATTCTTCATATCTTTTTTATAAAGGTAGTATGCTTGAAAATGAGATAGAAGAAGCAAAATTAAACGATTATAAAGTAGTTTCAAGAAGTGATAGAAACTATTTGTATATAAAAGGATAAATAGTGTTATTAAAAGTTATTGCAGTTATTTTAGTTGGATTTATTATATATTTATTATTTTTCAAAAATAGAAGAGTTGATGGTGTAAAAAAGAATGATAAATTAATCAGTGAAGAGATGGTAGAGTGTCCTACATGCAATACTTATGTGTCTCAAAGTGAAGGTATATTAAGCAATGGGAAGTTTTATTGTAGTAAAGATTGTTTAAATAATAAAAAGGCTTAAAATGAAGATTATTGGAGATTCTATAGTACCTTTTGAAGAGTTTTTTAAAGTTTCAAATGTTGAAGAAATTAAGAATACAAAACCTAATTCTCTAATTTTCTTTGAATATAACGAAGAACTTTTGAAATATTGCTATTTGAATAATTTAAACTATTTTGTTCAAATTAACTCTGTAAAAGAGGGATTGTATGCAAATAGTTTAAATGCTAAATATATAGTTTGTAAAAAAACTTTGGCAAAAAAGATGCAAAAAATTGCAGAGAATTATATGTTTGATTCTAAAATTTTGGCAATTATAAAATCTAATGATGAATTAGAAGAGATTGCACTAGATGAAATTGATGGAGTAATATATAAAGAACTAATTTAAGTTTTTTATTAAAAGGAAAAAATTGAAAGAGATAATTGATACGATAGTTGTGATTTTATTTGTGTTTATGGTTGCTATGTTTATTATAAATTTCAATAGACAACAAATAAAGAAACATACAGATAAATTAGAAGATATAGAAAATCAAAATAAGGATAAAAACAATGCTTAAACCACTTTTAATAGAAATTGGAGTTGAAGAGTTACCAGCTATTCCATTTTTACAAGAACTTCCTAATATTGAGAAAAAATGGAGTGATATTTTAGAAAAAAATAGACTTCTTTGTAATTTTGAGTTATTTTATACTCCAAGAAGATTGGTTTTATGGCATAGAGAGTTTCAAGTAAAACAAGAAAATAGTGAGTTTGAACATATAGGTGCACCTAAAAAGATAGCTTTTAAAGATGGTGTTGCAACTCCTGCTGCTGCTAGTTTTGCTACAAAATGTGGGATTAGTGTAGATGAAATATCTTTTAAAGATTTTGGGAAAGGTGAAGTTTTATATTATAAACAACAAATAGTTGGACTTGAAGCAAAAGAACTTTTAAATACTATGGTAAACGAGTTTGTAAATTCTTTAAGTTTTGGAAAATCTATGAGATGGGGAAGTAGAAGTGATAGTTTCATAAGACCTATTAGATTCTTTTCAATGATGCTTGATAGTGAGATAATTGAAGGAGAACTATTTGGTGTAAAATCATCTAATATTTCTTATGGTCATAGAATGGAAAGTTATGAACCTTTTAGTTTTTCACATGTTGGGGATTATTTCTGTAAACTTGATAAATATGGAGTTATTCTATATCAAGATGAAAGAAGAAAAAGAATTCTTGAGCAACTAAAAAATATTGAGACGAAACATAATGTTCAAATAGAATTGGATATTGAACTTTTAGATGAAGTTGTTGCAATTACAGAATATCCAACTGCACTTTTAGGAAAATTTGATGAAGAGTTTTTAGAACTTCCACCAGAAGTTATTGTTACATCTATGAAAGCAAATCAGAGATATTTTGCTGTTTATAAAAATGGAAAATTAGCAAATAATTTTGTTGTTGTTTCAAATGCTTTAACAGATGATTTTGGATATATAATTTCTGGAAATGAGAAAGTTTTAAGACCAAGACTTGCTGATGCAATGTTTTTCTATAAAAATGATATAAAAAATGGTTTAAGAAATGATGGATTAAAAAAATTAGTTTTTGTTGAAGGTTTAGGAACAGTTTATGACAAATGTGAAAGAGAAGTAAAAATTGCTTCTTATTTAGCTAAAAAACTTGATGTAAAAGAAACTGATATTTTAGAAAAAGCAATAATGCTTTCTAAAGCTGATTTAATGAGTGAAATGGTTTATGAATTCACAGAATTACAAGGTCTTATGGGATATTACTACTCTAAAATTGCAAATAATGATGAAAAAATTAGTCTTGCATTAAAAGAACAATATCTTCCAAGTGGTGAAAATTCAGAGTTACCAAGCACTATTTTTTCTTCAATTGTGGCTATGTCAAATAAAATTGATAATTTAATGGCATTATTTAGTGTTGGAAAAATTCCAACAGGTTCAAAAGATCCATTTGCATTAAGAAGATCTGCTTTAGGAATTGTAAGAATTGCAATAGAACATAAAATTGATATTGATTTTAAAACTATTATTGAAGATTTAAAAATAAATTATACAAATCTTGACACAAAACTTTTATTAGAATTCTTCAATGAAAGATTGTTTAAAATCTTTAATGTAAACCCTACAGTTCTAAAAGCAGTTTTAAGTAGTGGAGAATCAAATATTTATAAAGTTTATCAAAAAGTTGAAGCTCTAAATCCTGTTGTTGAAAGTGATAATTTCAAAGATTACAGTGCAACATTTAAAAGAGTTGCAAATATAGTAAAAGATGTTGATTTAAATTCAGATTTAAATGTAAATAGTTCTTTATTTGAGCAAGTTGAAGAAAAAGAATTGTTTAATAATTTTGAAAAAATTAAAGCTACAAACTTCTTATCTTTTGATGAAGAATTAGAAGCTCTTTTTAGCTTAAAACCACAATTAGATAGTTTCTTTGAAAAAGTTTTTGTAAATCATGAAGATGAAAAAATAAAAATGAATAGAAAAAATTTAATTGCTCAAGTTTATTTAGGTTTTAGAAATATAGCTGATATTAAAGAAATTACAATCTAATAAAAGTACCTTCTAGGTACTTTATTAGAATATTTCTGTAGTTTTTTTAAGTCTATCTTTATCAAAATGTGTATAAATACGGCTAGTATTTATATCTGCATGGCCCAATGCTTCTTGAACAAGAATTAAATCTTTGTGTTTTGAATAAAGTAATGTTGCAAAGCTATGTCGTAACATATGCGCTCCATTTTTTTCTTTTCTAATTCCAGCACTCATTAAAATATTTTCTACAATTCTGCTAACATAAGCTTGAGTTAGCCTATCACCTTTTTGATTGCACACTAAAATATCACTGATACAAATCCTTTGATTAAGCCAGTTTTGTAAATCATTCTTAATAATATTACATTTTATCATTACAACTCGAGGTTTATTTCCTTTTCCTCTAATTTGCAGCATATAAACATCATCTTCTTTATAAATATCTTTTAATCTTAAGTTTAGCATTTCACTTACCCTAATACCTGTGTAAAGAATAATTTTTAAAATAACTCTATTTCTATAAGTTAGGTTTTCACTAAATTCATATTTATCGATAGCTGACAAAAATCTATTTACTTCTTCTTCATTCATAAAAGAGGGGAGTTTAGAACCTGATTTTCCACTAAGACCTTGCCAATTTTTTAACTCAATTTTAAATAAGTATGAATTACCATCAGTTGTTTCATTTTGTTTATCAACATATGAAAAAAATGATAGTAGGGCAATTCGGTGATTTTTTTTACTAGCATCTGATAAAGAACTTGTTTCACTTGCTAAAAAATCACTTAAAAGTTCTTCATCAAATTCTTTCATTGAAGCTAAACCTAATTTTGTAGAAAATTTATAAAGTTTTAGTAGGGGATTAAAATATGTGTTTATTCCACTTAAACCAATATTTCTTGCTTCTTTAACCAAAGATTCTAATTCTTCTATATTTTTTGTACCTGTAACTAATCTTTTTAAAATATATGCCAATTTGTCTTTATCATTTACTAATCTATTTGATAAACTTGTAATTTTATTTCTTACAAATCTTTCAAGCCAAAATAGCATTGTGGAATCAAAATCGTTTTTAAAGTCTAATTCATATCTCATAAAAATTCCTAATAAACTTAAAGTAAGTAGAAGTATATCAAATCATATATTAATATCAGTTTGAAAATTATAGTTTTCAATACTTATGATATATTTCTCTTATGGAAAAACAAGAATTTAGAATAAATGAAAATTATCACAAGCTTTTATTAACTGCTTCAACTGATAAAAATTTAAGTTCTAATCAATTCCGTGTGTTCTTTTATATTTCAACTCATAGCGATATTGTGGTTAAAGATATGCAAAGTGATTTAAATTTCAAAACTACTAATTTGATGTCTGAATCAATTAAAGCACTTATTCAAAATGGATATATCACAAGAAGAAAAGCAAAAAAGAAAGTTAAAAAAAATACTCCTTTTTATGTTTATGAGTTAAATCTTGAAAAAGCGTTAGATTTTAATTTCAATAAATTAAATAGCTCTGAAGATTATTTTAAAGCTATTGAAAATATTTATAACTATTTCTTTAAATTGATACCTACTTCATTTAAAGTTGATACTCATAAAAATTTTAAATCTGTTGAATTAATGCTTTATAAAGATGAAAGACCATTTGAACTTATAAAACAAATTATTGATTTTGTAGCTTCAACAAAATATAGAAGAACTATAAATAGACCTTTCAAATTAAGAAAAGAGTTTGAAATGTTATTAGATGAACTTAATAAAAAGCAAAGTAATTAACCCCTGCTTTGTTTTTTAGTGAGTTTTCTCACTCGGTCGGGGTAGTTTAAGCCCTCCCCGTTCGTTACTTGTAAATCGGGCTTAACAAAATAACTATAAAGGGCAAAAAATGACAATTACTCAACAACAATACACAACTATCTATAAAGTTGCAACTTTTAATTCTTTAAAAGTTACTAAGGCTGGAGTTATGGACGGTAATAATTATGGTGATTCTTTGACAATCAAACTTATAAATATTATTGAAGAAGAAACTGAAGAATTTGGTATAGCTGAAAAAGAGCAATTACTAGAGATACAAATCAAATGCGACAATCCTACTCAAGTAGCAGAATTAAATATGGTTCTACGAACATTAAAAGCAAATGGAGTAGTTTTTGAGTTAAACGGATTATTACCTTCTAGACCTGAAAAATCTTCATTTCTTAAAGTTGTGTGTACTGATAAAACAGATTTTTTAATTCAAAGATTATCTTCTTTGATTAAAAAAGATTCAAAAGGGGCTTAATGCCCCTATTTTGTTTTTGATTGTGTGTACTCTTACCTGTGCATACAACAAAAAACAAAACATTCATAAGGAGAAAATTATGTTTAAAAAATTAGGAAAAAAAGCAAAAGCTTTAGGTGTTGTTGCAGCTGCAACAATTTTATCAACTGGTGCTCAAGCAGCAATTACTTACGACGCAACAAATAAAAAATTTGGTGGTGAAGTAGATTTAGGTGCTTATTATTCAGGTGTTGAAATTGCAGTAGCAGTTGTTGGTGTTACTTTAGGTATTAGTTTATTCTTTGCTATGCTTAAAAAGGCAAGAGGTTAAAATTTTTAAGAGTAGTACCTCCTACTCTTACTAAAATTATTTCAAGGATTAAATATATGTTACATTTTACTTTTATAATATCTTCAATCTTTGCAATAGTTTTAATTTTCAATTTTACTCAAATAATAATTACTAAAACAATAGAAACTATTAAAAATGCTCGTGAGTCTTTCTAATGGATCATATATCTTTAGGTCTTACTCTTAATGAGTTTAATTTTTTAAGCGGTTTAACTGGTCTTATCTGTGCTAGTTTAATCGTTTTTTCTATTTTCAAAAGGTTCTAATATGGAAATGTACATAATTGCAATTACTGATAATCAGGCATTTAACTATTTTTTTTCATTTCCAATTTATACTATGTTTATTTCTCTGCCTTTCATAGCACTATTAAATTTATTTAAAAAGATTTAATCTATGAAAAAGCTCTTATTTTCTCTTCTGGTTTTATTATCAGTTAATCAATTATTTGCTTCATACTGTTATGTAAAAAATCAAACTTGGCAAACTGGTGGTATTTCAGGGTGTTCTTATGGAACTGGATTAAATGGAGCTAAACTAACATATATGCACCAATTACCTGATAATCCTGATGGTGGTCAATGTAAAGGTAGAATGTATGTTTGTGAAGATAGAGAAGGCTCTATTCCTTCAGGTGCTTCACTTTTACCTTCTTATGTAACTTATAATCCAAATGCTCTTATTGGTGAATATCCATATATTTGCGGTAAAAATACTGAAAGTTGGTATTCTATATTCGAAGGTGCTTCGGGTGAAGGTTTTTATTCTTGTGAAGGTGGTTTTCCCGTTCATCTTCCTAATGTAGATTCAATTAACCCTAATGACCAAGAAAATCCTTTATCTTGCTCTGAAAATTATACTCAAATTTATATTCTTGGTTTTAATCAAAGGCATAAATCAGGTTATTCTTCATTTTCTTGTTTTCCAAAATTTGATGAAACTGGTGAATTTTCTGATTCTAAACTTGATGAATTATCTAATTCTTTAAAATCAGGTGCTTTAACTGGTGATCTTATGGTTGATCCAATTACTTATAATAATGATGATGGTTCTACTACTATGATTCTTCCTGATGGGACAAAACAAACTATTTATCCTAATGGTGCTTTGATAACTGAATATCCTAATAATGAAATAAAAGTGGATTATTTATTTGGAGATTTAGCACCTAATAAAACTGGAAATTTTATTAAATATCAAGCTATTGACAAATTAGGAAATAAATATTTTGAAACTAATGAAGGTGTTAAATATCTTCTTGAACCAAATGGCGATTTAACAAAATATAAAGACGGTATTACTTTAACTGAAAAAGTAGATTATAACACTTGGAAACCTATTCAAACCTATGGTCATAAAACTGGATCAGGTTCTGGTTCTGGTTCTATTTCTTCAAATACTGGATCAGGTTCTGGATCTGATTCTAATGGTCAATATCTTGATGGAACTAATATAGGTGATACTTCAAATGAATCAGGTGTTGGCGGTGAAGTACCTGAAATTAAAGAAGAAGAAGAAGAAGAAGAAGAAGCAAAAAGTTGTTCTGATCCTAATTTAACTTATCAACAAAAAATGTTTTGTGAAATTAATCGTGGATTTAGGAAAATTAATCAAGAAGATAATCCTGAAATGTCTATTAACAACATGTTAGCAAAATATAATGAAACTATGAACAGAAACGAATTAGCTATTGCTTATAATCTTAGGCAAACTGCTATTCAATCAGGTGAAGCAATTATTTTACAAAAACAACAAAATAATAAACTACAAGATCTGAATTTACTATCTTCAAATGAAACTTCTCAATATTCTGCAATTAAAACTGGTATTGATTCACTAACTTCAAATTTATCAAGATTATTTCCTTCTTTAACTAATGGTGGTGGAACTGGTGGCGGTTCAACTGGTGGAACTGGTTCTAATGAAGAAGGTACAATAGGCAATACTGCTAACCTTGATGAATACTTTTATTCTGATTCAACTGTAAATACTGATAATGTTACTAATAATGCTAATGATACAGATTCTATAATAGATTCTTTAATTTCTGTATATGGTACTTTTGTTAATAATATAAATAATTCTTTTAATATTATTCAAACTCAAATACAAGATACAAAATCTCTTATTACTGGTACTAATAATATTTTTGAAAAACAAAATATTATTAATTGTCCTATTTCTTATCAATTTGATTTATCACAATATAACTTATCAAAAAAAGAAATAAATATAGATATATGTAAATATTTTAGTGAATTAAAAACTTTTGGTTATTTTATTGTTTATGTTTCTTTAATGTTTGCTTTGATGTTCTCTACATTATTTATAATAGGAGTTCTTTCTAAATGAAAAAGATATTAATAATTTTAACTTTTTTAATTAATTTTGCTTTTTCTGATTATTTAGTAACATATAATGGAAAGAATTATTGTACTTCTCAATTTTCTGAAGCAACTGATACTAATAATTATATACTTGTACAATATTATAACACTACTGATACTTTAATAACTTTACAAATGTCTAGGAGTGGTATTACTTCTATAAAAACAGGTTATCAATATAATAATGTTTCTAAAACTTGTGATCCGATTTCAGGTAAAAAAAATTATGAAATATTTGAATATATAAAATTATTATTTAAATATCCAAATTTACCTTCTTTAACAACTTATATTTCAGCACTTGATCAGGGTACTGCAAATAATCTTTTTAATATAAAGCCCGTTTATAAATATACTTTTCAAAGTGGAAAAACTTTTTGTACAACTGGTTATGGACATTCTTATAGTACTGCAAAATATATGTATTCTCCTGAATATCCAAATCCTACTTACACACAATTTACTTTTACAAATGGCTCTGAAATTGTTTCAAAAATACAATTTAATTACACTTATAATTATTTAACTAAAGAATGTTTTTTATCTAGTGGAGATACACCCTACGATTTGCCTAATGATTTAGGAACACCGACTGATACAGTTTCAAAAAATACACCTACTCAAACTGAAAAATTTAAATCATATTATTCATTATTTGAAAGTGCTAATAATTTACCTAATCCTAATCCTCAAATTAATGATATTACTATTGATACAACTAAAGCAAGTACTAACTGTGATAATCCTATGTTAACTTTACAAGATAAATTATTATGTGAAATAAATAACCATTTAAGGAAAATTAATCAAGAATCAAATCCCCAATATTCACTAAATAATTTAATTGGTATTCTAAATACTTCACACAATAATAATACTGAATCTATTAATAAAGAGATTAAAGCTTTATCAGGTTATGAGTCTGTTCGTACTTCTGAACAAAAGAATACAAATACTATTTTAGATACTATGAAAAATAATCAAGAAATAACTAATCAATCTTTGACTAGTTTAAATACTTCTATGCAAACATTAAATACAACTTTGGGAAATTCTGATTCAATTACTCCACCTACTCCACCTGATTTAGAATTACAACCTGAAACAAATTTAAATCTTGATAAATATTTTAAAAAAGATGAAGAAACAAATACAAATGAATTAGATACTAATATTGAAGAAACAGATTCTTTAATAGATTCATTAATTAATACTTTTACAACTTTTAAAACTAATATTACTGATTCATTCACAACAATTAATACTCAAATAACAGATACTCAATCACTTATTATTAATCCAACGAATATTTTTAAAAATATTGAAGTTGTAAATTGTCCTACTACTTATGAAGCAGATTTTAGTTCTTTTGGTTTAGGTTTACAAACTGTAATAGTTGATTACTGCCACTATATGAGTTATTTAAAACCAATCATTTATTTTTTCACTTATTTAATGTTGATGATTGGATTAATCACATTTTCAATTAGATTTATAGGAGTTCTTTTATAATGCCACAATTAATATCTTTACTACTCGGATTCTTTTCTAGTGCGGGTTCATTCGCTAAATTCTTTCTTTGGATTGGTAAAAAAGTTAGTATAACTGCCGTTATCCTTCCAATTCAAATTACTTTAATAGGTGCAATAATTACTTTTAGATTGTCGCTTTTTACTGCAATAATTACTTTAATTATGTTTGTTTATAATAAATTTACTGATTTAATGGCTTTTGTAGATTTAAAAATGAGTCAAGATTTTTTAACTGTTCCTTATAAGATACTCCAATCGCTTGGAGTAATTGAAGCTATATCTGATTTTTATGCAAGTTTTACAATAGTTTTTACAACTCTTTTACTCGCATTTATAGCAAAATTAGCTGTTAATTCATTATCTCAATTAAGTGATGAATTTTATAAAATTGGTGTTTTACTTCAACTTGGTATTAAATAATGGCAATTAGTTATTATACTGGTATTCCTAGAAGTGGTAAAACTTTAAAAGCTGTTGCTTTAATTTATGAAACTTTTGTAGCTCCTAAAATTCCTAAAAAAGGTTTTTTAGATAAAGCACTTGAAAAAGCTGGATTAGATAAAAAAACTGAATGTCTTTATGAGAACTGTTATACAAATATAAATCAGTTTAATTATGAAATTGATGAAAGAATTAAACCTTTTGATTTTGATATATTTCTTTCAAAAATTCAAATCTTACATTCTATGTATTTAAATAAAGCTAATGATGATTTATTAAATGATAAAGCAAAAGAGCTACAAATTTATAAATCTTTGTTTGTTATTGATGAGTGCCATAATTTTCTAAATAAAAAAGAAGATTCTCTTATTTGGTGGGTTACTTATCACGGCCACTTATTTCATGATATTATAATGATTACTCAAAATCTTTCTTTAGTTCTCAAAGACTATACAACTTCAACTGAATATTTTTATAAAGCAATTCCACAAAGATTTAGATTTTCAAAAAATACTTTCAAGTATGTAGAATATTCGGGAAGGGAATTATATAAAAATCAAAAGTTAGGAATTGTTTCTTTAAAAGTAAAACCTGAATATTTTAATTTATATGTATCAGGTGCTGAAAAAAAAGATAAACCAATCATATATAAATATATTTTATTTCTTTTATTTCTTGTAGCTATTGCCTATTTTTCTTTTTATAGATTTACTTCTTCAATAGCTGAAACTACTGGTTCAAATGAAAATCAATCACAACAAAATCAAAATATAAATTCACCTGGTGAAAATCAATCACAACAAAATCAAAATATAAATTCACCTGGTGCAGCTGCTGAATCAAAACAATTAAAACTATTTAAATTTACTTGTTATGAAAATTTTTGTTATTACAAAATCAATAATAAAACTACTGAAATACCAATCAAAATTTTAACTCAATATGTAAAGGATAAAAAAGATGAAAATATGTACTTAGAACAAAAAGGTAAAAAAGCAAATATCTATTTATTAGATGATCCTAAAAACTTTCCATTTATGGAATTTACAACTGGTGAAGATGATAAAAAAGATTCTTCAATGAATTTAATTAATACAACAACACAACAATAAAGGGCTTAAAATGGACATTAAAAAAGTAATTGAAAAGTTATACATGCAGCGAAACGAACTATATTTAAAAATTGATTTTCTTGAAAAAGAATTATATTATTACAAACATTCCACTTTAATTTTTTTGAAATCTAGTCATACTCACTTACAAAG
This sequence comes from Aliarcobacter cibarius, assembly GCF_013372265.1. Lineage (NCBI taxonomy): Bacteria > Pseudomonadati > Campylobacterota > Epsilonproteobacteria > Campylobacterales > Arcobacteraceae > Aliarcobacter > Aliarcobacter cibarius. The sequence continues at coordinate 1,250,843 of NZ_CP054051.1, forward strand.
TAAAATAGAAGATACTTACAATGACATATCAAAAATTAATAAATCTATTGAAGATTTAGAATCAAAAAAATAAAGGGGCTTAAAATGAAAAAAATATTATTAACATTATTATTACTTATACAATTTTTAAAAGCTGAATCTCAACAATTAAACCTTACAGATTTTTCTATTTATGCAGCAGAACAAAATAATGTAAATATACTAATTGATGAATCATTATCTGACAAATCATTTATATTTACAATATCAGGAAAAGAAGATCTATATCTTGAAGCTTTTGAAAAGGCTTTAAATATTCATAATCTAGAACTTGTAAAAAATAATGGTTTGTACTATGTAAGAGATATTAAAACTTATGAAGAAAAACCAAAATATCGTGCTATAAAATTAAATTTTGTAAATTATGATGATATTCAAAACTTTCTAAATGTTTATAAAGATATTAAATTTGAATTTATAGCTACTTCTAAAATATTAATGGTTCATTCAAATGAAATGGAATTTGAATCAATTAAAGATACTATTCAAGAGATAGATACACTACCAAAACAACTTAAATTAAAAATTACAATTTTAGATACAAACTTAAATAAATTAAGAGATTATGGTTCTGAAAATTCTATTTTAAATATTGATAATAACTCAAATTTCTTTTTTAATTTAATAGCATATCCTTTCAGTTCTACAAATATGATACCTTTAGACCAAAAAAAAGGTTTTTATAGTTTTTTAAAATTTGTAAATGATGATGGAATATCTGATTTTATTTCTAATCCTATACTTACTCTTACAGATAATAAAAAAAACAGTTTTAATGTTGTTACGAACATGCCTTTTAGAACAGGTACAAGTACAATTCAAGATACACAATTCAGGACTTCAAATTCTTTCGAATATCGTGATGTAGGTTTAAAAATTGAAGTTACACCTCGTATTTACAAAGATGATAATGTCTATCTTGATTTGAACCTTGAACTATCAAATATTGTTTCTTTAACAAATAATGATATGCCTATAACTTCAAAAAAATCTATTACTCAAAGTTTTCATTTATCAAAAGAAAATATTATGATTCTTTCAGGATTGAATCAAAAAGAAAACTCAAAAAAAGAAACAGGCGTTCCAGTTTTAAAAGATATTCCACTTGCAGGTTGGCTATTTAAATATGAATCACAAAAAGATTCACTATCAAATCTTAGCATTATATTTGAGCTTGTTGAAGATTTTGAAGCACCACAAAAGTTCATAGATAAGATTAAAAATTGGGACAAATAATAAATATTAAAAGGGCTTAAAATGTACGGATTAACTAAAGAAGATTTAGAATATATAAAAACAAAACATGATCGTCAAAAGAAATATTTAGAAAATAATTCTTTTGTTACTTCTAGCGGTCAAGTAAAAACTTTACTAGATGTTTCTCACTCTGCTAATCATAGTGAAAGATATTACTCTGAAATGCAAAATAAACTTAATACTATTCAGGATTTTATAAATACTCAAACTGATGTTAGTTATTCCCCTATTTTTTTAACTATTACTCTTGATGGTTTCTTTCGTGGTTTTCTTTATGGTGATTTTTCTAAATATTATCCTGGTGTACATAAAAAACTAATTCCTAATAATGAGCGTTTTGGCTTTCTTCAAGATAAGATAATGAAAAAAGAAAAATTTACAATAAAAGATTTATATAATTGTATTAATTACCAATGGTCTAGATTTTTAAAATCACTTATTTTTAAACAATTTAAAAAAGATAATATTAAAATTCATTATATAAAAACTGCTGAACCACATAAGAAAGATGGAGTGCCGCACTTTCATTTATTGGTTTATTGTCCTTTTAATAAAGTAGAACTTTTAAAAGAATATTATAAAAGATACTTCCCTGCTCCCCAAAATATAAGAAAATTAAAAAAAGGCTCAAATGATTTAAAAGGTTTTCAAACTGATTTACATTCACCTTTAGGATATATATTAAAGTATGTTTTAAAATCTTTTAGAGATGTTAAAAATGAAGCCGAAATAGATTACCTTCAAGCTTGGTATATAAAAAACAGAATATTAAGAATAGTTACTTCTCATTCTACGATTCCAATGTGGGTTTATAGAAAATTACTTCCACTTGAAAAAGATCTATATAATTTAAATTTTACTTATAAGGAAAATCCTACGCTTTCCGAATGGTCAAAGGAAGATGATTATATTTCAATCACTAATGAACATGGAAGAACCTTGCAATATAATCAAGGTCAATATAAACTATTCTATCAGTACGGAAAAATTATAAAAGAATTTGGAGAAAAAAAAGAATTTCAAAAACCTATATTTAAAAAGATAGAATTAAAGTATAAGAAAAAAATTAAACAACCTAAAATTATTATTGAAGGTGAATTCTATAAACAAATTGATAATCACCTGGTTAAATTAAATTATACTAAACCTATCAATTACAGAACTAACTTAGAGCTCTACCAGGAATATAAAAAACTTAATACAAATATTGATTCAGTCAATTTAAAATATTATGCACTAATTAAAAATGAACTGATAAATCGTCAATTCATAGATGAAGATTTAATTTCAGCAAATTTATATAACACAGATATATATTAAATAATGATAATTTAAACCGCCTATTAGGATTTATTTTTTTTTTGCTTTTTTTGGTTCTTTTTTTGGCGAAAAAAAAGAATATATCTCAACCGTAAAGAATGCCCTTAAAACTATGTTTTAGTGATAAAATTTCTAAAGAAACCCGTTAAAAGCTATGCTTAGGGTTTTTTTCGAATTTTAATCACTGAATAACTGTAAAATAAACTTAAATTTTTAAAATTTTATAAATGTAATGTTAAAAATTTAAAAATTTCTGTTTAGTTTCAGTTAAATAGTTTCTCTAACAAATGCTAATGCAACTGTTTACAAGTTGCTAAAATATCTTTAAATATTAAATTAAAAGCAGCTGCATAAAGTAAACTCAGAAGCCCCGCGTAGCGGGGCAATGAGTTTACTCTTGTCTAATTATCAAAAGTTGTTCGACAATTATTAAAAAACCTAATTTACTTTATTTCAATATTTTACTTTATAATTTTATAATTATATACAGAACATTCAATATATTCAGAATAGCTTTTATCGTTGCAATATCCACTTATTATATTTTTCTCTTTATACATTTTTGTATCAAGTCTTAAATATATTAATCCTTTTTCATGATCTTTTAGTGTGTATTGATAATAATCTCTATAGTCTTTTATATTTATTATTGTTCCATTAAATTTAATATCATTTCTTTTTGAAGTTTCTTTTTCATTAAATTTTCTTAATTCATTTTCAATACTTTGATTAAATTTATACTCTTTTTCTTTATAAATTACTTCTCCATTTGCAAAACTTATACTTATTAAAAATAATAATGCTTTTTTCATAATAATAACTCCCCTATTTTTTATTTTAAATTTATTTTTACAAGTAATTTAAAATTATTTATTGCTATTTTTGTTACCTATTTACACATATTTATTAAAAAAATAAAAAAAATAACTACTGTTAATTAAAGTTTTCAATACTAAATATAATATAAAAATAGCTAGGATTTAAAACTAGCTATTTCCAACTTATGATTCTATTTGTATTTCTTCAACTATTTCTAAACCAAATCCATTTAAACCAACAAATGAATGTTTTCCACCACTTGTCATTAATTTCACTTTCTTAATGTTTAAAGAACTTATTATTTGAGCACCAATTCCATAGTTTTTCTCAATTTCTTGGTTTTTGTTTTCATTGTTTAAAAATATTAAAACTCCATCTTTACTTTGTAAAAAGTTAATTGTTTTTAACATTGAGTGAAGTTTGTCATCATTTATGAAGATTTTGATATCTGGTCTTATTGTATGAAATTTTACATGAGTTAAATCTTTTAACTCTCCAAATATAATTGCAGTATGAATATTTTCTAAATGATCTCTAAACTCTTTTTTTATTGCATTTTGTCCAAAAAACTTAATCTGTGCACTAGAAATTTCAGTTACTAGTTTTTCATGAGATAATCTATATTCAACTAAATCAGATATATAAATTTGTTTTAAGTTATGTTTTGCTGCAAATATATCTAAATCATCTCTTCTTGCCATAGTTCCATCTTCTTTTAAGATTTCACAAATAACAGCTTCACCTTTTAATCCTGCAAGCTTACATAAATCTACACTTCCTTCTGTATGCCCTGTTCTAACTAATACACCACCATCTTTTGCAATAAGTGGAAAAATATGGCCAGGTCGAACTAATTCAACAGCTTTAGCTATAGGATTTGCTAGGATTTTTATAGTATTGTCTCTTTCAATAGCACTAATTCCAGTAGCAGCATTTGCATCATCAACAGAAACTGTAAATGCAGTTTCATAAGCTGAAGTATTTGAACTAACCATAGGGTATAATTCAAGTCTTTTTGCTGTTTCATTTGGAACACTTACACAAACTAAACCTTTAGCATGCGTAACCATAAAATTAACGTGTTCAGGAGTACTTAATGCTGCTGAGTAAACTAAATCACCCTCGTTTTCTCTATCTTCATCATCAAGCATGATTACCATATTACCTTTTTTTATCTCTTCAATTGCTTCTTTTACTCTTGTTATTGCATTCATATTTCAATCTTTCATAATTTATTATATATTTTAATTAAATTTAAAATCATCACCTAAGTAATGTTCTTTTACTCTTGGATCATTTTTTATTTCTTCAGATGTCCCACTTGCAAGTAAACTACCACTTTTCATAACATAAGCACGATTACAAATTTGTAAAGTTTCTCTTACATTGTGGTCGGTTATTAAAACACCTATTCCTATTTTTGTTAATTCACTTATTAAATCTTGAATATCTTTAACAGCAATTGGGTCAACTCCTGCAAAAGGTTCATCAAGAAGTAAAAATTTTGGTTTTGAAACCAAAGCTCTTGCAATCTCTGTTCTTCTTCTTTCTCCACCAGATAAAGATATCCCTTTTCTTTGTCTAATTGGTTCAATATCGAGTAATTCTAAAAGTTCTTCTACTCGTCTATTTTGTTCTTCTTTATCTTTAAAAACAATTTCAGCTGCTAAAAGAAGATTGTCTTCCACGCTTAAGTCTTTAAAAATTGAAGATTCTTGAGGTAAATACCCTATTCCTTTTAATGCTCTTTTATGTAAAGGCAAAGATGTTATATCTTCATTATCAAAAAAAACTTGTCCACTACTTGGTTTTACTAGTCCACAAACTGTATAAAATGTTGTTGTTTTTCCTGCTCCATTTGGTCCTAGAAGCCCAACTATTTCACCTGAATTAACTTCTAGAGAAATTCCATGTAAAATTTCAGTTTTTTTAATACTTTTTTTTATTTCTACAATTTTTAACTTATGCATCGATTTTATATAACCTTTTATCATCTTTTTTTAAAATATCTAACACTATTACATCAAATCCATAATCATTTAAAATATTTTCTAATTTACCACTACCCCACTCTACAAAGTGTATACCACTTTTTTCAAACTCTTCAAGCATACCCAATGAAATAAATTCTTCTAGTGTTTTATTATATAAATCATAGTGAAAAATTTCATTACCATACACTACTTGAAGAGAAAAAGTAGGAGAATTCACTACATCATCTAATCCAATTGCTTTTACGAAATGTTTTACTAAAGTTGTTTTCCCACTAGCTAAATCACCTCTTAGAATAACAATACAATCACGATTTTCTAGAAGTTCTTTAAGATAAGAGATTATAACTTCAATCTCATCTTCACCTAGTAAAAACTCTTTACACATTAACAACTAAGCCTTTGAGAGTATTTTATAATCTCTTCTAACTTTTTATTTGCAAGACCACTATCTATTGCTTCTCTTGCTATTTCAATCCCCTCTTTTAAGTCTCTAGCTTTACCATCAACCAAAAGAGCTGCAGCTGCATTTATTAAAACAATGTCAAGTTTTGCACCTTTTTCTTTACCAGATAATATATCTCTTGTTATTTGAGCATTAACTTCTGGTCCTGCTCCAACAATCTCATCTTTAGGTGCTAATTTTAGACCATAATTTTCAGGGTTTATTTCAACATCTACTTGTTTTCCATTATCTAATAAAGTAGCATATGTAATACTTGAAATTGATATCTCATCCATACCATCAGCCGATGATAATACCATTGCTTTTTTACAATCTAGCATATCTAAAGCAGTTGCAATTTTATTAACAAAATCTTTATGGAAAACTCCAATAACTTGTTTTTTTACACCAGCTGGACTACATAAAGGTCCAATAATATTCATAATAGTTCTATGATCAATAGTTTTTCTAACAGGTGTGATATATTTCATAGCTGGATGATGGTTAGCTGCAAACATAAAACCAAATCCCGTTTCTTCTAGCATTTTTGCAGTATCTTCTAAGCTTAAATTTAAGTTTATACCTAATGCTTCTAGCATATCAGCACTTCCACTTTTACTAGTAACACTTCTATTACCATGTTTTGCAACAAAAGATCCTACACTTGCAAGAAGTATTGAAACTGTTGATGATATATTAAAACTATAACTTTTATCTCCACCAGTTCCTACAATATCTATACACTTCTCTTTTAATTCTTCACTTATAGGAAGAGGAATCATATAATCTCTCATAGAACTAGCAGCACCAGCAAATTCAGATGCAGTTTCTCCTCTATTATATAACTCTAAGAAATAATCTCTTATCTCTTCTTGACTTAATTTGTTTTCAAAAATATCATCAAATTTTTGCTTTGTCTCTAAAAACATTTAGTTTAACCTCTCTATATACTCATCCATTTTTGATTTTGGTGTTGATTTAGTAGTTGGAATTTGAATAATTTTAAACTTTTCACTTTTTTCAAGATATTTTATTTCTATAATATCCCCTACTTTTACCTCTTTTGCTTTTTTAACTGGAATATCGTTTAAAAATACAACTTTATGCTCCAACATATCTTCAGCAACAGCTCTTCTTTTTGTAATATTTACGGCGTTTAAAAATTTATCTATTCTCATAAGATTGATTATAACGAAAAATTTCTAAAAGTGCTTAAAATTCTTTATAGTAAAACTTAGGTAAAATCCACAGTAATTTACTAAAATAGGATATAAAATGAGTAAAAAAGATATTAAAAAAGTAGTTTTGGCTTATAGTGGAGGACTTGATACTTCTATTATTTTAAAATGGCTTCAAGATGAATATAATGCTGAAGTTATCACTTTTACAGCTGATTTAGGACAAGGTGAAGAGGTTGAGCCTGCTAGAGCAAAAGCGATAGCTTGTGGTATTAAACCAGAAAATGTATATATTTTAGATGTGAAAGAAGAGTTTGTAAGAGATTATGTTTTTCCTATGTTTAGAGCAAATGCAATTTATGAGGGAGAGTATCTTTTAGGAACAAGTATAGCAAGACCATTAATCGCAAAAAAATTAGTTGAAATTGCAAATGAAAAAGGTGCAGAAGCAGTATCTCATGGAGCAACAGGAAAAGGAAATGACCAAGTTAGATTTGAACTTGGAGCGTTAGCTTTAAATCCAGAATTAAAAGTAATTGCACCATGGAGAGAGTGGGAATTGAATTCTAGAGAGAGCTTACTTGAATATGCTAGAAAACATGGAATTGAAATAGCACAAAAACATGTTGATGAAAATGGAAATCCAAAAATTAGCCCATATTCAATGGATGCAAATTTATTACATATCTCTTATGAAGGACTTCATTTAGAAAATCCAGCAAATGAGCCTGAAGAATCAATGTGGTTATGGACAACATCTCCAGAGAAAGCTCCAGATCAAGCTGAAATTATTGAAATCGAATACAAAAATGGAGATCCAATTGCATTAAATGGTGAGAAATTATCTCCTGCGAATCTTTTATTAGCTTTAAATAAACTTGGAAATAAACATGGTATTGGAAGAGTTGATATTGTTGAAAATAGATATGTTGGAATGAAAGCTAGAGGTTGTTATGAGACTCCAGGTGGAACTATTATGTTAAAAGCTCATAGAGCTATTGAATCTTTAACTCTTGATAGAGAAGCTGCTCACTTAAAAGATGAATTAATGCCAAGATATGCAAAATTAATTTATCAAGGATACTGGTTCTCTCCAGAAAGAGAAATGCTTCAAGCAGCAATTGATGCAACTCAGAAAAATGTAGAAGGTAAAGTAAGATTAAAACTTTACAAAGGTAATGTTATGGTTATTGGAAGAGAATCATCAAAATCTTTATATGATGATGCATATTCAACTTTTGAGAAAGATGAAGTTTATAATCAAAAAGATGCTGAAGGATTTATTAGATTAAATGCTTTAAGACTTGTAATTGCAGGTAAAAAACAAAGATAAAATTCTTAAATAAATTAGACAGAATTTCTGTCTAATTTATAAACTCTTATAAAGATTAATCAACTCATTTTTATCAATTTTATGGTTTGCATTGTAAGGAAAATTATCAATTTTTACAATATCTGAAGGTATCATATAATACGGAAGATTTTTTGAGATACTATCTTTTAATTCTTCAATATTTATGTTATTTTTTGAAATTATAAAAGATACCAATTTTACAACTTCAGCTCCTCTTTTTAAAGCAATAGTTATAGCGTCTTCGATTAATTTGTTAGTTAAAATTTCTTTATCTATTTCCCCTAGTTCTATTCTATATCCGTGAAGTTTTATTAACTCATCTTTTCTATTTGCAAAAAATAGTAAACCATTTTCAAAATATCCAAAATCTCCTGTTTTGAAGCTTCTTTTTTCGTATTTTTTTTCAAATTTTTGACTATTTAATTCTTCGTTTTTAAAATAACCAATTGATACATTGTCTCCTATAATTTCCATTTCTCCAATATTTTGTTCATCAATATTTAATAAATTTATTATAGTTCCTTCTTTTACATAACCAACTGGAAGACTTTTTGAGTATTTTTCTATAATTTCAGATGTAATTTCAACTAAAGTTGTAGCAACAGTAGCCTCTGTTGGACCGTATGTATTTAAAACTTTAGAGTCTGGAAAATTATTTTTTATTCTTTTTACAGTATTTGCTGGTAAGACTTCTCCACAAAATAGAAAAGTTTTTAAATCTTTTAAATTATTTTGATTAAATACTTCAGAGAGTAAAAGTTTACTTATAAAAGATGGTGTTGAAACCCAAGAATCACAAGAATATTTTTTTAATCTTTCAAAATACTCAAGATGATTTTCTATAGTATCTTTACTATTTAAAACAATAGTTGCACCTAAGCTTAAAAATCCAATCACCTCGTAAACAGATAAATCAAAACTAAAAGGTGCTTGATTCATAAAAACAGATTTATTTGAGAATCCAAAATCATTTGAAAGCCATTTTTGGAAATCCAAAATAGAATTTTGTGTTATTTGAACACCTTTTGGCTCTCCTGTACTTCCTGAAGTGAATATTATGTAAACTATTGGATCAGATAATTGATATGTTGTAGATATATTATTTTCATCAAAATGGATTTCATTTTCTATAGAATTTATTATTATTGAAGATTTTACTATATCAACTATTTTATCAACTCTTGATTTTGGATAAATTGTATCAATAGGAATATAAGGATATCCCATGTTCATACAAGCAACTATGCTTACAATGAAATCAGATTCTTTATGACCATAAATAATAATTGGATGACCTTTTGGAAGATTGTATTTTAAAATTTTATTTTTTAAAATTTCAACTTTATCTTTAAATTCTTTCCATGTTAAATCTTCATTACTTCCACAAACAGCTAAATTATCAAAATCTTTTTCACACTCAACAAAATCCATTAGTTCTAAATCAAATCTCATAAAGGAACCCTCCCACTAAAAAAATATAAAGCAAAAACTGCACCGTTTATCATTAAAAATCTTTTAATATTTACACTTAAAATTGGAGGAAATATTGAAAAATAATCAAAGCCACCTTTTTTTATATACAAAACATATGAGTTATGAATACTTGAATAAATGCCAAACAGAAAACCACTTAAAATAAAATACCAAGTTAAACCATTCCACATACCCATAAGTAAAAATGTAGAAGTTATAGCAATGTTTTGTATAAGTAATTTTCTACCTTTTAAATAAGCAAAATTATGAAGATATTTATAAAGTGGTTTAAAGAAATAGTCATTTAACCAGCTTCCAAGTGTAATATGAAATCTTCTCCAAAAATCTTGAGGATTAGGTGCTAAATAAGGATGATTAAAATTCATTGGAATAAAAATTCCCATCATAATACTAAGACCAACAGCCATTGCACTGTAGCCAGCAAAATCAAAGAATAGATAAACCGTATAAGAATAAGCACTATTTACCATATCCAAAATATTAGTACTATTTTCATCAATTTTACTTAACCAGAACATTGTTACAAGCTCTGCAAAAATGAATTTAAATAAAACACCAATAACTAAAATTTCCCAACCTTTTAATAAATTTGAAAAATTAAGATTTTCATAACCTTTTTGTAAATCTTCTTGAAATCTATATGATCTATCTATTGGACCTGCAAGTAAAGTTGTTGGAAATAGTAAAAAAGATGTAAATTCAAAGAAAGACAATTTTCCATAATTTTGACTATCAACAATGGCTTGAATAGTTCTAAATGTTATATAAGAAATACCTATTATTTTAAACATAGGATTTGCCATATCTATTTTATGTATAATCATTGGAAAAGCAATAACAATCATAGCGAAAAAAGTTTCTTGAAATTTGTTTGTAACAAATAACCAATATATAACATATGTATAAAGTAATATTAAAAAAAGTTCATAACTTTCAGGAATAGCAAAAAATATATAAGCTATAATCCCTATAAAAATTACCATTTTATAAGATATAACATTTTTTAATATATTTTTAAAAATATGTAAAAAAGCTATAAATGCAAAGCATATTAAAAAAAATCCAAGACCAGAAAATGGAAAGATATCTTCCATTAAAACTCCTCATAAACAAATTCTACTTCAGAATCTGTATCTTTACCATTTAAATCGCTTATATTTTTTTCTATTAAAATAAAAGCAAAACCAATAATTAAAAGTAGATAGACGAAAAAATATTTCAAAAAATATTTCAAAAAGATTTCCTTATTTGTTAAAATGTTCAATGATCTTTTGGTTAACTTTTAGCCAACCTAATTCTCCTAAATGAACCATATCATGTAGGTTTCCTAATTCATAACTCTTTTTATCGTAACTCCACATATTATAGAATTCATAGTTGTAACTTTCTACTTTGTCTTGTATGTTCTTGATTAAAATTTCCATTTGTTCTCTATTCTTTCCATAGGTATAAGGATGTAAATCTTGCATTATAAAAAGTGGTTTTATTTTGTAATTTTTTAGAGTTTCTAAAAGAGTTAAGAAATGTGTAAATTCTTCATTCTCTTCCAATGTTTTAGTCATTTCAATAGAGAAAGGAAAATAGTTTTTATTTATATTTGGTTCAATTACTCTTGTGTAGTAATCATTATTTATTCCAAAGTTATTATTTGTCGATGGTAGTTCATATTTATGAGCTTCATCTTTTAGTTTTTCAAAATCAATATTTATATTTTGATATTCAAATTTATCATTAGTTTCATATTTTGAATCAAGATAGCTTATAATAGCTTTTTTAATATATCTATTAATAATATTTTTCTTATATTCATTTATATTATCACTATATACGTAGCTAGGTTCTTTTATTAAACTTAGATTTTTTTGTACATAATTATTTATTTGCATTTTGATTTTTTCATCTATATTACTTGAAAAATATAGCCTATCCATCATTCCCACATACATATACTCTAAAAATTTTGGAATTTTTGTACCATTATGATTTCCCGTGAACCAACTTGGAGAAATTAGAATTACAACTCTTGCATTGTTTTCAACTTTTTTACTATTTAGTGCAGCCAATTGAGATAAAATAGCAAATTCTTGTTGTCCTTCATTACCTTGAACTCTAAGAGGAATTTGTAAATTATTAAAAAAATTTTGTGGAGTAAATTTTTGATTTTTAAAATCAAGTTCAGAAGATCCAAAAACTACAATCTTACCACTTTCTAAATCATTTTTTAGACTATGAGTTTTCTTTAAAGATTCTAAAGACTCAAAATAGTGATTAAAAATATTATTTTTATTAAAATAAAAAATTATTATTACAGTAAAACAAGCAGTTAAAAAAGCAAGAAGGTTTAAAAATAACCTACTCACTCTATTCTACTTTTAATATAATTTGCTAGTTTTTCAATACTATCAAAATTACTTACAATTATATCTCTTGTATCAATCTTAATATTAAATTCTTCTTCAAGCATCATAGCAAGATCAACAGTACCCATACTATCAATTAAATTTGATGTATAAAGGGGTTCATCATTTTCAAGCTTTTTAAAAGCCAACTCTTCCACTAACGGTTTAATTCTATTTATTATATCCATAATCTTTTCCTGAAAATAAAAATGACATTATATAAGATTTTTTTGATTATTTATACAAAAATTTTAGTAAATTTTGTAACTTTTTTGTAATATGATTGCTATGCTTTTGCTACTTTAAAGTATTAGAATCTAAACTTTTAAAGGAGTAAGTTATGATTTTGAAATTTAAAGAGTTTTATCCAGTTATTCATTCATCTGCTTGGATTGCTCCAAGTGCAGATTTAATAGGTAATATAGAAATTGGTGAAAATTCATCAGTTTGGTTTGGATGTGTTATTCGTTCAGATGTAAATGAAGTAAGGATTGGTAAAAATACAAATATTCAAGATCTAAGTATGATTCATACTGATACAAATACAAAAACAATTATTGGAGATAATGTAACAATCGGTCATAAAGTAATGCTTCATGGTTGTAAAATTGAAGATAATTGTTTAATTGGTATGAGTGCAACTATTTTAGATAATGCTGTAATTGGTCAAGGAAGTATTGTTGGAGCTAATTCATTAGTTACTTCAGGTAAAGTTTTTCCACCAAGAAGTTTGATTATGGGAAGTCCTGCTAAGGTTGTGAAAGAACTAACAGCAGAAGATGAGGAAAAATTTATAGCCCATGCACAACACTATGTTGAGTATAAAAATGAGTATAGATAGGCTCGTTTTTTAACGTTTTATCTTCTAATTTATATATTTTTGAAACTAATTTTTGTATGAAAGATTTATGATGAGAAACAATTATCATAGATTTTTCTATGCTATTTAAAATACTTAAGACTTTTTTCTCACTCTCTTCATCTAGAGCATTTGTTGGTTCATCTAAAAGTAAGATTTTTGGTTCTTTTACTAAAATTGCAGCAAGAGCTACAATTTTTTGTTCACCACCACTTAGTTCATAAATCACTCTATTTTCTAAATGTATAATATTTAATATTTTTAAGATATTTACACTCTTAGAATAAGCCTCTTTTTTATCAACTCCTAAAGTTAATAATGAAAACATAATATCTTCTATTACAGTTATGCAAAGAAAAAAATTACTTACGTCTTGAGGTAAATAACCTATTTCATCTCTATATTTTTCAAAATCTTTTTTATTTTTTATTTGGTTGTGGAAAAGAGTTATTTCTCCATTTGTTGGTTCTTCTAATCCTGCAATTATTTTTATCAAAGTTGATTTACCAACTCCATTTTGTCCAATAATTGCCATTTTTTCTTTATGTCCTAAATTTAAATTTATATTTTTAAATAAGTAGTTATTATTTTTTTTATAAGAAATATTTTTTAAATTCATTGAACAACTCATAAAACTACCTTTAGTAAAAATATAAAATTTAAAATAAAAATTAATATAAAATCAAATTTTTTAATTTCATTGCTGTAGCTTAGAAATATCTCATTTTTAAAGCCTCTTAATAAAAAATTCTCTTTTAATTGTTCGGATTTAGTAATAGTTTTTAAAAAAAGTATTCCAAAAATATTACCATAAGTTTTATATGTAAATATATCTGTTTTCGCTTTGAAATTTCTTGCTTTTAGTGATGTTCTAATATTTTTTAACTCTAAATTTAATTCAAATATTAGTTTAACACTAAAATACAAAGAAGATACAAATTTTTTTGGAAATCTAAGTATCATAAATCCTTTTACTATATCAAAACCATTTGAAGAAAAAAATAACAAAAGGTTAAATAAAATAATCATATTTACTTTTAAAAATAAATTTAACGCCTCCATAAAATTTGTTTCAAAATAGAAAAAAACAGATAAAAATAGTATGAAAAAGTTTAAAAATATTAGTTTTTTTAAAATTATAAAAATATTATCTAGATTTAAAAATATTAAAAAAATTATAGGAACAATATAAAAAACTTCTAAGTTTGAAAAACTTAAAAGTAAGCTAAAAATAAAAGCACTACTAAGTGCAATGGCTGGATTTAAATTCAATTTTTTACTTTTTTTATAAATATAAAAATCAAAACAATTAAAACTAATCCAAAAATTACTTTGAAAATTTCAAAGTAGTTTAATTGTTCTTCTAAAACTTTAACTTGATTTTTGAGAGCCCTATTCTCTTCTATTAATCCTTCTATTTCTTTATTGATTTTTGCTATTTGTATAGTTTTTTCTTCATCTTTTTGTTCTTGAAATCTTATTTTTTTATTTACTGTATGCCCATTTCCAGCATCTACAATAACTTTTAAATCATTTATTGATGTTTTGTAGTTATATTCTCCTTTTTCATCTAAAATACCTTCAAAAAGTAATTTTTCATTTGATTCTATTTTAAATTTACAATTAACACATGCTTTAGCATTCGCAAAATAGGATTTAATATAAAGATTATCATCTTTTAAATCCAAAAATAAATTCACTTTATGAGCAAATAGTAATATTGGTAAAAAAAGTATTAATAAAAATTTCATATATTTAATTCCTTTAATAAATTTGGCATAGCTTTTTTAATATATAAAAATAAAAAAAGTGTAACTAACCCTTCTAAAATCATTGTAGGAATGTTTATTACAAATATTGAATATGCAACGTTTTCATATTCATTTTTTGAAAATATTAAAAGAAAAAATAGGATAATTGAAGATATTAATATCCCACTAAAACCTACAAGAAAAAATTTAATTTTTTCATTTAATTTTTGTAAAATTCTTAGATTAAAAAGTAAAAATACTAAATATGAAGACACACCCATAATTAAAATATTTGCACCTATAGAACTAACTCCTCCAAATCCTAATAATAAAGCTTGTAAGATAAGTGCTAAAGAGATTGAAAATATACTAATACTTCCTAAAAATATACCTATAAAACCCAATAACATTAAATGAATTTGTGTTGGTCCAAAAGGAATATGTATAAAAGAAGCCACAAAAAATAGTGCACTAAAAGCTGAAGCTAATGCTATTTTATCGTTTGACAAATTTTTAAATGAATAAAATAAAAAACCAAAAGCTACAACAGTTGATACTATTGTAACTTCTAAAGTTAAAATACCATCACTTATATGCATTTTAGTAAGCTTTTAACCAAAGTAATGCACCATTTTCAATAGGATATTTTTTACCATTTAACTCTTTTTCACCCTCTTCAATTAGTGCAGCAAATCCCCACCAACCCTTATGATTTAAGACAAAAGAAAAAATTCCATTTTTATCGGTTTTAACACTTTGAGTTATATGTGAATTTGTTGGAGCCTTTAAACCAAACTCATTATAAAGTTCAACTTCAACTTCAATATTAGCTTCGGGTTTTCCATCTTTTAAAACTGCTGCTTGAAAAATGTTTCCGGCATAAATAGCAAATGGTTTTGTAAGAGGAACTATTTCATATTTTAAACCAATTGGCTTATCCCAACCCTCTTCTATTCCAAAAGCACTAACTACCACTTTTGGTACATGACTTATAAATAATCCTTCAGATTCTTCAAAATATGGTTCGGGTTGTACAAAAAATTTATAAATTCCAGGTTTTTCTATTAAATATGAACTTTCCCATGCTTTGTTATTAAATTTTTTTGTCTCTTTTAGTTCTAGGGAATTTTTATTATTATTTACAAAAATACCTTTTGGTTTTTCCATATTCATTCCACTTTGCTCAAATGGATGTATAAACATTGCATCTAATTTTATTTTTGAATCTTTTTTATCTTCTATATTGTCATTTGATGGAATAAGTGTCAAAAAATGTGCATTTGCAAAAAGTGCCATTAAAGTTAAAGTTGAAATAATTTTTTTCATATTAGAATATCCTACTTTTTTTGCAAATTATAATTATCTTTAGTTTATGTAAAATAAAATTTATAAATTCTTATATATTTTTAGAACAAAAAAATAAATAGATAAAATTAACAACTTTTAAGTATAATAATGTTTTTAATTATTTAAGGAACAAAAGTGTTATTTCTCAACAATAATTTATGGTTAATTTCCATAAGACAATCATTTTTAAATCTATTACCATATTTTTTGATTATTGGTATTAGTATTTTATCTTATCAGCTATTGGATCTTTTGGCTTAATTAAAAAAAATGGGGTCTGAATTATTCTTTTTTCTTATAGCTAACTAAGTAATCATCAACAATCTTTAACTTCAAACTTTTACTCAAACCTCTATGTATTTTTATTAATATTTTCAATGGAGAAAATACTCCACCCTCAATTAAATTTGTTGTATTTGAAAGATTTAATTTCTTATAATTTTTATAGGTAAAAAGATATGGTAAATTATTTCTAATACTACGATAAGCAGCTACAAGTTTTTTATGAGTATATGAACTTTTTTGACTATCAGGATGAATAGTAATTTCATCTAAAAAAGATTTATATTTTATATACCAAATATCCAATGCTTTTGTAAATCTATTCTCATCACTATATTTTAATCTAGTCATAATTTTCTTTAACTCTTGGCTAGCTTCTAGTTTTGGATGTAATGTTATATATCTTTGAATAATACGTTTCTGATGGAAATGACACATTTGTACTGGATAATCTTTAAATACGCTGTTAACACCTCTCTTACCATATATTGTTACAGATAAAATTGTATATCCTAGATTCAATAATTCAACAAGTAAGTATTTATAATCATCTACTCTTTCTGTTTGTATATGTTTCCAAATTAATATCTCATGAGTGATACTATCCATAAAAACTAAAGTACCCAACTTATCTTTTCTCTTACCATAGAAAGTTGCATCACATATTAAATTTACTGCTCTTGGATTATGTACCTTTGCAATAGGAAGATATTCTTTAATTTTATAATGAACCCATTGGATAGATTTATTGTATTTAGTAGCTAAATCTTGTAAAGTTTGTCTATGATAAACATACTCTTTGAAAAGAGAATTTTCTAGTTTTTCAGGTCTTCTTTTTGATTGAAATTTTTTACCACAATTATTACATTGATAACGTTGAATTTCATTTCTTTTACCAATCTTTTTTGTGTTTTTTGATAAGCATTTTGGACATATTTTACTATTTTTTTACAGACATCTGTAGATAATCCTTTTTAAACAACCATAGTATCGAAGCTAGCTTAACTTTTCAGACCCCATTTTTTTTAATTAAGCCAAATATTTTTACAACTGATTGTGATAAAACTAATATTTATTCATCCCTGAGACTAAAAAATTAGTAGAAAATAAAATAATTTAGGCTTTTTCAGGGCTGACTAGATATTGTTCAGGGGTTCTATTTTTCTAAAGCTTTACCTTCTTCTGAACTGCAAAAATATGAAAAAGAGTTAGAAAAATCATTCTAACTCTAAACTCATAAGATACATATCTTCGCCATCTGTTATTCTTATGTCCACACTTTCACATTTTGGACAAGAAAATTCATGTTTTTCCAAAGTTGATTTAGTGTTACATTTATGACAAAATATCTCTATCTTTTGTATATTTATCAAAAAATTCGCATCATGACAAATTGTCTGTTCTTTGAAAGTATCAAAAGCTGTTTTTAATAAATCAGGTTCAACTCCACTTAAAACTCCAATTTTTACAATTACTTTTGTAACTTTTTTTGCATCATTTTGACGTGCGTGTTCTTCGCAGCTTTCTAATAAAGATTGAACAATTGAGTATTCATGCATAAGTATTCTCCTAACAAATCCTTGGAAGTAATTCACCTGTTGGGGTATCTAAAAATCTTTTTGTTCCCCAAGAACTATTTAAAATAACTTTTTGTGGATATTGATCTGTTACTTTACCAATAATTGAAGCATTCAAAGCTTCAGGAAACTTATGTAAAATTTCTATTGCTCTAAAAGCAAACTTTTTATGAATTGCTAAAACAAATGTTCCTTCATTTGCTAGATTTGTTGCTTCAAAACCTAACATTTCACAAATCCCTTTTACCTCATCGCTTACTGGAATCTTTTCTTCATCAACTTCTATACAAATATTTGATTGTTTTGCCCATTCATTTAAAACAGCACTTACCCCACCTCTAGTAGCATCTCTAAGTGCAGTTATTTTAATACCATTATCGATTAAAGCTTTTACTTGAGGAAATAAAGAGTTACAATCACTTTTTAAATTAGAATGAATATCTATTCCTTCCCGTGCTGTAAATATAGTAGCTCCATGAGCTCCAATATCACGATTTACAAGTATTAGGTCATTTTCTGTGATATTATTTGAACTAATACCACTATATATTACTTCTCCAATACCAGTAGTATTTATAAAGATTTTATCAACAGTACCTTTTGGCACTACTTTTGTATCACCACTTACAATTGTTGCTTCATTCTTTTTTAACTCTTTTTTCATTGAGTTTACAATAGTTTTAAGTTGTTCTACTTCAAATCCCTCTTCTATAATAACTGAACAAGTAAGATATTTTGGTTTTGCTCCCATCATTGCTAGATCATTACAAGTTCCACAAATAGCAAGTTTTCCTATG
Source organism: Aliarcobacter cibarius (assembly GCF_013372265.1). Taxonomy (NCBI): domain Bacteria; kingdom Pseudomonadati; phylum Campylobacterota; class Epsilonproteobacteria; order Campylobacterales; family Arcobacteraceae; genus Aliarcobacter; species Aliarcobacter cibarius. The sequence continues at coordinate 1,269,752 of NZ_CP054051.1, forward strand.
TTAGCATCATTAAAAAAAATAGGACTTACTGTAAAAGAGTCTGTACTAAATGCTAACTTTCCATTTTCTATAATTGCAGCATCTTCACTTTTTTCTAAAATATCATTTTTAAAAGCTTCATAAAATACTTCTTTTATCAATTCATTATTTTCTTGACCACCGTTTCCATGTGCTAGTGTTATTGTTTTAGTCATTTATCTATTTTCTCTACTTTTACTATATTTTTTACTTCCACCAAAAGATGTTTCTACTGGATATTTAGCTTCATTTTTTGTCATTTTATTTAATATGGCATCTTCTAGATCAATATCAAGCTTCATACAAATCCTAATAAGATAAATAGCTATATCAGCAACCTCTTCTTTTGTATGTTTTTTTACATCCTCTGGTAAGTTCATAGACTCTTCAAAGTTTAACCATTGGAAAATCTCATTTAATTCTCCAACTTCTCCATTTAATGCCATAACTAAATTTTTAGGATTATGAAAACTTTCCCAGTTCCTATCATTACTGAATTTTTGTATTCTTTGTTTTATTTTTTCTATATTCATAAGAAACCTTTATTCATAGTATTTACAAATAGCTTGAGTTCCTAAATTACCATCACCATTTTTTTCAAGTGTTTGGTACATATGTAATACATTTTTTAATACTTCTAAGTTTGGCATCTCTTCTGAAGCTATTTTTAAATCTTTTACCATATGTTTTATATAAAAACCAGGTTCAAAATCTCTTTTATACATCTTTGGAGCATTATTTGTCATATGAAAACTCTGTGCTGCTCCATTACTAATACTATTTAACATTGTTGGTATATCAAGCCCTACTTTTTTACCATAAGCAATTGCTTCACTAACTCCTGCCATAACGCCAGCTATTGCTATTTGATTTGCCATTTTTGTGTGCTGACCACTTCCTGCTTTTCCTTCATATATAACTGTTTTACCTAAACTATCAAAAATATTTTTACAAGCTTCAAAATCTTTTTGTTCGCCTCCTACCATAATAGAAAGTGTTCCATTTTTAGCTCCAATATCTCCACCTGAAACTGGAGCATCTAAAGCTTTTAGATTTTTCTCTTTAGCCTCTTCATAAATTTTAATTGAAAGAGTTGGTGTAGTAGTTGTCATATCTATTAAGTAAGTATCTTTTGAAGCAGAGTTTATTATACCATTTGGTGAAAAATATACATCTTCAACGTCTTTTGGATAACCAACTATTGAGATAACTGCATTTTTATTTTCTACACACTTTTTAATAGTTTCACAAAAAATAGCTCCTTCTTTTATTGTATCTTCAACCTTTTGTTTATTTCTTGCATAAATACTTACTTCAAAACCATTTTTTAAAAGATTTGAAACCATATATTTCCCCATAACTCCAACACCAATAAATGCTATTTTTTTCATAAGTTATCCTTTAAATAATTCATATTTTTATAATAAATTCCCATATTTATAATAAGCACTACAAGCACCCTCTGAGCTCACCATACAAGAACCAATAGGATTTGTCGGAGTACATATGTTTCCAAAGATTTTACAATCAGTTGGTTTTGCTACACCTTTTAGAATATCAGGACATTTGCAAGCTTTGTTTTCTTTCACTTCATGTATTGGTAGAATATCTTTATATACTATTTTTGCATTGTAGATATTAAATTCATCTTTTAGTTCATAACCACTATTTTCTACTTCTCCTATACCTCTAAATTTAAAAGGAACTTTTTTGAAGTATTTGTTTATAAGTTTTTGAGCTTTTATGTTTCCTTCATAAGAAACAAGTCTTTTATATTCTATTTCTAAATCAGCTCTTTTCTCTTTGAACTGTTTTACAATCATAGAAATACTTTGCATAACATCAACTGGTTCAAATCCACTTACAACTACTGGCTTATTATAATTTTTTGGAAACTCTTCATAAATTTTGCTTCCGCTTATAACGCTAACATGTGATGGGCCTAAAAAAGCATCTATTTTACAATTTTCATCTTCTAGCAAAACTTTCATAACTTCTGGAACTGTAATATGGTTTATATGAAATAAAATATTTTTTATATCATTTTTTATAACTTGTTCAAGTAAAGCACAAGTCATTGGAGTTGTAGTTTCAAATCCTATTGCAAAAAATACTACTGTTTTATCTTTATTATCACTAGCAATTTTTAAACAATCAAGTGGAGAGTAGACAAATCTTACATCGGCTCCTTCGCTTCTTACTTTTTGTAAACTTCCCTTGCTTCCCGGAACTTTTATCATATCCCCAAGTGTTACAAGAATTAAATCTTTTTGTAAACTTAGCTCATAAGCACTATCTATTCTATCTTTTGGCATAACACAAACCGGACAACCAGGTCCATGAATGAAATTTATCTTTTTGTTTAAAAGTTGAGGTATTCCATATTTCATAATAGTGTGAGTATGTCCACCACAAACTTCCATTATATTTATAGTTTTATGATAATCTTTTAAATCCTCACCTATTAATTTTTGATAAGCTTTTATAACTTTTGCATCACGAAACCCATCATATAAATCTTTTAATTGTAACTCTTTCATAATATTTTACTTTTAGTTATTTTGATAATTGTCAGACTCTTGGATCATCTCAAGCCTATCTTTTTCTTCCATTTTGTCAATTATCTCTTGATAAACTTTTAAAGATTCTAAAGCATCAACTTCATCTATTTTATTCATAGCAAAACCAATATGAATCAAAACATAATCTCCAATATCAACCTCTTTATCTATCAAATCTAAACTAGCACTTCTTTCTACTCCCATAGTATCAACTATACAAGTATTCGTCTCTTTATCTATACTTTTTATTTTTGATGGTATTGATAAGCACATATAGTTATCTCATCTTTCTTTTAAAATTTATCCAATCTATAACAGCTTTTAGTGAATTCTCATCTTTTATAGAAACTTCTAAAATATCTACATTTGGTTTTAATTTTCTAGCTATTTGCTTCTCTTTTTCAATATCGTATTCAAAATATGGTAATAAATCTATTTTAGTAAATAAAATTAAATCAGCACTTCTAAACATAACTGGATATTTTGCAATTTTATCTTCACCTTCTGGAACTGAAACCAAAACAATATTTAAATGAGTTCCTACATCATAAGATGCTGGACAAACTAGATTTCCAACATTCTCAACAAAACAGACATCAATATCAGCTAATTTAATATCATGTAAAGCCTTATGTACCATAAAAGCATCCAAATGACATGCACTTCCCGTTTGAATCTGTACAGCATTTATCCCTTTTGCTTTTAGTCTATCAGCATCTTTTGATGTTTCTAAATCGCCTTCAATAACAGCAAATCTAAAATCACAATTTTCTGCTAATTTTTCTAAAAGAGTAGTTTTCCCACTTCCTGGACTTGACATTAAATTTATTCCTAAAACTTTATGTTGGTCAAAATGAGCTCTATTATGTGCTGCTTCATGATCATTTTTATCTAAAATTTTTTGAATTACTGAAATAGTTTTTGAGTCATTTAATAAAGGATTTGTTTTTATATTTTCATCTGTAGTTTTAAAAATAGCTCTATTTTCATGATGATGGTGATGACTATGTCCATGGTCGTGATTATGGTTATGAGTGTGGTGGTGTTCCATTCCAGCTATCGTACATCCGCAATCTTTACACATATTATTCTTTCCTTTTAGTTTTTTACAGTTTAGCCCATTTCTTTTTAAAATTCTTTGATGTATATTAAACACATATATATTTTTAGAACCAATTTGCTAAAATCTATTTATGATATGCCAAAATTGTAAAAGTGTAGAGTTTTATACTCTTGCAAATGATTATATAAAATGTAAAAAGTGTGCTAAGAAGTTCTCTTTAAAGAAAATTGAGAAAGATATTCTGATAATTCAAAAATTCTGTGAAAATAAAACTGCTTTTGAAATTTCAAATGAATTAAAACTAAATTATAAAACTGTAAAAGATAGATTTGATCTCTTAAGACAAAAAATTGCAGTTTATTCTGAAGATATTTACAATTCATTGATTAAAGACAATACAGAATATGAAGAGTTTTACTATTTAAAAGAGAGAGAAAAAGTGAAGAAAAAAAAGAGTCTTAGCGAAGCTATAAATATTATTGGTTTTTATTCAAATCAAAAAGTTTACACTCTTTTGATGCCTAAAATAGGTAATCGAGCATTTGACGTAGAGGATGGATTTATTCAATATTTAAGTTGGTATAAAATTCATTCTCAAAATGCACATCAAACAAAACTAAATAGATTTTGGAAGTTTTTGGAGAAAAATTTAAAAAAGCACAAGGGAGTCGATGAAGATAATTTTTTTTACTATTTAAAAGAGTATGAATTTAAGTTTAACTATAAAAAATCTGAACAGCTAGAGATTTTAAAATCTCTTAGCTTTTTATAAAAATTAGAAATCAAAATCAAAGATTTCAGATAAAAATCCCTCTTTTTTCTTTTTATAAGGAGTTTGGTGTTTATTATCGTAAGAGTTATATTGTTGATGGTTATTATGTTTATTATATGAATTTCTATTATCATTTTTAAAATAGTTTGAATGGTTATTTGATTGTTGATTACTTGGTTGATAATTTGAATTTTTTTCAATAATTTTATCCAACTCTCCTCTATCAAGCCAAACTCCTCTACATGATGGACAATAATCAATTTCAACGCCTTGTCTTTCACTCATTAATAAATCTACATCTTTACAAACAGGACATTTCATTATAATACCTCTTTTATTTAATTTTGTAATTGAAAATATACTTGACCTAAACTTATAGATTCATCATTTGGGCTATATTTCTCTCCTAAATAAATTTTTCTATTCATTTTATGAAACTCTTTTAATAAAATTTCTACTAAAGTTTTATTTTGAAATACTCCTCCACATAAAATTATTGGCATTTCTTTATGTCTATTTGAAATATCAAGAACAATATTAGCAACTGTATTTATAAATTTTGAAGCAACTATTTTTTTATCTTTTTCTTTTAAAATCTCTTTTATCATTTTTGAAAAATCAATAGAGTTATTGATAATCTCATAAGAGTAGAGTTCTTTTATATTTTTATCATATAAATTTTCGATATAAAGACCCGTTTGTCCTTCATACTCTTGTATGTGTAAAATATTAGCAAGTGAGCAAACTGCATCAAATAATCTTCCAAAAGAGCTAGAAAGAGGTGAATTTAAATTCTTTTGCCAAAGTGTATATAGAGTTTTTATCTCTGATTTTTCAAAAGAGTTTAAAAAATCTAAAGGTAAATTTAAAATCTCTTCTAGTGTAAAATTATCAAAAAGTAAAGATAAAGCAACTCTTTTTGGCTCTTTTATAGCAAACTCACCTCCTAAAAGTTTAAAATATTTTAAGTGATAAGCTCTTTTATAATCTTTTTTATTTGCAATAAATACTTCACCTCCCCAAATATTTTTATCATCTCCATATCCTGTACCATCAAAAACAAATGCTAAAACATCTTCATTTATAGATTTTTCTGCTAAAACTGCTAGAACATGTGCGTAGTGATGTTGTATTTGAACTAATTTTAAATTTGGATTTCTATCTTTTAATTCAAAAGCAAATTTTGTACTCTCATATTTTGGATGTTTATCGCAAACTATAATTTCAGGTATAAAATCATAAAAAGAGAGAAAATTTTCTACTGTTTTTTTATAGTTTTCTATAGAAGAAATTGAATCTAAATCTCCTAAATATAGACTTGTAATAATTTTATTATCAAAAGCAATACTAAAAGTTGATTTTTGATTTGCTCCTAAACTTAAGATTTTTTTATTAAATTTAGTATCAATTTTTAAGCTACTTGGAGCATATCCTCTACTGTTTCTAAGTTTTATAATTTTTTCATTCACAACTTGTATTATTGAATCATCACAACTATTTAATATTTCTCTATTGTAATCAAGTACAAAATCTACTAAATTATTTAATTTTAAGAAAATATCCTCTTTTGTTGTAATAATTGATTCACCTTTTAAATTTGCACTAGTTGCTATGATAGGATTAGGTAAATTTATAAATAAAAGATAATGTAAAGCACTATTTGGTAAAAAGCAGCCAATTTTTTTTATATTTGGTGCAACAAAATTTGATAGATTTTGATTATATTTTTTTTCTAATAATACTATAGGTCTTTCTTTTGAAGTTAGAATATTTTCTTCTAAATTAGAATAAACCGCATAATTTTTTAAATTGTTTATATCCTTAAACATTATAGCAAACGGTTTTATAGCTCTTTTTTTAAACTCTCTTAATTTAATTATACTCTTATCATTTGTTGCATCACAAACAATATGAAATCCTCCCATACTTTTTATAGCTAAGATTTTTCCATCATTTATATACGATGAGGCTAAATTTATGGCATCTATTTTTGATGCAATTAGAGTTTGTTTACTATCATATAGAAAAGTTGTTGGTCCACATTCTTCGCAAGATATTGCTTGTGCATGATATCTTCTATTTGTTGGATTTTCAAACTCGTTTTGGCACTTTTTACAAAGAGGAAAATCCTTTAAAGATGTATTCTTTCTATCATAAGGAATAGTTTTAATTATAGAGTATCTAGGCCCACAGTTTGTACAGTTTGTTAAAGAGTAGTTATATCTAAAATTATTTTTATCAAAAATATCATCTATACAATCTTTACAAATAGCTATATCAGAGGGAATTGTAGTTGTTTTATTATCAAAACTATTACTATTTTCTATTTTGAATTCAAAAAATTGTTTATTTGAATTTTCTACTTTGATATCTTCAATAACTGCAAGAGGTGGAGGATTATTTTTTAACTCTTTTAAAAAAATAGAAATATCATTAGTTTTTCCAGATACTTCTATATTTACTCCTAGACTATCATTATTTACATAGCCGTAAAGATTGTATTTAATTGCTAGATTATATACAAAAGGGCGAAATCCAACCCCTTGTACTGTCCCATAAACTCTTATTTTTTTACTTATATGTAATCCATTGCATACTCTGTTGGTAAAATTAGATTATATTTTTTGTTAAGTTCTTTATAAACTTTATGAAAAACTTGCCTATTTGAAAATATATCTCCACATAAAACGATATCTTTTGAGTTTGTTTTTCTTGCTATTTCTCTTAAATAATCTATTATAAATTCAGCTAAAAACTCATAAAAAGAGAAGCTAAGTGTTTCATTATCAACATCTGCCATTTTATATGACATTATAGATTGAATGATTTTTCTATAATCTAAATAATTTTTGTTGTCAATTTTGATTAATTTCATATCAACTTGAAGAGCATTTGTATATTCACTATTTAGTGCTAACTCTTCAAAATCTTTAATTGATTGTATATTTAAAAGTTTTACAATAGCTTCTATGATAGTTGAAAAACCATTGTTATTTGTAAGTTTTATATCTTTTGTATAAGGATATTTTTTTGAAAAATTATCAACCAATCTTCTACAATTTTCATCAAGAGATGAGATATCTTCTAAAATTTGATTCATATTTGATGCAATATCAGGAATATATATTACTCTTTTTTCTTCTTCATTTAAAACTTTTATATCCACAAAACTATTCTTAGAATTTAATGAAAAATACACTCCAATAGAGTTTATATCTAAAAGATTATGTTCATGTAAAACTGCATTATAAATATTTGAAAAAGAGTTTAAATATTCACTACTTGAATTAAAAATAATATTTCTTCTGTAATCATACTTTGGATATAAAGTTTTATCATCACTAATAATAAGATTTAGCCCTTCAAAACTAAAAGCTTTTAGCTCATCTTTTTTAGTTATATACAAAATATAATTAATATTTTGTTCTTTCAATGCTTTTGATAGTTCAACCTCTTTTGATGAGTTTACAAGTCTTGTAAAAATATATCCACTATTTGAAATGTTTTCATTTATATCTTTTAATTTTAATTTAACCAAAGGTCTTTCTATTGAACATAAAAGATTTATTTTAGATTCTTCTATTATAAAAAGATCTGTTAAAATTTGACTATTTGTAACTATTAATTTAACTTCATAATTTTCTTTTTCAAAGTTTTCTTTTAAATCTTTATTTGGTAAAAAGAGTTCTAAATCTTCAAATTTAACAACCAATGATTTATTTAAATTTACGATTTGATTTAAAAAATCAAAATTTGAATTTTGTAGAATATCTTTAACTCTTATATTTGTCAAAATCTCAAAATTTTCTTTTAAATTCTTATCTTCTAATTCTTTGATATCTTCATTAAAATCTTCAATTATATAAGATTTCTTTAAAAACATAGAGTAAGGAAGATTTCTTTCTAAATTCAAAAAGAATTTTTCTATATTTTCTAATTCATCATCTATAAATATTAAAATAAATCCAAAATATTGTTTTGTATTTGCATTTATATTTGAGCTATTTATTAAATCATCTATTAATCTTTTAAAATAAAAAGAAGTTGAGTTATATTCTATTTTATAGATTAACTTCATGAGTAAAATCCTCTTCATTTGGAATTCTAGCTAGATGAGAGCCATTATAACTTCCAATTAAACTTTTTACAATATCTTCCACATCTATATCTGATTTTTTTCTAAGTTTAAAACCTAAACTTTCTATCTCTTTTATAGAAGTTTCTATAAAAAGTGGAAATTTTTCTTCCATTATTTTTGTAAGTCCTATTTCAACACTTTCTATATCTTGTGGAACTATTCCAATTATTGTAACATTTGCATGAGAATCTAAAACTGAAACAATTTCAAGCATCTCAACAATTTCTACTTCATGAGCTGTTTTTCTATATTTACCAAGTCCTAATAAAACATCGCTAGGAAGTCTATATATACTTCCAGCTTCATCATCAATAGACACAGTATCTAAAATAATGACATTTTTATACTCTTGAAAATATGCCATTAATTTAAATCCCAATGTTCCACCATCAATAATCTCTAAATCTTCATCAAAATCATAATTTTGTTTTATATACTCACTAGCGTAAATCCCAATACCCTCATCTTTAAAGAGCATATTTCCAACACCTATAATAATTGTATTTTTCATATAAATATTTAAAAGTTTTAGAAGCTTTTGCTTCTAAAACCTACTTCTCCTCTTCTTTTACAAACTTACTTCCACCAAATACAATAGCAATATCACCCTCTTTCCAGAAGATTGTTCTCCAAATTTGATAATAAATATGGAACATTACCCAAATAAGTATAAAGTACATAGTGTAATGATGAGCAATTCTAACTCCCATATTTCCACCAAAAACATATAAAGTCCAATCTGTAACTAGATGAAGCATTGCTGGCCACCAAGCTCCAATAGAGCTATTTCCTGAACCTAAACCATGAACATATAGTTGAAGTCCTGAAAAAAGCATAAATACTAGCAACAGATGAAATATTGTAAAAAACACTATATTAAAACTATCACTATGTCTTGAGTCAAATTTTTTTCTTCTATTAAGTGTAATTAGATTTAAGAACACTTCAAAAAATTCAACAATATTTTGTTTATTAGGAATTAGCTTTTTATAAGGCTTTTCAAATCTTGAAAAGAAATATAAATATGCAACTAAAATAGCTGTTACATCAAATATAATAGCAACTATAAAATGTGCCCATCTATTCCATGCCATAATATATTTATCAACCGCAGGATCAGCTATGAATGTTTGATAATATGGATGGCCAATATATAAGCCTGTAATTACAGCTACTATCATACTAAGAAATGTAACCCAGTGAACTATTCTCATAGTTCCTGTCATTCTTTTTATTTCTATATTTTTTGACATAGCATCTTCCTTATACTGGATTTACTTTATAAACACCAAGCTCTTTACCATTTGTATCAATTAGGTGAACCGCACAAGCAATACAAGGGTCAAAACTATGAATAGTTCTTAAAATTTCTAAAGGTTGCTCAACATTTGCTACTTTTGTACCAATTAAAGCTGATTCATAAGCACCCATTCTTCCTTTATAATCTCTAGGAGCTGCATTCCAAGTTGAAGGAACAACAGTTTGATAATTTACAACTTTTCCATCTTTTATTTTTACCCAGTGGCCTAATGCTCCTCTTGGAGCTTCTTCTAATCCAAATCCTTTTGCATCTTTCGCAACTGTACTAAAATCAAACTCTGTCCATGTTGATAGATCACCTTTTGCAACGTTTGAAGCTAATTCATCTACCCATTCGAGCATAATATCTGCCATAAGCTCACTTTCTATTGCTCTAGCTGCTGTTCTTCCCACTGTTGAGAATAAAACTGTTGCTGGAAGATTTGCATTTGTTAAGAAATTTGTAACGTATTTTTTAATTCTTTCATCGTTACTTACAAATCCTACAATCATTCTAGCAAGAGGACCCACTTCCATTCTTTCATCATTGTATAATGGAGATTTAATCCAAGAGTATTTATTTTTAGTATCTAAATAAGCAATATTATTCTCTTTTTTACCAAATCCTGTATAATTTGGTTTTGTAACTCCATCAAATGGATGTAGGTTTGTATTTCCTTCATACCAAGCATGTGTTACATCTTCAGTGATTTTTGTCTCATCTAGTTCATAAACTTTAGTTAAATCTCTATTTTTTACTATACCAGCTGGGAATAATTTTTTTGATTTATAAAATGGTAAGTCATCTAGATTAAATCCACCATACGTCATATAGTTTCCTAATCCACCACCTGTTCCATTTAGTGCTTCTTCTCCATACATTGTTCCAGCCATATAAACATCTGGCAAATAAGCTTCTTTTATAAACTTTCTACCTCTTTTAAGAATTTGTTTAAATTCAGCAATTCTTGCAGGATTTTTAATATCTTGAACACAAGTAACTCCACCTACTACAAAAGATTGTGGATGAGGATTTTTACCACCAAAAATAGCCATCATTTTTGCTAAATCTCTTTGTAACTCTAGTGCATCAAGATAATGTGAAAGACCTATTAAATTTTGTTCAGGCGTTAATTTAAACCCTTCGCTACCCCAATAAGCATTTCCAAAAATACCAAGTCTTCCTTGTTTTATATATTTTTGAACTCTCTCTTTTACTTGAATATATACATCTTCATTTGCATTCCATGCTCTTTGTCCTGAAAGTGCAGCCCATTTTTGAGCTTCAGTAACAGTAGCTTTTGGGTCTGCTTCAAGTGCTTTTGTAATATCAACCCAATCAAGTGCATGTAAATGATAGAAATGAACAACGTGGTCATGAAGATATAAAGCACCTTGAATAAGATTTCTAACCAATCTTGCATTTTTAGGAATAGTTACATTAAATGCATTTTCCACAGCTTCAATACTTCTTTGATAATGAGTTCCTGTACAAACTCCACAAATTCTCATAGCAAGAAGTCCACAATCTCTTGGATCTCTTCCTTTTAAAATTTCTTCAATTCCTCTAAACATTGTAGAAGATGAGTAGGCATCTGTAATAACATTGTTTTCATCTATAATTGCTTCAATTCTAAGATGTCCTTCAATCCTTGTAATTGGATCTACTACTAAATGTTTTTTCGTCATTATTTCTCCTCATTTTCATTTGATTTCTTACCAGCAACTACACTTGCAATTGCATGAACTCCAATACCAACAGCAGTTGCTGTTAAAAGACCTAAACCAAATTCATCAACTGTTTTTTCAACTCCACCTGTAGGTGCTTTAATTCTTGCAGTTGCCATCGATCTTTCATAAGCATATTTGTCCCAAAAATCTGGTTCACTACATCCAATACATCCACGTCCAACACCAACTGGCCAGTTTGCACCATCGTTATATCTAATTATTGAACAGTTGTTAAATGTCATCGGTCCTTTACAACCAACTTTATATAAACACCAGTTATTTTTAGCACCTTCATCTCCCCATTCTTCAACAAATTCTCCTGCATCAAAATGGGCTCTTCTTTCACAGTTATCATGAATTCTATACCCAAATGCAAATTTTGGTCTTAAAAGTGAATCAAGCTCAGGAACCTGACCTGTTAAAACGTAATGTAAAATTACACCAACCATATTTGCTGGATTTGCAGGACAAGCTGGAATATTAACAATTGGTTTCCCTTTTACTAAATCCATTACTCCTACGGCACCTGTTGGATTTGGGGCAGCAGCTGGAACTCCACCAAATGTAGCGCATGTTCCAACAGCAACAATAGCAGCAGCATCTTTTGACATTCTCATTAAATGGTCATGGAAAGTTTCACCCATTGCTCCAATAGTTCCATATTGACCATTCATAGCCATAGGAATTGCACCTTCAACAAAAAGAAGATATTTTCCTTTAAAATGATGAACAGCTTCTTCTAACTGTTTATCTGCATCAAATCCCGCAGCTGCTTGAAGAGTTTCATGGAACTCTAAACTTAAAACATCAAATAGCAAATCATCAACTGTTGGAGCAGAACTTCTTAATAGTGCTTCTGAATTCCCTGCACAATCTTGTAATTCTATCCAAACAACAGGAACTCTATTCATAAGTTCCGTTGCTTCTGCAACAAGAGGAGCAAACATAGGAGGAAGCATAAGTGTAGCAGTAGTTGCACTAACCCACTTCATAAAATCTCTTCTATTTATTCCTTCACTCTCTATAACTTCCATCATATCAATGTTTTTAAGAGGTTCTTGTTCTCTTAAAGATTTAAGTCTTGCTTTTGATTTTTCAAATAAAGAGTTATAAAATTCATCACCTTTATTTGTATCAACTCTAGTTGATTTTTGAGTAAAAACTTCTCTTACCCTTTCCATATTATCAGTCATATTTCCTCCTCCTACTTAAAAGTAAATATTCTTTAACAAAATATTGTAAGAAAACTTATAAAATTATAAAAACAATAACATAAAAACTGATTTATTTGGGTCTTGTGATAAAAAGGTAAAAAAAAATTTACGTTTTTTTGGTGGTTTTGGAATTATAATTGTTCAAAAAGTATATAAGCGTAAGAAAATTTTAGTTTTTATTAATTGTGTTACTAATTTACACTAAAATTTATAATTGATAAAAATTATTTTTTAGAAAATAATAGTAGAAAACTACTATTATTTTGCTAGAGAGTATTCAATTTTAAGATTATTATATAGTTCTTCAAAACTTATATTTTCAATTTTTTCTAAAAGAGAAACCATTACAACATTATCTTCTATGTGATTCCACATTTTTTTGTAAGAACCCTCTTTATATCCATTGTCTTGTCTAAATTGATTTAAACAATTTTTACCAATATAAAGTTTTTGTAACCAAGTAAATGAAAGACCTGAAATTTTACAGCATCTAAAAAATTGGTCTATAAATCTTTCTATACCACTAAATGAAGGCATATTCCCTGTATCAATTGCTAAAGCAATATATGATAATTTTTCAGCTTCTTTAACCATAGCTTTTACATCAATATCTTGAGAAGCTTCATATATACAATGTGTATTTACTAAAGATACTGCTTTAGGAACATTTGTTTCTTGAAGAATATAACTCATTAAGAAATGCCAAATATCAACCAATTCAACATGAATATTATTCATATCTGGGTCTGAATTTATATTTTTCCAATGTTTCCAAGGAGTAGATTCTATTAGCTCAGAAACTTCCATATGTATACATCTTAACCAATTTATTTCTTTACCAAATTTATTTACGCCTAATTCCCAGTTTTTACCATTTGTTGAATCATTCAATTTTTTTTGTAATAAAAACATCTCTTCTAATTTATGTGGAAAAGATGAAGCTTCTTCAAGTAATGTAGCAAGTGGTAAACACTCTTCTACTATACTTTGTAAACCCCAATTTGTAGGTAAAACCTCTTTTTCACCTTTTAAAATATGTAATAACAAAGAGATTGTATAAGGAACTTCATTTTTTGTTTCCCAAGATAAAATATCATCAGAAGTAACTCCTGCGTATTTTATAAAATCCTCAATTGTTAAAAAACCTAAATTTTTAATACTCTCTTTAAAATCTTTATAAATCAAATTATTCTCCTATTTTTAATGGTAATTCTATAATGAATTTTGCTCCAATTTCACTATTTAAAGCATATATTTTTCCAGAACTATGTTGTTCTATGATAGTTTTACTCATATACAAACCTAATCCTGTTCCATTTTTGTTATTTTTTGTTGAAAAATATGGATTGAATATTTTATGTAAAATTTTACTATCTATTCCTCCACCATTATCCTCAAATTCAACAAAAAGTTTTCCATTTTTTTCATAAGTATTTATGAAAATTTCTCTTTTTTCTATATTTTTTTCAAGCATGATATCACAAGAATTTTTAATTAAATTAATAAACACTTGTACCATTTCATTTAAAAAAACCTCAATATTTGAATGAGAATTATTTTTTAAATTTATTTTTATAGAATTTAATTTTAGTAAATAAGATAAAAAATCTATGGATTTATTCAAAATATGTTCAATATTTGTCTCTACTTTTTTCTTATTTGGTTTAAAATAATCTCTAAAATCATCTATAGTCTTAGACATGTAATCTAATTGTAAATTTATTGCATTTGTTACATCTTCTAAAACTTCATCAGTAATTTCACCTTTTAACATTTTTGTCATAGAAAGTTTCTGATTTAGTATTGATATTGCTTGTAAAGGTTGTCTCCATTGATGAGCAATAATACTTATCATCTCTCCCATAGCAGCAGATTTAGATTGTTCTATTAAGATTTTTTGTTTATTTTTTAATTCTACACTAGATGTAATATCTTCATTTATAGAGTCATAACTTATAATATTTGAATTTGAATCAAAATTTGGAAGAATTGTTGATTTTAACCAAAAAACATCACCATTTTTTTTGATACTTTTTAAAGTTCCGCTCCACATTTCTCCAGATTTTAATCTCTCTTTTAACTCTTCAAGTTTTTCTTTTTGATAATTTGGATAATTCAAAATATCAAAATTTTTACCTATTAATTCAAATGCTTCATATCCAGTTAGCTTACAAAAAGCAGATGAAACACTAGTAATTTTACCTTCTTTATCGCATCTGCTCATTAAAACATATTTATCTACAATATCAACAGATTTATTTAATGCACTTTCAATTTGTTCTATAGATTTAGAGTATAAGTCTAAAAGTTCTGAAAGAATAGATTTGAAATAAAAATCAACTCGTTTTTCTAAAAAAGAGGATTTGATTTTTTCATTTGTTGCAAAATCTATTAAAGCATCTTTAAATGCTAGAAACATTAAAAAGAACTCATTAATTTTAATATGGTGTTTTTTTAAATATTTCACAAAATCAATTATTGAATGGTCATTTTCGTTTTTTCCATCATTTTTTATAACTAAAATATAATATTCAACAAGCGCAAAAGCATATCTTCTTATAAATAAATTTTCATCTAATGAATATTTTTTTATTAAATCTAAAACTGTAGAAGATGAAACCCAAAGTCTAATTAGTGAAATTTTATTTTTTTCTATATGTGTTAAAAAATCTTCCATTTCACTCCTTAGAAAATTTTGGTGTATAAAATTTACAATCTTCTTGACTACTTTTTTTTACAATAACTGATGGAAGTTGAGCAGATTTAAAACCATAAGCTTTGCAACCATGACCTCTTCCAATTTCCCAAGTTACATAGTAATGTATGCATTTTTGACAAATAATCTTTTTTTGCATAATTATTAAATCTCTACCCTACTTTGTATAGCTTTTGACAGGGATAATATATCAACATTTTCCAAACTAACTCCAGTAGGAACACCTTGGGCTATTTTTGTAAACTGAAGATCATAATTTTTTAATTTACTCTCAATAAACAATATAAATGCATCGTTTGCAATAGATGGTGTTATAGCAAATAATATACTTTTTACACCATTGTTTATTATAAAATTTTCAAGAAGATTTATTTTATCTTGTTCTAATTCATCAATTACAAAATATCTTCCATCAAATGTTTTTGAATCTTCAATAATAAAAATATCTTTGGCGCTTTGAACAATACAAAGTTTTTCTCCAACTCTACTTTCATCTAGGCAAAACTCACAAATTTCATGCTCACTCATAGAACCACATCTTTTACATTTAGTAATATTTTTGAGAGCATTCTCGATACTATGGGCAAGTTTTATACCACAGTAATTATCATTCATTACAATATGATATGCAAGCCTCAGTGCTGATTTTTTACCTACAGTAGGAAGCGATTCAAAAGCTTCAACTAATTCATAAAATTTTTCTAGTCCTCTATTCATTTTGGGATTATATCTAAATAAAAATTAATCGATTAATTTATAATTATTATTTTTTTTGATAACATACGGCTTTTAAAAATTATTATTTTATGGAGAATTAGTTTTGGTTGAAATTGACTATTATGAATTATTAGAAATAGAGAGAAATGCTGATAAAACTGTTATAAAAAAGGCATATAGAAAACTAGCTATGCAATATCATCCAGATAAAAACCCAGGGAATAGTGAAGCTGAAGAAAAATTTAAAGCGATAAATGAAGCCTATCAAGTTTTAAGTGATGATGAAAAAAGAGCTATCTATGATAGATACGGAAAAGCTGGTCTTGAAGGACATGGTCAAAGAGGCGCAGGAGGATTTGGCGGTTTTGATGATCTAGGTTCTATTTTTGAAGAGATGTTTGGATTTGGAAGAAGCCAAAGAAGAGAAAGAAAGACATATAACTACAATTTAGATATGGTTTTTGATTTAACTTTAGAATTTAATGAAGCTGTATTTGGATGTAAAAAAGATATTAGTTATAAATATAAAACTTCTTGTAAACCTTGTAGTGGAACAGGTGCTAAAGATGGTAAGTTGGAAAACTGTAGAACTTGTGCTGGACAAGGTCAAGTTCATTCAAGACAAGGATTCATGACTTTTGCTCAAACTTGTCCTACTTGTGCTGGAAGTGGAAAAGCTAAAGTAAACGCTTGTAAATCATGCAATGGTTTAGGATATGAAGAGCAAAGTGATAATTTCAAAGTTGATATTCCAGAAGGAATAAATGATGGAATGAGAATGAGAGTTTCAAATAAAGGAAATATCGCTCCAAATGGTCAAAGAGGAGATTTATATCTTCAAATAAAAGTAAAAGAAGATAGTCATTTTGTAAGACACGATGATGATATCTATTTTGAAGCTCCTATTTTCTTCACACAAGTAGCTTTAGGTGCAAAAATAAAAGTTCCATCTTTAAGAGGTGAACTTGAGCTTGAAATTCCAAAAGGTGCTAAAGATAAACAACAATTTACTTTTAGAAATGAGGGAGTTAAATCAGCTCAAGGATATGGAAAAGGCGATTTAATAGTTCAAATAAAAATTGAATATCCAAAAAGCTTAAATGAAGAACAAAAAGAGTTACTTCACAAACTTCAAGAAAGCTTCGGAGTTGAAAGTACTCCTCATGAAACAAAATTTGAAGGAATGTTTGACAAAGTTAAAAAATGGTTTTCATAAATTTATAAAAAGAACAATTGGGGGAATAAAATGAAATTTGAGTATGTAGGATATAAACCAATAATAAATCAGCATGGTGTATCTTTTAAACAAGGTAAGGATGATAAATATATTTATTTACCATTTATTTATGAAATTTTAGATGCAGTTAATAGCGACTATGATACAAATAAAAATCACTCATACTCAATTAAAATTGATAATTCAAATATAGATAAATTATATAAACAACTTTTATCTTTAAATCCAGATTTAGAAAATAAAATAAATTTAGAATTGGAAGAATATAAAAAGCATATACAAAACAAATACAATGAGATTGAAAATAGACATAATATGAATGAAATTGAAAAATATGTTTACATCAATAATCTTAAATCAATGGAAATGTATAGAATAAATAGAGCAAAAAACAAAATCTTTTATTATGCAGCTGTGTATGCAATAGCTAATTTAATTAAAATTAAAAAAATAAAAAAGTTAGAAATACCTTTTAATGAGAAGTTTTGGCATACCTTAAAAACTTTACAAGGTGTTTTATCTGCTGAAAGAGTAAGTTGTAATTTAGTTACATATGAAAAAGATAATTCTATAAATCTTATATTCACTACAAATCTATAATCAAAATTGTTTGATTATAGATTTATTAATTTCTTCAAGTTCTTTGTAGTTTTTTATAATTTCATCATACTCTTTTGAATAATTATCATATAAAAAAGAGTATTTGTTATTTTTTTCCTTATATTTATCGTAACCTTTTTTATAATTAGAAGATAAAGAGTCTAAAAAATCAAAAGAGTTTACTTTTAACAAAATATCATCTAAATCATTTTTACTAATATTATTTTTATTTCCATTTATGGAATAAGATAGAGACATATG
Source organism: Aliarcobacter cibarius (assembly GCF_013372265.1). Taxonomy (NCBI): domain Bacteria; kingdom Pseudomonadati; phylum Campylobacterota; class Epsilonproteobacteria; order Campylobacterales; family Arcobacteraceae; genus Aliarcobacter; species Aliarcobacter cibarius. The sequence continues at coordinate 1,288,079 of NZ_CP054051.1, forward strand.
TAACAAATCAAACAATGAAGTATTATCAAATTTTGCTTTTAAATAATTGTTTTTATCACTAAATTTACTACTTAAATAATCATATCCAGAACTTATAGGTTTTTTTAAAATAGAGTTAAAAAGAGTCTTACTTAATATTTCATCTTTTGAAAAAAATGTAGCCATTTTAAGATTTTTTGCTAATATTTTTTCATCTTCATCTGTATATTTTTCTTCTATCTCTTCTATACTTAAAGTTTTAATATCTTCATAAGTTAAAGATATATTTGTAGTATTCTTAATACTATTTATAGTATTAAGAAATTCATCATTTTTCTTCTTTATTTCAGTTGATTTTACATCAAAATCTCTATTTGATATGGCTAAATTGGGAGTTATCATATTAATATCCTAGTAAAATAAAATCAATTAGTAACAATCGTCTTTTTTTGATAAAAATTTAAGTTCATCACACGAAAAACCAGCTTCTTTTCTAGCAATAAAATTTAAATCCATTTTTCTTCGTGTACTACCTGGAAAAATTCTTTCAATAGCTTTATAATATGTATTTATTGGGTCAAGATTTAACCTTTTACATTCATATTTAAACCAAAAATCACCTTTTCGAACATGTTCAACTTCTTCGTCTAAAATAATCTCTAGAGCTTTTATAAATTTCACATTAAATTCATCTTTATTTGAATTTAGTTTTTGCATTATTTTCGGATTTTGATCGAGTCCATTTGCTTCTAAATATCTAGGAACACAAGCCATCCTACTTAGAAAATCGGGAGTTTGTTGCATAGCTTCAAAAAGATTTTTATGAACATCAAATTCTCCATAAAAGCCACCTAATTCTTTTAGTAGTCTTTCTAACATTAGAAAATGTCTAATTTCATCATTTGCCACTTCTAACCAATCTTTATAATATTCAATTGGCATATTTTGGTATCTCAAAGCTGCATCTAGTGCTAAATCAATTGCACTGTATTCAATGTGTAAAATTGTATGAACTAAATATTTTTTTCCTTCAATTGATTTGAAATTTTTAATTGGTGGTAAAGCAGTTGGTTTTATAGTATTAAGAAAACTTGAATATGATGGATTATTTAATACTGGTGCTTGATAATTATTATCAAAACTTATATCATTTTTTAAAAAACATTCGTAAAATTCATTGAACATTCTAAATTTATTTTCTGCTACATTCTCAATCAAAATAGCTTCAAGAGTAGAAAAATAATCCATAAATTAACCTTTTTTTGATATAATCAGTCAAATTCTAGCAAAGTAAGGTTTAAAATGAATATAAAAGTTCATCCTATGGGTGATTATGGGACTAATTGTTATATTGTTACTATTGACGATAAAGATTTTATAATTGATCCAGGAGTTGGTGCTACTGCTTGGATTAAACAAAATGTTGAAAATCCTGTTGCTGTGTTAAATACTCATGGGCATTTTGATCATATTTGGTCTAATCAAGAGGTAAAGGAACTTTTTAATATAAAACTTTATGTACCAAAAGATGATGAATTTATGTTGACTTTAAATCCTTATAATCTAGGAATGCCTCCATCTTATGCAGATATTTTGGTAAATTCTGATGAAGAACTTGAAATTGCTGGTGTTAAAGTAAAATTTCATCATTTTCCAGGACATACTCCAGGATGTAGTGTAATAGAGATAAATAAAACACTTTTTAGTGGAGACTTTATATTTAGTGGAACTATTGGAAGGTTTGATTTTCCTATGTCAAATGAAAAAGATATGAAAAAAAGTCTTCAAAAAATATTAAAATGGGAAGATAATTATCATATCTATCCAGGTCATGGTTCGAAAACAACCTTAAATAATGAGATTCAAACTATTAAGCAGTGGGAAAAATATATAAAGGCTTGAAATATATGCAGTATTCTTGTGAATTAATAATAAATGAAAATGATAAGTTGAAAGTTTCAGACTTAGACAAAAGTGCTTTAAATATTTTTGAATATTTAAAACTACATCACAACATAAATGCTATAAAAATAGATATTTCTAAAAAAGATATAAAAGAAAACATTTTTTCTTTATTTGATTTAGATACAAATTATATTGAATTTTCTATGGAATTTTCACAAAATATTGACACTAAAATTATATTTATTTTTTTACTAAGAGATGAAAACGAAAAAGAATTAGTTTTACAAGATTTTGATAAGATAAAAATGTCTTTAAATCTTTTTTCACAATCTTTATATAATAAATATATGGAAAAGACAATAAATGATTTATCTTTAATTGATCCAGTTACTAGTTCGTACAATCGTACTTATTTAAATAATTATGTTTCAAATTTATTAAGTCTTTCAAATAGGGAACAAAAAAAAGTAGCTTTTATAAAAATTGGAATAGATCACTTTAAAGCTGTACTTGATGAATTTGATTATGAAGTTGGTGATAAAGTTTTAAAAGCTTTGGCAAATTCATTGAAAAGTAGTGTGAGAGAATCTGATATTGTAATAAAAATTTCAAATGATGAATTTTTAGTAATTTTATTAAATGTTATTTCTGATACAAATGCTGTTATGATTGCTGAAAAATTAATAAGTAATTTTAGTAAAGAAAGTGTAATTGTAAATGAATCAAATAAACAAACTTTAATGAAAACAATTTGTGGAGGAATATCAATTTTTCCAGATAATGCAACAACAATAGAGGAAATAATAAAAAAATCTGATATTGCGCTCTATGAAGCTAGAAATAGAGGTAGAGGGAAAGTTTTTTTATTTAATGATGAAGAAACAAATAAAATAGATTTATTTTAGGAAATATATGAAACATAAAATGATGGAATTAATAAAATCTTCTGCTACGAATGAATTCGCATACAAAGCATTAGAAAGTATATTTTCTCTTCAAGAACAACTAACATATTCTACAAATCTAAAACAACTCGCTGAAGATATTTTTAATTGGTTAAGTTATGAATTTAAAATTACAAATGTTGAATTTAGTTTATTTGACATAAATAAAAATAGTAAAGATAAAATTTTTTCAAAAGGTGAAGAATTCTTTTTAGATGATGAATTATCTCATTTTTTCATTATAAATACACATATTAGTCTAAATGCCACTATCTCTTTTTGTGCAAATTCTAAATTGCATCACAAAATGATAGAGGATAATTATGAAACAATACAAGCTTCATTTTTTCAGATTAGTCCAATTATCCAAAGTTTAATTTTAAAGAAAAATTTTATTGAATCATCATCTCTTGATTCTGTTACAAATGTTTATAATAGAACTTATTTAATTCAAAATTTAACAAATCATTTGAGATTATCAAACAAAAATCAAGAAGAGATATATTTTTTAATGGTTGGAATTGATAGATTTAAAGCTGTAATTGATGAATTTGATTATGATATTGCAGATAAAGTTTTAGTTGAATTAGCAAGAGTTATTCACTCAAATATTGATAGTTTTGATTTAGTAGGAAGATTAGGTACAGATGAATTTTTGGTATCAATTTTAAATAATTCTAGTGAAAAACAAATAGAAGAACTTGCTCTAAAAATAATAGAAGATTTTGCAAATACTGATATAGTTGTAAATGATGCGAATAATCAAACATTGAAAAAAACAATATGTATAGGAATGGATAAATTTGTTTTAAATTCAGAAAAAACAATAAATGAGTCAATAAAACATTCTGATATAGCGCTATATGAAGCAAAAAATAAAGGCAGATCTCAGTTCCTAAAATATAGTGATTTAACTGCTGCAGATGGTGTTGAAATTTTTGATGAATCTATAGAATTTTTTTAATAATATTTTAAACTCATAAGTAATAGAATGATTAAACAATTATGAAAGGAGTTTAAAATGCAAATAAATTCTAATAACTCTCTATTAAATCAAAATGTATATTTAAATGCAAATCAAGCACTGACTAGAATTGCTACGGGAATTGAATTAAATCGTTCAAGTGATAATGCTTCTAGTTTAGCAATAGCAAATAATTTATTGTCTCAATCAAGTGGTTATTCTCAAGCCATTGAAAATACAAACTCAGCAGTTGCAGCAACACAGATTACTTCTGGTGCAACAAATGAACAATCAAAGATTTTAGATAACATTAAAGAAAAACTTCTACAAGCTTCTACTGATACAACAAGTAAAGAAGGAAGAGATGCTATTTTAAAAGATATAAAATCTCAACTTGAACAATTTGATAAAATTGCAAGTAGTACAAATTATAATGGTCAAAGTTTACTTCAAAAAAGTGCTACGGATAATTCTGCTTCGAATATTCAACAGTATCAATCAGGATTAAAAGGTGAAAATCTCATTGAAACACCAGCAGTTCAGTCAAATACTACTGGATTGGGGCTTTCAAATTTAGTAAATCAAGATTCTTCTACTTTTACATCCGAAGTAGCAAGAAATTTTTTAGAGACAGTTGACAAAGCCAATAATGGGTTGAATACTATTAGAAGTGAAATGGGTTCTATTCAAAATCAACTTGAAAGTTCTGGAAGAAATTTATTAACTCAAAGAACAAATACTCAAAATGCAGCTTCAATGTTTGATACAGATTATGCTAAAGAATCATCAAATTTTTCAAAACAAAATATATTAGCTAAAATTGGTGCTTTTGGACAAGCTCAATCAAGCTATATAAACCAACAAATAGTTTCTAGACTTATTGGTTAACTACTAGGGGTTTAAAGTTTTTTTAAACCCTCTACAATTTAAATCAAAATATTTATTTTTTTCCTAAAAAACATCTAAATAACTTCGTTATAATAGAACTATTAATACAATTATTCAACAATTTTTAGGTAGAATTACACAATTTTTAATTACACAGTAGGAGTTATATTTAAATGAGTGCATCTATATTTAGAGAGTACGATATCAGAGGAATTTTTCAAAAAGAATTAAATGAAGATATTGTAAAAAAAATTGGGTATTATTTGGCAAAATCTTTATTAAAAAGAGTTCCTAATGCTGTTTACATGGCAGTTGGTTATGACGCAAGACTTCATTCACCAACTTTAAAAGGTTGGTTAAGTTCAGGAATAAATAAAGCTGGATTAAAAGTACTTGATATGGGATTAGTTCCAACTCCTGCAAATTATTTTGCAAACTTTAATGAAATTGATGGTTTTAAATGTGATGGTTCTGTAATGATTACAGGTTCTCATAATCCTCCAGAATATAATGGATTTAAAATTACATTAAATAAAGATCCATTTTTTGGTGAAGATATTTATGCTTTAGGAAGAGAGATTCTTGCTGATAACTCAACTATTGAAGATAATGAAGAAACAATAAAAATAGATTGTAAAAATAGATATATTGATTATATTGTAAATCATTTTTCTCATTTAAAATTAACAAATAAAGAGTTTGTTTTTGATTGTGGAAATGGTGTTGCTGGTGTTGTTTTAGGTGAAATTCTAACAAAATTAAATATTAAACACAAAATTTTATTTGAAGAGCCAGATGGAAATTTCCCAAATCATCATCCAGATCCGAGTGATGAACATACATTAGAAGATATCAAAAAAGAACTTGCTAGTGGAAAATTTGATTTTGGATTTGCTTATGATGGAGATGCAGATAGAATTGCTCTACTTTCTCCAAAATATAACTTTAAAGGAGATATATTAGCCATATTCTTCTCTAAACATATTAAAAATCCAACAGTTATTGGTGAAGTTAAATGTTCGCAAGTTATGTATGATACTATAAACTCTTATGGTAAAGCTATCATGTATAAAACAGGTCACTCAAACCTAAAAGTTAAAATAAAAGAGACAAATGCATCTTTTGCAGCTGAAGTATCAGGTCACTTATTTTTTAATGATAGATATTTTGGTTATGATGATGCAATTTATGCAACATTCAGAGCTTTAGAGTTGATTGATCAAGGTTTTGATTTTGATAAAGAGTATGAAGCATTACCAAAAGTATATTCAACTCCTGAAATAAATATAACTGTAACAGAAGAGACAAAGTTTAAAATTATTGAAGATTTAAAAGTAGCTTTACAAAATCCATCTTCAGATTTTCCAAAAATTAAAGATATCATAACAGTTGATGGTGTAAGAGTTATTTTTGAAAAAGGTTGGGGATTAGTAAGAGCTAGTAATACAACTCCAAAATTAGTAACAAGATTTGAAGCAGATACAAAAGAAAATGCAAAAATATATGAAGATGCATTAATAAAATTATTTAACAACTTAAAAGGAAACTAAGATGACAAATCCAATCAAAAAATGTTTATTCCCAGCTGCTGGTTATGGTACAAGATTTTTACCTGCAACAAAAGCGACACCAAAAGAGATGCTACCTGTATTAACTAAACCTTTAATTCAATATGGGGTTGAAGAAGCACTTGCTGCTGGTATCGAAAATATGGCAATAGTTACGGGAAGAGGAAAAAGAGCAATTGAAGATCACTTTGATATCTCTTATGAGCTTGAACACCAAATTAAAGGAACAAGTAAAGAGCACTATTTAACAGAAATTAGAAGTGTTATTACAAAATGTACTTTTTCATATACTAGACAAATAGAGATGAAAGGTTTAGGACATGCAATTTTATGTGGTGAAAATTTAATTGGTGACCAACCTTTTGCTGTTCTATTAGCAGATGACTTGTGTGATTCATCTTCAAAAGGTGTTTTATCTCAGATGGTTGATTTATACAAAAAATACCACTGTTCTATTGTTGCAATTGAAGAGATTCCAAAAGAAGATACAAATAAATATGGAGTTATTGCAGGAAATGAGATAGAACCAGGTATCTTTATGGTAAAAGACATGGTTGAAAAACCTGAACCTGAAGTAGCACCTTCAAATTTAGCAATCATTGGAAGATATATTTTAACACCAGATATTTTTGATATCATCAGAGAAACAAAACCAGGAAAAGGTGGAGAAATTCAAATTACAGATGCATTACTTACTCAAGCAAGAAAAGGTATGGTTTTAGCATATAAATTTGAAGGACAAAGATTTGACTGTGGAAGTATTGATGGATTTGTAAAAGCAACAAATTACTTTTATGATAAATCAATAAAAGATGACAAAAAACAAGAAAAAAAAGATAACGGTAAAAAATAATGAAAAACAATCTTTATTATCCTTTTGTATCTCTAAGTGATGAAGATATTTTTACAGAAATAAAAAAAGAGAGAGAAGATATTGGATATTACTCTTTACCATATGTTGACACTTCAGTTATAAAATCAAGACTTGATAATCTTGATTTTAAACAAAAACAAATAGCAATTATTGGTATTGGTGGAAGTACTTTAGGAACTTATGCAATCTATAATTTTCTAAAATATAACAAACAAAGAAATAAAACTCTAAAAAAAGAGCTTTTTTTCTTTGAAAGTACAGATCCAATAAATTTAAATGGAACAATAGCTCAATTAAATCTTGAAGATACTTTATTTATAGTTATTTCAAAATCAGGAACAACTATTGAAACTATCTCTATTTTTAAATATTTAAGTTCTATTGTAAAAATGAATAGTCAAAATCTTTTAGTTATTACTGAAGATGATAGTAAATTAAACTCTTTTGCTGCTGCAAATGGAATTTCTACATTTGAAATACCAAAAAATGTTGGTGGAAGATTCTCTGTACTATCAAATGTAGGATTAGTGCCTTTATATTTAGCTGGTTTTGATATTGATGAACTTTTAAAAGGTGCTAGAAAAATATCAACTTCATTTTTTGAACAAAATGAGTTATATAATCAACTTCTTAAAAAAGCAAGAACTTATTATGAATATAAAGATGTTTATAATATAAATGCAATTTTCTCTTACTCTCAACTTCTTGAAGGTTTCAATAAATGGTATATTCAACTTTGGGGTGAAAGTTTAGGAAAAATTGATGCAAATAATACAAATCAAGGTTTAACTCCTATTGGACTTTTAGGACCAGTTGATCAACACTCATTTTTACAATTAATTGTTGAAGGAAAAAGAGATAAAACTGTAACATTTATTAAAATTAAAGATTTTAAAGATGATACAAAAATTGCTCCAATAACTCTTGAAGGACTAGAAGATTTAGACTATATAAATGGACTGAATTTTAAAGAATTGATTAACCTTCAAGCAGATGCAACAATAGCATCAGTAAAAGAGTATAAAAAAGATATTCCTATAGATTTAATAGAGATAGAAGAAATCAGTGAATTTGAAATAGGCAAATTGTTATTTTACTATGAATTATTAACTTCTATTGTAGGAAAATTCCTAAGAATAAATACTTATGATCAACCAGGTGTTGAAGGTGGAAAGATTATTCTAAAAGAGATGTTGAAAAAGAAAAACTAGAATAATGGAACAGATTTTTTCTAGTTTAATTCCAATTTTTTCGCTTATTGTGATGGGATACTTATTTAAAAAAATAAGTTTTCCTTCCAATGATTTTTGGCCTATGGCTGATAAGCTTACATATTATATTTTAATGCCTGCTCTTTTAATTTTTACACTTTCAAAAGCAAAACTTGATTCAAATAGTGTAGATTTAGTTTTAGTTTCTATTTTTGCAATATTTCTTACAATGTTTTTTTTAATTATTTTTAATAAAATTAGCCCTACTTTAAATAACTCTTTTACATCAGTTGTTCAAGGTGGAATTAGATTTAATACCTATGTTTTTTTAGCTTTAAGTAGTTCTTTGTTTGGAGAAAAAGGTCTAATTTTTTCAGCTATTATAATAACTTTTGCGATTCCCATTTTAAATATTTTTTGTATTACAATTTTTGCTATTTATTCAGAAAATAGTAAAATTAGTTTTTCATATATTTTAAAATCTATTTTTAAAAATCCTTTAATAATCTCTTGTATTATTGGTGCTATGATAAATATTTCAACTATACAAATTCCAGTAAGTATAGAAAATCTTTTAAAAATTTTAAGTGGTGCAGCTTTACCTTTAGGATTAATTTCTATAGGTTATAATCTGGTTATAAAAGAGATAAATAGCGGTAAAAAAGATATTATATTAAGTTCTTTTGCTAAATTTTTACTTCTTCCTTTTTTTATTTATTTCATAGGTAAAATGTTTGAATTAGAAGAAGTTATGATTTCAATACTTGTTCTTTTTGCAATAATGCCAACGGCACCAACTTCGTTTATTTTAGCACGTCAGTTAAATGGTAACTTATCACTTATGACAAGTATTATTACTGTACAAACAATTTTAGCAGTCCCTATTCTAATATTTTATATAAAATATTTAATTTAAAAAATATTTTTTATAATTACTTGAAAAATTAAATTTATTGCTAAAAATGTAAGCATAATTTTTAAGATAATTGCAAATTTTTTACCATCAATTCTATTTCTTAGTTTTGTACCAACATAACTTCCTAAAATAGCCCCAAAAATCATACAAACAATGATTCCAATATAATCAAAGAATAAAAATCCAAAATATATAAATACTACAATCTTCAAAAAATGTGTGATGCTCATAAGAAGAGCTCCTGTTGCAACAACTTTATCTTTGTTTTTAAAATCTTTGAATAAAAGTGTCATTGTAAGAGGACCAGTCGCTCCAACTACCATTGATAAACCTGTTTGAAAAAAACCTGCAATGTAATAATTTTCATATTTTTTTATCTTTTCATTAAATTTTTCACTCCATAAAGATAATAAAATATAAATACCTATAAATAAAGGTACATAATCAAGAGAAATTAAAGATAAAATTCCTGCAAAAAAAACTATACCCAAAATAGAACCTAATAAAAATTTTGGAACAACACTAAATTCAATATCTTTATAACCAAAATAGGCACGACTTAAATTACTTGAAACTTGAGTAAGACCATGAATTGGTATTAATGCATTTGTTGCTAAAAATGATGGTAAAATTGCAATTAACATCATACCTCCACCTATTCCAACAATCGCAGCTACAACAGATGTAAAAAAAGTAAGAAATCCTAAAAAGAGCTCTTCCATAAAAATCCTAAACTAAAATTAAAGAAAAATACCAAATAAAGCCTTTATTATTAAAGTTTAAATATAATTTATTTTTAAAAAAAAGGAATAATTATGAAAAAAATACTAATCGTAACATTTATTTTTACAAATTTTTTATTTGCAAACTATAACTATACAAGTGAGAATAGTGGCAAAATAGATATGCATGGTGGAAAAGGTGAAAATTTATTAAATAAAAATAATTCACTATCAAATAAAAATTTAAACAATATTGGAATTGTAAAACCAACGCCTCCAAAAGCTCCTGAAAAATTAATAAAAGAAGAGAAAAAAGAGAATAAGGAAAATAAAAAATGAGAAGATATAAATTTATATCTTGGAATGTAAATGGAGTAAGGGCCGTTGATAAAAAAAACGCTTTAAAATGGGTTGATGATTTTAATATTGATATTTTAGCTATTCAAGAAACTAAATCACAAAACACACAAATTCCTAAAACTATATTTCAAAAAGAGTTTGCTCATATTATAGCAAGTGAATCAAAAATAAAAGGAAGAAGTGGAACAGCACTTTTTACTGATATAAAACCGCATTTTGAATGTATTTGTCCTAGTGTAGATATTTTAGATGAAGGAAGAATAAATGAAATTCATTTTACTTTAGGAGATAAAGATATAGCATTTTTTAATATTTATTTCCCAAATGGACAAAGTTCTCAAGAAAGATTAAATTATAAAATGGAGTTTTATGATAGATTTTTAGAACATTGTAAAAATCTAAAAATACAAAACAAATCAATAATTGTTTGTGGAGATGTAAATACGGCTCATACTGAAATTGATATTGCTCGTCCTAAAGCAAATGAAAATACTAGTGGATTTTTAAAAATGGAAAGGGATTGGATTACAAAATTCTTGGATCATGGATTTATTGATAGTTTTAGATTAATAAATGGTGATATAAAAGACAAATATTCTTGGTGGAGTTATAGAGCAAATGCAAGAGAAAATAATGTTGGCTGGAGAATAGACTATTTTTATATAAGTGATGATTTAAAAGATTTTGTAAAAGATGCTTATATTTTAGCTGATATTCATGGAAGTGATCACTGTCCTATTGCTCTAGAAATAGAAATTTAAGTAAAAATAATAGTGGAATTCCACTATTACAAAATTTTTCTAGCTTTTATATAAACTCTTTTAGGTGCTGGATATCCTTCAACAGTTTTTGAATTATCATTTGGGTCTAGAAAGTTTTCTAAACTCTCATCAAAAGACCAAAATGTCGCTCTTTGCTCATCTGTTGTTGTCACAACAGTAGCTAAAACTTCAATATTTTCAAAACCTGCTCTAATTAGCCAGTTTTTTAAAGCTGGAATTGTTGGTATAAAATAGATATTTGGAATTTTAGAGTATCTTTGATTTGGAGTTAAACAAATTTCATCTTCACCATCTATCATAAAAGTATCAATAATAATTTCACCTTTACTATTTAATCCTCGTGCTAACGATTTTAAAGTTCCAACAGGATCAGCTCTATGATATAAAACTCCAAGCATAAATATAAAATCAAATTTATGATTATAAAACTCTAAATGTTCAACACCTAACATTTCATAAACAATATCAGATTTAACAAAGTGATTTACAAATTCAAATTGATGAAGAGTCAAAGGTGAAGGGTCAAATCCTACTAATCTTTTTGGTTTATCTTCAAGCATTCTAAACATGTAATAACCATTGTTACATCCAATATCTGCAACAATTTTATTTTTTAAATTAAAATGTGGTCTTAACAAATTATATTTTAAATTACTTTGCCATTCACTATCAATTTCTAAATCAAAAATCTTAAAAGGTCCCTTTCTCCAAGGAATAAGAGTTCTTGCAGTTTCAACTATGATTTCATATTCATCTTGTGTTAAATCTTCTTTTTTTCCAACACTAAACCAGTCACCATAATCTATAAACAAATCGTTTTTTTCAATTTTTTGTGCATTTTGAAGCTTTTTATACCAAGGTTCAACATTTTTCCAAGATCTGCACTCATCTTTTTTCTTTTTAAGTTCTTCTAAATTCATAGATGCAATTATAGAAGAAATCATCTTAATTCGAAGGTTATAGTACCTATATCTCATGATTTTTAAATAAGATATGCTAGAATACGCACCCTTATTAACTAAATGTTAACAAGAAAGCTATAAAATCCCTTGAAAAAACTTATATAAAGGACTATTTTGAATTTTAAAAGTATTTTGTTCTCTTTTAAAACAACTCTTGTATTATTAGCTATTTTAGCTATTGGGGCTGGAGTTGCTACGTTTATAGAAAATGATTTCGGAACTTCTTCCGCAAGAGTTTTAGTCTATAACAACATTTGGTATGAAATTGTAATGGTTTTAACAACTATTAATCTTATTGGAATAATTTATAAATTTAAAATGTGGAAAAATTTACCAAGATTTTTATTCCATTTTTCATTTGTAGTAATTTTAATAGGAGCAATAATAACAAGATATGTAGGTTATGAAGGTATTATGCAAATACCAGAAGGAGTAACTACAAATAAAATGATATCATTGGAGCCTTATTTACAAGTAACTGTAAAAGATGGTGATAAAATAGTTTCTCACAATGAATATCAAAAAGAGTTTACCTCTTTAGTTCCTTCATTAAATAATTTTTCTTATACAAATAAGTTCGATAATAACAGCTTAACAATCTCTTATAAAGATTTTATGTTTGCAAAAAAAGAAAAAGCAATGATGGGTCTTTTAACTGTTGATGTAACATTTAATGATAAAAAAGAGAGTGTTAGATTACCTGGATTAAGAGGTCAATTAGGAGTTCCAAAAGAACTTAAGTTTGATAATTATACTGTTTTATTAGAGTATGGTTCAAGATATTTAGATTTACCTTTTTCTATTAGATTAAATGAATTCCAATTAGAAAGATATCCTGGTAGTATGAGTCCTTCATCATATGCATCTGAAATTACAGTAATAAAAGATGATAAAACTTATGATTACAGAATTTTTATGAATAGAACTTTAGGTGAAGGTAACTTCTTATTTTTCCAAAGTTCATATTTCCCTGATGAGACTGGAACTATATTATCTGTAAATAATGACCCAGGTAAATGGCCTACATATCTTGGATATTTTCTATTAACTCTTGGATTATTTTTAAATTTCTTTGACAAAAAATCAAGATTTAGAAAATTAACAAACTATGTTAGCAACAAAAATTTAGCTATGTTTATTTTAACAATTGCTTTACTTTCAAATTCAAACTTAAATGCAAATGAACAAAAAGTAACTGAACCATCTGTTAATAAAGTTGAGCAAACAGTTCAATATTTAAATAAATTAAAAGATGAATCAAAAGTAACAGCTGATAAATTTGGGCACTTAGTAGTTCAAAGTAATGGTGGAAGAATGAAACCTCTTGCAACATTAAATAGAGAAATTGTTCAAAAACTAAGTGGAAAATCTACTTTTTTAGGAATGGATGCAAATCAAATTATTTTAGGAATGTTATCAAATCCTGATGTTTGGAAAGATGTAAAAATTATAAAAATCCAAACTCCAAAATTAAAAAAATTCTTAAATATTCCAGCTGAAGAAAAATATATATCTTTCTCTGAAGCTTTCAATGAAAAAGGTGAGTATCTTTTAGCTGCTGAAACAGAAAAAGCTCTTCAAACAAAACCTATTGAAAGAGGAACTTATGAAAAAGACATTATTAAAACTGATGAAAAGCTAAATATTATTTATTCAGTATTTAATGGTGCCTTATTAAATATTTTCCCAAAAGTTTATGATCAAAAAAGCGCTGATGATAACTTTAAATGGTACTCTCCATTAGAAGCTATGCAAAGTTTTACAGGACAAAATCAAGCAGCAATTCAAAGTGTAATAAAAGGTCTTATGACTGCTTTAGCTGAAAATAACTGGGAAGCTGCAAATAATTTTATAGATATGACTTCTTTATATCAAGATAAAGTAGGAACAGATATAAAACCTTCTAAAGAAAAAGTAAATGCAGAGATAATTTTCAATAAATTAGATATTTTCTTTAATCTTACATTAGCTTATGTACTTTTAGGATTTATTATGGTTGTTTTAGCATTTGTTATAATCTTTAAACAAGATTTCAAACCAGCAAAAACAACAAAATTAATATTTATTGTTTTATCTTTACTATTTATGATTCAAACATTTGGTATGGGATATAGATGGTATCTTTCAGGACATGCTCCATGGAGTGATATCTATGAAACTTTAATTTATATATCATGGTCAGCTGTTTTTGCAGGAGTTATCTTCTTTAGAAACTCTTTACTTGCACTTGGTGCTGCAACAATAATTGCTGGAATTTTTATGTTTACAGCACATTTAACAGATGTTGATCCACAAATTACAAATTTAGTTCCTGTTCTTAAATCTTATTGGTTAACTATTCATGTTTCAATACTTACAGCATCTTATGGATTCTTTGGACTTAGTGCAATATTAGGTTTCTTAACTTTGATTATGTTTATCTTTAGAAAAAATAGAGCACATTTAGATGATATTATTAAACATGTTAGTGCAGTAAATGAAATTTCATTAATAATTGGATTAGCATTTATTACTATAGGTAACTTCCTTGGTGGAGTTTGGGCAAATGAATCTTGGGGAAGATACTGGGGATGGGATCCAAAAGAGACATGGGCTTATGTTTCAATAGTAGTTTACGCTTTAGTGTTACACTTAAGATTTGTAAAATCTCTAAATACTCCTTATGTATTGGCAACAGCTTCTTTATTGGCATTTAGCTCAATTATGATGACTTATTTAGGAGTAAACTTCTATCTATCTGGAATGCACTCTTATGCAACAGGAGATCCTGTACCAATTCCAACATGGGCATATGTTACAGTTGCAACTGCGTTTGCGGCTATAATTCTTGCTTATAGGAATCGAGATTTAAAAGAAGTTGTTTAATTAAAGGGCTTGATTTTCAGGCCCTTTTTTAATTTATAATTATTTTCAAAAGGATAACTATGCCAACAATTTTAGATATATTTAAAGATATCACAAAACTTCAAAGATGTTCAGGAAATCACTCAGAATTTATAGCTTATATGCAAAATTTAAGTCAAAAACTAGGTTATATCTGTTTAGTTGATGATGTTCATAATATTTTATGTAAAAAAGAAAATAGTAATGCAAAAATAGTATTTCAATCACATTATGACATTGTTTGTTTAAAAGAAAATTGTGTACCAGAAATTATTGAAGATGAATATAGTTTAAGTGCAAAAGATTCGACTTTAGGGGCAGATAATGGAATCGGTTGTTCTTATATGATTGCTTTAATGTATGAGAGATTTGATGGTGAATTTTTATTTACAAGCGATGAAGAGATAGGATTAATTGGAGCAAATGGTTTAAATCTTCCTATAAATGCTAATTTTATGTTAAATCTTGATAGTGAAGAAGAAGGTGAAATTTGTATAGGCTGTGCAGGTGGAGTTGATATAAAAGCTATATTTAATAACAAAAAAATTGTTCCAAATATTGATAATTTAGATTTATATGAAATTTCTATTTCAAGTTTACCAGGTGGTCATAGCGGTGTTGATATTGATAAAAATATACCAAATGCTATAAAACTTTTAATACAAAGTATAAAAGGGTGCGATGGTAAAATACTGGATATTAGTGGTGGTGAAAGAATAAACTCTATTCCTGCGAATGCAAAAGCTATAATTGCTACTAAAAAACAACCTAAAAAATTAATTGATAATATGAAAATAGAAAAAATAGATACTAAAAGTGAACATCTATCAATCTATGATGATACTCTTTTAAATTATCTATACTCTTTTAAAAATGGTGTAAGAGAACTAAATAAAGAATTAAATGTAGTTCAAGATTCAATAAATCTTGCATTAATTAAAACAAATATAGATGAAATTGTTATTGAATTTAGTGCCAGATCTATGAATAATGAAAATTTAAAAAATTTAAAAGATAGTACAAAATCAGATTTAGAAAAAATTGGTTGTAATGTAAATACTTATGGAAAATATCCTGCTTGGAATCCAGATATCAATAGTTTTACAGATACTATTTTAAATATTTATAAAAATATAAATAGTAAAGCTTCTCTAAGAGCAATTCATGCTGGTTTAGAATGTGCAATTTTTAAAGAAAAATTCCCAAATTTGAAAATAGCTTCTATTGGACCTACAATAAAATATCCCCATTCAAAAAAAGAGATTGTATATAAAGATTCAATAAATAATGTTTTTGAAATAGTTAAAATAATTGCATATAATCTAAAATAATTAAAAATATTTTTTAAGCTTTTAATTTTAAAATGATATAATTAATATCATTTTAAAAGGGGCTTATTATGGGAATTCTAAAAAAACTTTTATATACGTTTGTATCATTAATTTTTTTGTATATCTTATTTGGATTTTTTGTTCTCCCCCTTATTTTAAAAGATCAAATTACAAAAAATTTAGATGAAAATCTTAATGCAAAAGCAACTATTGAAAAAATAGAGTTTAATCCTTTAACTTTTGATTTAAAAGTTCATAACTTTAAACTTGTTTCTTTAGAAAATCAAGAACTTATAAAAGCTAAAGAGCTTGAAATCAGACTTGGAATACTAAAATCTATTGACCAAAAACATTTTAGAATAGAATATATTTTACTTGATGAACTTTTTGTAAATTTAATTCAATCAAAAGATGGAAATATAAATTTGGCACAACTTTTAAAAGAGAGTAATCAAAAAGAAGAGCCAAAAGTAGAAGATAACACATCAAAAGAACTTGCTTTTTTAGTTGCAAAATTAGATTTAAAAAATACAAACTTTAATTTTACAAGTAATATAAATCAAGAACCTTATATTTTAAATTTAAAAGATATAAACTACACAATTTATGATTTAGGTACATATAAAAATTTTCTATCATCAAATAATCTAAGTTTTACAATAAATAAAACTACCGATGTAAGTATAAGAGGTGCATTTAATATAAATCCATTTAAAGCCTATGGAAAAGTTGAAATTAGTGATTTAAAAGTTAAAGATATTTTAGATTTTGATAAGAGTTTTTTCAATTTTTCAGTTAATGATGAAGCAAATATTAATCTTATATTAAATTATAATGTTGATGCTTCAAAAGAATTTTTATTAAATTTAAATAGCGAACTTTTAGAAATAAATAGTCTAGATTTAATTCAATCAAACAATAAAATTGCAAATTTTAAAAAACTTGATATAAAGAAATTTGATTTTGATTTAAAAGAACAAAATATCAATTTTGATGAAATAAATATCAATAATTTAAATGCAAATATGGTTATGGATAAAAATGGAATTAATTTTGCAAATTTAATAAATTCAAAAAAAGAAGAACAAAATAGCGAAATAGTTACAAATACTGGAATTTCAAAACCTTGGAAAATAAATATAAAAAACATAAATCTAGATGCAAATTATAACTTTGATAATATTTCATTAAATAGCAAAATTGATGTTAAATCAATAGTTTTAAATGCGAATGATTTAAAAATAGTTGATTCTAGTGTATATTTAAATAAAGCAGATTTAAAAACACCAAATATTACTTATATTGATAAACAAAATAATTTAGATATGAAATCAAATAATACAAATCTTAGTTTAAATAATCTAAGTGTAGTAAATGGTGATTTGAAAATAGAAAATATTAATCTTATTAAAGATAATTTTGATTTTAAAGAAAAAAAATTAAATATAGATATTAATACGAAAAAATTAGATAGCTCATTTAAAAATCTTGAAATTGCAAAAAACATATCTTTTGAATCAAATGATCTAAAATTAAATAGTTTAAATTTTAAAGATAATAAAAATAAATTAAAAATTGATAGTTCTAATTTAAATGTATTGATAAGTAATTTTTTAATAGATGAAAAAAATAGTATAAATCTAAAAAACATTGTATTAAAGAATTTAAAACTTCATTTTGAAGATTTAACAAATAAATTATCAGTTGATACAAAAAATATAAATATAAATTCTAAAGATTTATTAATTACTAAAGACTCAAATATTACTTTAGGAAATTTGAAATTAGCTAAACCAACAATAAATCTTTTAGACAACAAAAATAATCTAAAAGTTGATGCTAAAAATTTATCTTTAGATGTAAATAAATTTAAATTTAATAAAGGAAATATATCTTTCAATTCAATCAAGTTGGTAGAACCAAATTTAGGTATTTTAAATACTCAAACAAACCTAAAAATTGATACAAAAAATATAAATTTAAATTTAAAAAAATTGGTATCTAAAGAGAATTTTTTTAGAATAGAAAAAACAGATCTTGTAAATCCTTATATTTCTATAACTTTACCAAAAAATGAAAATGTAACTAATAATGAAGATAAAAAAGAAGAAAAAGTAGTTTCTCAAACAACTGAAAATAATAAAGATATAAATTCTAATGAAAATAAATTTAGATTAAATCTAGGTCCAGTAAATATAAAAAATCTTACTCTTGATTTTGAAGATAAAAATCTTCCAATTCCATTTAAAACAACTGTTTCAAAATTAAATGGTGAAATTTCTGAGATAAAAAATAAAGAGCAAAGTGTGTCTCAGCTTGAAATAAAAGGTGAAGTTGACCAATATGGAGTGGCAAAAATAACTGGTTTGGTAAATCCAAATAGTTTAAAAATATTAACAGATGTAAATATGAAATTCCAAAATATAGCTATGAAAAGTTTTACTCCTTATACAGCAAAATTTGTTGGTAGAACTATAAAAGATGGTAAATTAGAATTAGATTTAAATTATAATATTAGTGATTCTAATTTAAAAGCTAAAAACAGTATTATAATTAAAAAATTAGAATTAGGAGAAAAAGTAGAGAGTCCAGATGCTATATCATTACCTCTTGATTTAGCTATTACTTTATTAGAGAATAGTTCAAATGTTATTGATATAAATCTTCCTGTTTCTGGAAATGTTGATGATCCTCAGTTTTCTATTGGTTCTATTGTTTGGAAGGCTTTTGTAAACTTAATTACAAAGGCTATAACATCACCATTCTCATTGATTGGAAGCTTATTTAATTTTAGTGAGGATGAGATAAAAAGTGTAAATTTTGAGTTAAAAGAGAGTGAAGTAACTCCAATACAAAAAGAAACTTTGGATAAAATTGCTCTAATTTTAAGTAAAAAAGAAGAGATAGCAATTAAATTTGCTCCTTCATTTAATGAAAAAGAAGAAAAAGAGAAATTTGCAAATCAAAGAGCTCAAAATATTAAAGATTATTTAATCAAAGAAAAAAGTATAAATCCAAAACAGATAATTATATTAAATGAGATAAAAAAATCATCTCAAAATATTGATTTAAATATTGAACAAATTAAATAAAATTAAGAGAGATTACAAACTCTCTTAATTTTAAAGTTTTACAACTTTTGCTCCAAATCCACCACTACTTGGATGAGCGTCTTCAAAACCTTTTACTTTTGGATGCTTTTTTAAAAATTCTTTAGTAGCTTGTGCTAATTTTCCAGCTCCTATTCCATGGTAAACTAAAACTTCTTCAAATCCAGCAAGTAAAGCATCACTTAAAAATTTATCTAGATTTTCCATAGCTTCTTCAACTCTTTGCCCATGAAGATCAAGTTTTATATCCCCACTTTGTGGTTTTGTTATATTTACACTAACCTTTTTCTTTGGCTTTGGAGGAGGATTTCCACTTCTTCTTAAATCTGTTAAAAGAACTTGCATTTTAAATCCTTCATCATTTTGTATAAATGCCTTAGAACCTTTTATTGATAAAATATTTCCTTTTGTATTTCTATATTTTACTCTGTCCCCTACTTTTAACTCTAATGCCAAAGTTTCATCTTCAACTTTTTCAACTTCTATTTGACTTGCAAGTTTGTGCGATATATTTAAATGTCTGTGAGAATCTTCAATAAGTTTTGTTTTTATAGCTTTTTTTGCTTCTTCTCTTGCATCTTTATACTCTTTGTGAAGTTTCGATTTCTCTTTTAAAATATGAGTATCTAATTCTTCTTTTTGCTCTTTTAAGTTATTTGATAATCTTTGATAATTCTCAATTTCACTATTCAATTTTGCAATTTTTTGTTTATATTCTCTTTCAAGTTCACTACTTCTTTCAATAAGCTCATTTAACTTATCTTTATCTTCCCCATAAACTTCTTTTGCTCTTTGAACAACTCCTTTTGGAATTTTATATCTTAATGCAGTTTCAAAAGCATAAGATTTTCCAATTGTTCCTTGTAAGAATTCATATGTTGGTCTTTGATTTTCTTCATCATATAGTGCTGCAATTAATTCAACATCTGGATTAGAAGCCATAAGAGCTGCTAACCTTTTATGGTGAGTTGTAATTATTATTTTAATATCATTTTTTATTAAATCTTCAATAATAACTTTAAAAAGACTTGCTGCTTCATCAGAATCTGTTCCTAATTCTATTTCATCTACTCCAACTATTGCATTTTTAAGTTCAAAAAATTTTGAGAACTCAAGCATTCTTCCTGCAAATGTTGAAATATCATTTTTTACACTTTGGGGATCATCTAAAACAGCATTTATTGATTTAAAATTACTAACTTTTGTACTTTTATTCGTATTATATGGAAGTAAATATTTTGATAAAAAAATTGCACTTAAAATTGATTTTAACATCATAGTTTTACCACCAGCATTAACTCCAGTTAACATAATAACTTTCTTTGAAAAGTCAACAGTTATTGGTTTTGCATTTGTTAATGCAGGATGAGAAAAATCTACTAATTTATTTATTCCATCTTTTGAAGGAAGAATAAAATTTTTATCTCCTATTTGGGCAAAAAATATTCTAGCTTGATAATGATCAAATTTATCAAACTCTTTATTTATAAATTTTAAAAATAGAAGATTTTTCTCAAAAATAGAACAAACTTCTTTACAAATTTTATATAAAACTTCTTCTTGCTTATTCTCTAAATCACTTCTTTTTTGTTTTAATTCACTAATACTATGAGGTACAACATAGAAAAAACCTGTATTTGATCTATCAATAACACTACCATTTAATGCATGATTAAAACCGCCTCTTACTAATAAACACTCTTCTTGATTTATATAATGAACTTGCATATCTACTAAATAAGGTTTTAACTTTGAAGAATTTACAAGTTTATAAAGGCTTTGTTTTGTCTCTTCTTTATTTCTACTTATTGATTCTTTAATATTGTCATAATCTTCACTTATTCCAGATTTTAACTTTGAATTTTCATCAAAATAATCACAAATTTTTATAATATCATTTGGAATTACTATTTTTTCCATCCATTCAAGAAGTTTACCTTCAAAGTTGAATCTTTTAAGATATAAAAAATAATTTATTATTTTTACGAATTCATAGATTTCATATACTTTCAAAACCCCTTGTTTTTGTATATGCATTAGCTGTGAATCAAGATTTATTGTATTTTTTGGAGGATTAAAATTATAATTTGAAAGTTCACTAATTATTTTATAATGTATATTTATATCACCTTCAAGAATTATAGATTTCTCTCTCGAAAAAAGCTTAGAAAAGCTTGTTATATAGTCATTTAAGTCTAGTTTTTTAATTAATTTTTCCATGAGGTGGATTATATCTTAAAGGGCTTGATATTTTTATGAAAATAGTGAATTAGTTAAAATCACTATTTATATACTATTTTATAGTACAATTTATAAAATAAAATGGAGGTTGTTTATGTTAAACAAAAAAGTAGTTGTTTCATTTGTAACGGTTTGTTTGTTAGGCTCATCTCTTTATGCAAAGCAAAATGATGAAGAAAGAGGTAATAAGGATAAACAAGATAAATATCATAATCACTATGATAAAAATCAAGATTATTATGATGATAAAAAAGTAAAATATGAAAAACAAAAAGATATTCCTCAAGGTCTTCAAAAGAAATTAGAAAATGGTGGAACTCTTCCTCCAGGTTGGGAGAAAAAAATTGCAAAAGGACAAGTTGTAGATTCTAGTATTTTAAGTAACGGAATAATTGTTACAGGAAAATATCCAAGAATAAAAAATACTGAAGTTTATCAAGTTGAAAATAAGATTTTCAGAATTTATGGAGATACAAGGGAAATTTTAGATATTTTAAAATAGTAAAAGTTGGTATATTTCATACCAACTTTTAAATTCAAAAGCTTACTTTTTTGGTCTAAATGCTTTAATTACTTCTTCGTTTGTTTCTAAAAATGGACCTTCAATTAGATCTATACAGTATGGAATAGCAGGAAAAACTGCATCAAGGCACTCTCTTATTGATTTTGGCTTTCCTGGAAGATTTACTATTAAACTAGTTCCTCTAAGACCTGCAGTTTGTCTTGATAAAATTGCAGTTGGAACATATTGTAAACTCACACTTCTCATAAGTTCACCAAATCCTGGCATCATTCTATCACAAACTGCTTCTGTAGCTTCTGGGGTTACATCTCTAATAGCTGGTCCAGTTCCTCCTGTTGTCACAACTAAACAGCATTCTTCATTATCAATTAAATCTTTTAATGTATTTTCAATAGTATCTCTATCATCACTAATACATCTATAAACACTCTCCCAAGGAGATTTTAAATAATCATTTAATGTATCAATTATAGCTTTGCCTGACAAATCTTCATAAATTCCAGCACTAGCTCTATCACTTGTTGTTACAATACCAATTTTTGCTATCATAATAAATGTCCTTTATCCTTAAAATAATAAACTGTGGCAAAATCTTTAAAAAATTCTTTTGCCTCATTTGAATCAATTATTAAATCTTTTTCACCAAGAAAAACTTCTATTTTTATACCTTTTGAAACTAATTTTTTTAGTTCCTCTTTATTCCAAATAAAATTTAGAAGTTCTTTTAATTCTTCTATACTTCCTTTTGAAAAATACTTTTCTACATCTTTATAAAAAGGAGATTTTACATTTTCTAAAAAGTTTTTTATATATTGTTCTTCATCTTTTTTAAAAAACATTAACTGCATTTTTTTGAATTTCTCATCTTTATTTTGAAAAAATGCTGGAGATAAAAGTTGTAATTTATCAATTCTAGTTTCACAATTTATTGCTTTTTCAAAAGCTTTTATAGCACCGTATGAAAAACCACTAATAGTAAAATCATTTCTCTCTAAATATTCATCGAACAATTTTGATTCATTTTTAAAACAAAAACCACTAAAAAAATTTTCAGAAGTCATCTTTATTTATAACCTCATTTTTAATCATAATTTCTTTTAGTCTATCAATTTCAGAAATATTTTGCATAAATTCAAGTTTTAAACTCTCCTTTACACTAAATATAATTTCATCAATACTAGCCGCCATTTTATATTTGTTCACCATTTCTATTGCAATATCTTCTGCTCTTTTTATAGCATCTTCACCTATTGCAAATTTTTCTTTTTTAATCAATTCAAGACCAACACTTCCAGCTAATTCTCTTTTTATATTTTCTAGCATTTCATTATAAGATAGAAATACATTATTTATTTTATTTACGCCTTCATCTAAAAGATTTACTTTTGATTTTGAAATATAAGCTTTACAGGTTTGATAAATTGCTAAAATTTCTTTTTGATCACTATCTAAAATTTTTAATTGTTTTTTACCAAATTCCAGTTTATTTTTTGCAATTTCAATATCACTTTCATCTAATATATTTTTTCCACTTTTTATCATATATAAAAGCGACTCATTTACAAGTGTTGATAAACTTGCTGAGTTAAATCCTGCTGTACTTAAAGCTAATTTTTCTATATTAATTTCATAATTAACATCTTTCAAATATAATTCTAAAATTTTTTTTCTATCATCAATATTTGGTAATCCAACATGTAATCTTCTATCAAATCTTCCAGCTCTTAAAAGAGCATCATCAAGAATTTCAATTTTGTTTGTTGCAGCCATTACAATAACTCCACTATCACCTTCAAATCCATCCATTTGAGTTAAAAGTTCATTTAAAGTTGATTCTCTTTCATCATTTGATTTTCCACTTCTACTTTTTCCAATAGCATCAATTTCATCTATGAAAATTATTGAAGGAGCACTTAATTTTGCACTATTGAAAAGTTCTCTTACTTTTTTTGCACCCATACCAACATAAATATGAACAAAACTAGCACCACTTTGATAAAAAAATGGAACCTGTGCTTCACCAGCAACAGCTCTTGCGATAAGTGTTTTACCAACACCTGGAGGTCCTACTAAAAGAACACCTTTTGGAAGTTTAACTTTAAATTTTTGGAATTTAGAAGGATTATTTAAAAATTCTACAATTTCCTCTAACTCTTCTTTTATCTCTTTAATTCCAGCAACATCTTTAAAAGTTATATTTGACTTTACAGGAGAAATTGTTGAATCTAAATCTTTTTTTGAGCTTTTTGCAGATGTCGTTTTTGATAATTCATCATCAAAAGTATTAAAACCCTCTTTATTAATAAACTTTCTTATTTTTTCTTGTTTTAACTTTAAAATAAAAGCTAAAATTAAAAGAATAAATAAAAAACCTATTCCTAAGTAATAAGTAGTTCCTTCTATTACAGTTTTGCTTTTATAGATTGTGTAAACAAACAAAATAACTAGAATTAAAGCTGAAATAATCATCAGCTTAAAATTTTTATCAATATTTCTACTATTTAAATCTTGCTTCATTTTTTGTTGTTCCTATTTTATAATCATCTAAAATTAACCAATCTCCAACTAAATCTTCATCTGAGCTTATTTCAACTTGATTAAAAAATTGATCAAAACCTAAATATTTTCCATTTTTTTCTTGTTCAACCAATACTTCAAGAGAAACTTGATTGTTTTTTCTAAATTCATAATTTTTTTGTTTGATTATTTCTACAAGCTCTATATACCTATCTTTTGCTATGTCACCTTTTATAATATCTTTCATAGTTGCACTTGGTGTTCCATCTCTTTTTGAATATGTAAAAGCATGTATGTGTGTTAAAGGAAAGTTATGTAGATTTTTCATAGCTTCTTCCCATATTTCAGGAGTTTCTCCAGGATGACCTACAATAAAATCTGTACCTAAAGCATAACCATTTGAACTTAAAAATTCAAAAAGTTCTAAATCACTTAAAACTTTATTTCTTCTATTCATGATTTTTAACATCTCTTTTGATGTATGTTGTAATGCAATATGAAGATGTTTTGCCATAAAAGGTTCATTTATCAGTTCTTTAAATTCATCATCAATTTGAATAGGTTCTATACTTCCCATTCTTATTCTTTTTACACCTTTTATTAAAGCCATTTTTTTTAAAAGTTTTGCCAAAGAAGTATGCATTTTTTTACCATAACTTCCTACATTTGTACCTGTTAAAATAAATTCACTAAATCCATTTTCTGCAAGAGTTTCTACTTGATTTAAAATTACATTTTCTTCATAACTTCTAGCATCACCCCTAACATAAGGAATAATACAATATGAGCATCTAAAGTCACAACCTTCTTGAATTTTTATAAATGCCCTACTTTTACCAACAAACTCTTCAACAACTGTTTTATCAAGTGATTTTAAATCACCTAATTTAAAAAATTTATCATCTATTTTTAAAAGCTCATTTATATTTTCTTTTTCACTTGAACCAAAAAGTCCATCAATTTTATCTTCTGTAAATAATTTTTCACCTTTTGTTCTAGTTCCACAACCTGTAAAAATCACCTTTGGATTATTTGAAAGTTTTTTTAAACCATTTATGTAGCTTCTTGCTGTTGTATCAGCACTATTTGTTACAGTACAAGAATTAATTATTACAATAGATGCTTCTTTTTCATTTTGAGTTACTTCAAAATCTTTTAGATTACTAATCATAACTTGAGTATCAAAAATATTTGTTCTACAACCAAAAGTTTTAAAAAATACTTTTGGTTTTTCTGTACTAAAATTCATTAAAAAATTTCCTGTCTTTTTGTAATAATATCTTCAATATCATCTATATCTTCTTTCATCATTTTTCTTGAAGGTCCATAAGCATTTGAAGTTTTATTTATATTTATTTGTTGCGTTGGATAAGCTATGTGAATATCATCTTCTTTCATTAAAGCTTCAACTATTTCAGCACAAATTGTACTTCTTAAAACTAAAGCTGCAAATGAATTTGTAAGATACCAACCTGATACAACAACACCATATTTTTCAATTAAAGTAAATACTCTTGGTTCAACACCAGTTGCTCTTAATTGATATTTATTTCTCATTTTTGATAACTGTTTTCTTGTAATATCACTATAACCTTTAGAATAATGTTTTAGAATATCCCTAATTATTTTTTGTGCCTTCTTAAAGTTTGAATCAAAAGTTAAAGTGATATCAATTCCATCCCAAACAGTTTTTAACTCAGAGTGACTATAATTTGCAATAAGTTCAGAGAAAATATAGTTATTTGGAACAAAAAATATTCTTCCTGCTCTTCTATTTTTTAAGTAACTAACCATAGTTACGTCTTCTTTTATTGTAATTTTAAATAATGATATATCTAAAACATCTCCAACAGTTTCAACATCACCTTTTGTAACTCTTATCCTATCTCCAACTTGAATAGATCCTGAAGTAACTATAACCATCCAACCAAATAAAGACATAAACCAATCTTTTAAAGCAATAGCAATACCAGCAGAAGCAAATCCAAGAATTGTTACTAGATATGAAACATTATCAATATATGAGAAAAGAAGAACCATTAGAATCAAAAATACTAGAGTAAAATTGATAATTTTATTTACCATATAGTAGTTTTCATTTTGTGAAAAATATTTTTTCAAAGCTAATTTAACTAAAAATGAAACAGCTAACATAATAATTATTATTACAAAAATAGCAAGCATTTTTTGAACTTGTTGTGTGATTTGATTTTTCATATCTAAAATTACTTGTTCAATTTTTTTACTGTAAACTTCTTGAGTTGTACTTACTATGTCTAATACTATTTCAAAATCTTTTTTCTGCTTTTCAAGATATGTAATTTTTTCTTTATATTCAGGTTTTGGATCAAGTTCATATAATTTCATGTAATTAATCAATTCTTCTTCTAATTTATCAGTTAAAGAACTTATATCAATTTCAACATTTGCAAATTGTTTTTTATTAGTTTCCAATTTTTTTACATTTGATAAAGCATTTATTATTCCAAATGGATTTGTAATATTTTCAACTTTTTCTATTTCTGGAGGATTCATTAATGAACCAATAGCCGAACCTTTATATTCTGCTATTAACTCTAGTTCATTTTCTTTTACTCTTATTTTATTTGAAAGTTGAAAACTCTCTTCTTCACTTAAATTATTTTTTCTTTTTAAACTATCTTTTAAATTATCAAGTTCTGCAGATATTTTTCCATAAGATAGATAATTTGAATATCTTTTTAATAAAATATTATCTTTCAAAGAGAGTTCAATTTTACTAATTTTTTCATTTAAGATATTTGCTTCCACCATATTTTCTATTTCAATATCACTTTCTGCTAAACTAGTATCTTCTTTAGTGGTTTGTTCTACATTTTTTTCAGTAGTTTTTTCAACTTTATTAGCAGCATTTAAAAATAAAAAACTAGCAAGTATTAAGAGTAAAATTTTTTTCAATTAAAATCCTTTTAAAATTTCACAGACATCATCTTTTTTTATTTCATCAGTAATTTTACAATCACCAATTCCAACAGGTAAAATAAATTTAATTTTACTATTACTAGATTTTTTATCTAAAAAGAAATGTTCATAAAAGTCTTCAACATCTTCTATTTTATAAGTTGTTGGAATATCATATTTTTTTAGTAAATTTTCTACCCTTTGCTCTTGCTCTTTTGTCATTAATCCTAATTTAACAGCTAAAGCGTTTGCCATGCACATTCCAATTCCAACAGCTTCACCATGAAGATAAGTTTTATAGTTTGTAAGATTTTCTATAACATGTCCAAAAGTATGCCCATAATTTAAAGCAGCCCTTAATCCTTGTTCTTTTTCATCAATACTTACTACATAAGCTTTAGTTTCAACTGATTTTTGTATTGCAATATCTATATTTTTTTCATCTCTTAAATCATTTTTTTCAAGCCAATCAAAAAAATCACTATTAAAACAAACAGCCATTTTTATAACTTCTGCAACCCCTGCACCAAATTCTCTTTTTGGTAAAGTCTTTAAAAAATTCGAATCAATATAAACAGCTTTTGGTTGATGAAAACTTCCTACTAAATTTTTACCAAATTTATTGTTTATTCCTGTTTTTCCACCAACACTTGCGTCAACTTGAGATAAAAGAGTAGTTGGAATTTGAATAAAATCTATACCTCTTTGATATATTGAAGCAGCAAAACCAGTCATATCACCAATAACTCCTCCACCAAAAGCTACTAAAAGAGATTTTCTATCAAGTTTTGCTTCAAAGCAAGATTCTAAAATCATCTCTAAAGTTTTCATATTTTTATACTCTTCTCCATCAGGAATAGTACAAAAACTAAGTTCTTTAGCAGTTATTTTTGATTTTAAATATTCTAAATGAAAACCAGCAATAGTTGGATTTGTTACAACAACAACTTTTCTATCAAAGCTTAAAGCTTGTAGTTTTTCTATATAAATTTTATATGAATTATCATTTGAAAGGTCAATTTTTACGATCATTTTTATATCCAAAAGTTTTATTAAGTTTATTGGATAATAGCTAAAAGTTACTGAAAAACTAAATTTTTGTTTTTGTCATACTTATTTTAACTTTATTACCAGAATGACGAAGTAGAGTCATCTACTTCTAAATCATCTATTTCTAAAAAAAGATTTTCATTATAATCTAAAAAAAGAGTATAACTACCTTGTGAAAAGCTGTTTTCAACCTCCCTTTTATTAAAGAATGAAACTTCTTCACTATTATCACAAAAATCCTTGAAATGATAATCTAACAAAGATGGTGCTATATTATCTAAAGCAGTTTCTAGTGAAACAAAATCATCTACTCCAAAAAGGCTGTAAATACTCTCTTTATTTACACAAACAATCATTTCAAGTTTTAGTTATGAAATCCATTTAACAAAGAAGACATTCTTGTTAAATCCAATTTATTATCTTCTTTTTGTTCATCTTTTTTATTTAAAACATTTTCAAAAGAGCTAAGTAAGTTTTCACTTTCACTTATAGCTCCCTCTTCTTTTTCATTTTGAACTTCTTCTTTAACTATTTCTTCTTCTTTTTCTACTCTAGAAATAGGAGAAACAAAATCTAAGTTACTATCTTTTTTATTTAAAATATCTTCAATTTTTCCAAGCATAGAATAAATATTTGTTTTATCTTGCTCTGTATTTGTTTTAAAACTAGCTACATCTTTTTCTAAGCTTTCTTTTATTAACTCAAGATTTAATACTTCATCCTCAAGTTCAGCAATTCTTTCTTTTAAATTATTATTTTTATCTTGTAATTCTTCATATGCTTTGATTAATGTTTGTAAAGCGTTATTTAGTTTTGAAATTGTCTCAGCATTTGTCATAGTTATTAAATCCTTATGTGTTATATAATTAAAATCGTATTATTACAAATTTTTGCTAAATTATTCCATCTATTTTTAATAAAGAATCAACTTTTGGTTCTCTTTTTGCAAAATTATAGAAAAGCTTATCCATATTATATGAACCGCCTTTACTTAATACACACTCTTTATACTTTAATCCTAGCTCTTGATTAAAAATATTTCCACTTTCTATAAACATATAAAAAGCATCTGCACTTAATACTTCAGCCCATTTATAAGAGTAATATCCTGCACTATATCCTCCAGCAAAAATATGAGAAAAACCATTTTGGAATTTATTATATGATGGTGGAATTATAACTGCAAATTTTTCACGTACCTCGTCGAGTAATTTTTGGATTTGTTCTTCTTTTTTGTATAACTCTTGATATAGTTTAAAATCAAACAATGCAAACTCTATTTGTCTTACTGTTGCCATTGAAGATTGAAAATTTCTAGCTTTAATTAATCTATTTATAGCTTCATCATCTAACACTTCACCAGTTTTATAATGTTTTGCAAATAGTTTTAAAACATCTTTATCATATGAAAAATATTCTAAAAATTGTGATGGGAACTCAACTACATCCCAAGCAACTCCAGATATTCCACTAACAAAAGGCTCATCAACTTTACTTAATAAATGGTGCAATGCATGACCCATTTCATGGAAAAGTGTAACAACATCACTATGTCTTAATAATGATGGAATATCTTTTGTTGATTGAGGGAAATTACCTACTATATAAGCTGTTGGAAGTTTTATTTTATCATCAGATGTTCTGTAATATGAATGCCAGTTATTCATCCAAGCACCACCTCTTTTATCACTTCTTGACTCTAAATCTATATAAATTCTAGCAATGATTTGATTATTTTCACTTATATTATATACTTGAACTTTTTCATCCCAAGCTTTAGATTCAACTTTTGTGAATTTAATATTAAACATTTTATACAAAAATTCAAAGAACCCATTAAGAACTGAATTTTGCTCAAAATAAGGTCTATAGTACTCTTCATCTAAATCATATTGGGCTTTTTTTAATTTTTCACTATAAAAAGCTATATCACTTGCTCTAAAATCATTTATACCATCTTTTAATGCTAACTCTTTTATTTCTTCAAACTCTTTTATAGCTTTAGGCTTTGCTTTATTTCCAAGTTCTTCTAAAAATTTTATAACTTCATCTTCACTTTTTGCCATTTTTGTAGCAAGTGAATATTGAGCAAAATTAGAAAAACCTAATATTTTTACTTTTTCTTCTTTTAATTTTAAAAGTTCTTCAATTATTTTTCCGTTTTCTGGAGCTCTTGTTGTATAGGCCTTGTACAACTCTTCTCTTTTTTCTCTAGATGTTGAATATGTCATAAATGCTATATAAGAAGGCATATGAAGAGTAAATTTATATTTAGACTTTCCATCTTCAACAAATTTTGCTAATTCTAAATCTGAATCAGGTATACCTTTTACATCTTCAAAATTTTCAATAATCAATGAATAAGAGTTAGTGGCTTTTAATAAATTTTGTGAAAATTTATGAGATAACTCACTTAACTGTAAATCTAACTCTTCTAATCTTTGTTTCTTCTCTTTTTCTAAATTACAACCAGATAATTCAAAATCTCTTATTTCATTTTCTAGCACTTTTTTTTGTATACTATTTAAAGTATTATTTTCATTATATTGTATATATTTTAAAGCACTATATATATTTTCATTTTGACTTATTTCACTTTCATATTTAGAAATAATTGGTAAGCACTCTTCGTAAACTTTTGAAGTGATTTCAGAATTTTTTACTGAATCAATATGAAAAATAGGAGTAATAAATTCGTTTATTCTCTCCCCTATTTCTTGAAATGGTAATACAAAATTTTTATAAGTTTTATTTTCAATAGCCAAAAGATTTTTGATCTCTTCTCTACTTTGTTCTAAAATCTTTTCTAGTTCTACACTAGAATTTTCTAAATTTTCTAAATTAAATTCACAAAACATTTTATTCCTTTTTATTTTTTAAATTTTAGAGTAAATCCTCTATCGAAATTTTCATAATCTTTATAAAAAGAGTAAAATTCTACATTAAACTCTTTAAAATACTCTTCTAAGCTATTTTTCTGGTCATACCCCATTTCACACAATAGATAAGGTATATTTTTCTCTTCAGTACTTTTTATAATATCCTTTAATAACTCATCACCTATAACTCCACCAAAAAGTGCATTTTTTGGTTCAAATCCTACGTTTTTTGGTAAAACATAACTATCTTTTATATATGGAGGATTTGAAACTACCATAAAAATATTATCTTCTATTACATTTTCAAATAAATTACTATATCTAAAATCAATTCTTTCAAGAACACCAAATTTTATTGCATTTTGTTTGGCTAATTCTAAAGCTTTTTCATTTATATCAACTGCAATTATTTTTATATTTTTTAATAAAACAGCTAACATTACAGATATAATACCACTTCCTGTTCCAATTTCAAGAATCAATTTTTTATCTTTTTGTTCTTTTAAAATATTAAAAGCATTTTCAACCAAAATTTCAGTTTCAGGTCTTGGTATCAAAACACCTTCATTTACAATAAATTGTTCTCCATAAAAAGAAGCTCTTTTTGTAATATATTCTAAAGGATAATTTGTAGCTCTTTTTAAAACTAATTTTTTAAGCTCAAACTCTTTTTCAAACTCTTTGTTATAATTTAAATGTAACCAAATCGGATTTTTATCAAGTAAATACATTATTAGTATTTCAACTTCCTTTGCAGGAATATGAGTTACTAATTTTAAATCATTTGTGTATTTTCTTACACACTCTTTTATTGTCAATTTTATTCCTTAATCTAAAATATATAATGCTAATTCATCAGCTAATAAATAATTATTGTTAAAAATTCTATTATCTTTTAACTCTAATTTTTTTTCAGTAATTAAATCTTCTGCTCTTTTTAATTCATTTTTATTTAAAAGTTCTATTTCTACTCCAAATTTACATCTAAATCCTAATAGAACTTTCTCTGCCTTAATATCTTCAAGACTTAACTCCTCTTTTTCAACTGAAAGTGGATTTTCTATATATTTTTCAATGTTTTTTTCACTATATTCTCTTGTATTATTTATACAAGCAACAGCTCCTGCGCCAACACCCAAATATTCTCTATGTTTCCAATAACCGTAATTATGCTTTGATTCAAACTCTTCGCTTGTTGCAAAATTTGCTATTTCATATTGTTTGAAACCTAATTTTGCTAAATAATCAAAAATTTCATAACTAAGATCTTCATCATCTATTTTTAAACTTTTTTTCTCTTTTTTCAAAGATTTTTCATCCAAAAAGAATTTTGTATTTTCTTCTATTATTAAAGAATATGCACTAATATGATTTATTCCTAGATCTTTTACTATATCAAAATCTTTTTTTAAAGTTTCAAAACTATCATTTACAACACCATATATGATATCGCAATTGATTTTTTTGAATCCTACTTTTTTAGCATTATTTACAGCTTCAATAGCACTTTGACTACTATGAGCACGTCCAAGAAATTTGAGTTTTTTTTCATCAAAACTTTGAACTCCAAAACTAATACGATTTACTCCTAAATCAAACATTTCTTGTTGCCAAGAAAGAGTTGCTGAATTTGGATTCGCTTCAGTTGTAATTTCAGCATTTTCAATTAAATACGGTTTTATTAAATCAAAAAGCTCTTTGTAGCTTGAAGCTTTTATAGTAGAAGGAGTTCCCCCACCAATAAAAACAGTTTCGATTTTTTTATTTGTATTTATTAAATGTCTTTTTAAATTATTAGCTAATTGCTTTTTTAGTGCCTCCATATAGTCATCTTTTAACTTAAATTTAGTTGTATATGAGTTAAAAGCACAATAGAAACATTTGCTATCGCAAAAAGGTATGTGTATGTATAAAAGCAATTTTTAATCCTATATTTATTAAAATATCTCCCTAATTATAAGGAAAAGTATATTTATGACTGATAAAGAAGAGATTATTAAAAAAGAGAAAAAGAATTTTAGACCAAATGTTGCAGCTATTATATTATCATCTAAATATCCAGCTAAGTGTGAAATTTTCATAGCTTCAAGAACTGATATAACTAATGCTTGGCAATTCCCACAAGGTGGAATAGACGAAGGGGAAAGTACTAAAGAAGCATTATTTAGAGAGCTTGAAGAAGAAATTGGTACAAAAGATGTTGAAATAATTGCAGAATATCCAACTTGGGTTTCTTATGAATTTCCTCCAGTAATTGCTCAAAAAATGTACCCTTATGATGGACAAAAACAAAAATACTATTTAGTGAAACTAAAAAAAGGCGCAAAAATAAATATAAACACTGAAATTCCTGAATTTAGTGAATATAAATTTGTACCTACAAGAGAGATTTACGATTATATAACTTTCTTCAAAAGAACTGTTTATAAACAAGTTCTAAAATATTTTAAAAGTGAAGGTTATATTTAAAAAGGAAAGAAAAATAGATGTTAAAAGTACTTAAATTCGGTGGAACAAGTGTTGGAGCATTAGATAGAATTCAAAATGTTGCAAATATCATTAAAAAAATAAGAGATGAAGGTCATGATGTAATTGCTATTGTTTCAGCTATGAGTGGCGAAACAAATAAATTAATCGAGTATGCTGAATACTATACTAAAACTCCTGAACCAAAAGAGATGGATATGCTTTTAAGCGCTGGAGAAAGAGTAACTTCAGCACTTTTATCAATTGCATTGAATAATATGGGTTATAAGGCTATTTCTATGAGTGGAAGAGAAGCTGGAATTTTAACAGATAATTCTCATACAAAAGCTAGAATAGAAAAAATTGATACATCAAATATGCAAAAAGCCTTAAAAGAAGGTAACATTATTATTGTTGCTGGATTCCAAGGAGTAACGCTTGAAGGTTCTAGAGTTACAACATTAGGTAGAGGTGGAAGTGATTTATCTGCTGTTGCTATTGCAGGAGCTATAAAGGCTGATGTTTGTGAAATTTACACTGATGTTGATGGTATTTATACAACAGACCCAAGAATTGAACCAAAAGCTAAAAAATTAGAAAAAATCTCTTATGACGAAATGTTAGAACTTGCTAGTTTAGGTGCAAAAGTTTTACAAAATAGATCTGTTGAGATGGCAAAAAAGTTAAATGTAAATTTAGTATCAAGAAGTAGCTTTACACCTGATGTAGAGGGAACATTAATTACAAACGAAGAGGAAATTATGGAAAAACCAATAGTAAGTGGAATAGCTTTAGATAAAAATCAAGTTAGAGTTGGAATGTATGGAGTAATTGATAGACCAGGAGTTGCTAGTGCAATTTTTACAGCACTTGCTGATGCAAATATAAATGTTGATATGATTGTTCAAACAAGAGGACTTGATGGAACAACTGATTTAGATTTTACAATTCCTACAACTGATTTAGAGATTTGTAAAAGAGTTATGACTCAATTTACTGCTGAAGCAAAAAATATTGATTACAATGAAGCTATTTGTAAAGTTTCAATAGTTGGTGTTGGTATGAAATCTCATACAGGAGTTGCTTCAAAAGCATTTACAGCATTAGCAAATGAAAATATAAATATAAGAATAATCTCTACAAGCGAAATTAAAATTTCTATGATTATAGATGAAAAATATGCTGAATTAGCTGTAAGAGCACTACACGACGCATATCATTTGGATAAATAATTTGCAAGAATTTTTAAATTGGACAGTTGATACAATCAGGGAAGATAGACTTATATCTCCTTGGTTAGAAGAGAAAAAATTTGAATGGACTCCAATAGTTGCTAGAAATATAACAAATATTTTAGATAAAAATTACTCAGTTATCGTGATTACTGACAAAGAGAGAGATTGGTTTCTAAGTTATATTTTATCAAATATAAACTCTTCAAAACTAAATAGACCATTTTTACCATTTTATGATTTTAGATCTATATTTGGATATATAGATGGAGTAAAATCCGATGATGATATTACGAATATAAAAGATATGCTAAGTATTTCATTTCCAAATGGATATAGTTTTTGGTATATAGGGAAAAGTCAAGATAATAGAGCGAATATTGCAAAAATTTCAAAGAACTCTTTTCTTTGGCTACTTGATGAAGAAAAACAAGATGCTATAAATTTAAAATCAAATGATGAAGCTTTAGATATGAAACTACTACAAATGTTTAGATTGTATAATAAAACATTAAGTGCAGCTCTATTTGCTCAAATAAATGTGGAAAATTGATTTTGCAAGATT
Source organism: Aliarcobacter cibarius (assembly GCF_013372265.1). Taxonomy (NCBI): domain Bacteria; kingdom Pseudomonadati; phylum Campylobacterota; class Epsilonproteobacteria; order Campylobacterales; family Arcobacteraceae; genus Aliarcobacter; species Aliarcobacter cibarius. The sequence continues at coordinate 1,323,891 of NZ_CP054051.1, forward strand.
TTTTCTTTAAATCTCATATTTTACTTGTAGATGATATTCAAGATACATTAGATAAACAAATTTTGTTGTATCCAAAACACTCTACAAGAGTTATAAAAAATGAAGAAAAAGATGAATTTCAAATAGCACAAGCTCAAACAGCAATAAAAGAGGCTTACATTGCTACAAGTGAAGTAAAGTATATATTTTTATGTGGAGCAACTTTTAGAGTTGAAGCACAAAATGCTTTACTAAAAATTTTAGAAGAGCCTCCATTAAATATTGTTTTTATTATATTGACAAATTTAAAAAACACCCTACTTCCAACTATATATTCAAGGTTACCTTATAAAAATTTAAAAATTTTTGAAATAAAAAATGAATCGAATTTAAATATAAAAAAATTGGATTTAAAAGATATCTACAATTTTTTAAAAGACAATCAAAAGTTATCTAAAAATGATGCAAAAATTATTGTTGAAGAAATTTTAATAAAAATAAAAAATGAAAAAATTGAGTTAAAAGAGAAAGAATTAGAAGTTTTTTCTAAATCTATAAAACTTTTAGATTTAAATTCAAAACCCGTAAATGTATTGACTCTTCTTCTTTTAACTTTATTTAACAAAAAGATTTAATTATGGATATTTATAAAATTTCACTAAATGATGCTAATGCATTTTTAACAAAGCTTAATTGTGATAATAGTGGCGTTAAAATAATGTCTAAAAAAACAAAAGTTCATACTTTCTTAATAAAAAATATGCATGTTGGTGCTGCAAATATTTTAAAACAAGATGCATTATCTATAGGAGCTGATTTAGCTGTTCCAGAAGGTGTTATTGTGGCAAGAGATAAACATGTAAATGTAATGCTTATTGGAACTATAAAACATATTGAAATATTAAGTAAAAAAGAGTTAGCTCAACCTTTTGGATTAAAAGAATTAGCAAAGGTGTTAAAAAGTTTTCTACATGAAGAAAACTTTCCTGTAAAAATAATGGGTGTTTTAAATGCAAATGAAGATTCATTTTTTAAAAATAGTAGATTTGATAATTCATCAGCTTCTCAAAAAATAGAAAAAATGATTGAAGATGGAGCCAATATTATAGATATTGGTGCTGTTTCAAGTAGACCAGGAAGTCTTCCTGTGAGTCCTGAAATTGAATTAGATAGAGTAAAAGATATAGCTCAAACTATTTATAAGAATAAATATTATGATAAAGTTCAATTTTCAATAGATTCATATGAACCAAAAGTTATAAATTATGTTTTAGACCATGGTTTTAAAATAATAAATGATATAACTGGACTAGAAAACGATAAAGTTTGTGAACTTGTAGCAAAATATAATGCAACAGCAGTAATTATGCATATGCAAAATAATCAAACAAATATGCAAAATGATCCATATTATGAAGATGTAATAGTTGAAATTGACAATTTCTTTAAAGAAAGAGTTGAAAAAGTAAAAAATTTTGGTGTAAAAGATATAGTTTTAGATGTTGGAATTGGTTTTGGAAAAAGTTTAGAACACAATCTGCTTCTACTTAAAAATTTAGAACATTTCAAACATTTTGGATATGAACTTTTAATAGGTGCGAGTAGAAAATCAATGATAAATATGATTACTCCTACAGAAGTTATAGATAGGCTTCCAGGAACATTAGCAATTCATTTAGAATCTATTAGATATGGTGCATCAATTATAAGATGTCACGACGTTAAAGAGCATTCTCAAGCTATAAAAGTTTTTGAAGCAATAGAAAAGATTAATTAGATATTTTTATAAAAAGTATTTCCAATCCAAATTTGGATTGGAAATTAATATACAAAGAGTTAAGAATCTTTAGATTCTGATTCTACTTCTTGATTTTTTTTACATAAGATTTTTTTGATTCTATTATTATTTATCTCTAAAATTTCATATGTACAATTTTCGTCTTCAATTATTTCACCAACAACAGGTATTCCACCAATTAAACTTATAATTCTTCCACCAATAGTCACAGAAAACTCTGTTTCATCGAAACTTATATCTAAAATTTCTTCTACTTTTTCAATATTTACCATACCATCAAGTTCATAAGTATTTTCGTCTATTTTTTTGATAGTTTCTTGTTTTGGATCATGTTCATCTGTCGTTTCACCAATAATTTCTTCAAGGATATCATCCATAGTAATCAATCCTGAAGTTCCACCATACTCATCTACAACCAAAGCTAAATGAATTCTACTTTTATTCATTCTTGTAAGGATAGAAGAAATTGAAGTATTCTCTGGAACCATAATAATTGGTCTTACAAGCTTAGAAAAGTCACTTATATTGTTTTGTAAAGCACTATTTAGTAAATCTCTAGTGTGAATCATCCCCGTTATATTATCTTTTCCACCATGGCAATATGGATATCTTGTATGTCTTGAATTTAATACTCTTTTAATATTTTCTTCAAAACTTTTCTCAGAGTTAATACAAATCATATCTTTTCTTGGAGTCATAATCTCTTTTGCAATAGTTTCTGAAAAGTCAACTGCATTTTTTATAATTTCACTTTCAACAGAATCAATATAACCACCCTTAAAACTTTCATTTACAATAATTCTAAGTTCTTCCTCAGAGTGCGCTAAATCATGAGCAGTTGCAGCTTTAACTCCAAGCATTCTTACAAAGAAAGCAGCAACAATATCAAAGAATCTAATAAGAGGATAAAATACTATCCAGAATAAATACAATGGTCTTGCAATATATAAAACCATAACTTCAGCTTTTGCAATAGCAACTGACTTTGGTACTATCTCTCCAAAAACAACGTGTAAAAATGTCACAAGAGCAAAAGCAATAATGAAACTTACTGTATGTAATAAAACAGAATCTCCAGCAAAATATGATGAGAAATTTGATTCAATAATTCTGGCTAATGCAGGTTCACCAATCCAACCTAATGCAAGAGAAGAAAATGTAATACCAAGTTGTGTAGCACTTAGATATGTATCAAGAGAGTTAGACATTTTTAATGCCAATGAAGCTCCACCTTTTTTTTGTTTAACAAACTCTTCAAGTTTACTTTTTCTTACTTTAACAATTGCAAACTCAGATAGAACGAAAAAACCATTTAGAAGAACTAGTAGTACTGCTGCTATGAGCATAAGAATGGACTGTATATCGGGATCCAAAAATTTTCCTTTAATTTTAAATTATTTTTAGCTATAAATATAAACTAAATAGACTTAATATTTGCTTTTTTTATTAATTTATACTTTAATATACGATTAATTTCAGTATTTATTAAGTCTAAATTTATTAGATAGAATTCTATCTAATAAATTACATACCTACTCTTTTATAATTGTAATAACCAATTCTCCAACAACAAATCCAAATTTTTTCATTTTAGAATGGTTAATGATAACTTTTTCATCTTGTAAATGAAGCCAATCTTGAACACTTAAATCAATTGTAGAACTTTTGTATGGCACTCTCATAATATAATCAATCATAACAGTATTTCCATTTGCTATCATTGGACTTTCACCTATAATATCATTTGCTGTTGCTATAAATTTTTTATTTCCGATTGGCTTTAGAGTCCAAACTCTTTTCATCTCTTCACCATCATCATAAACAAAATACTCGTCTAGTGTTCCAATACCATTTTTATCCCATGAACCAACCATAGTTCCTTTAAATGATCTAGTTATTTTCCCACTTCTATCTTTTACTATTCCGTAAGCTTTTAAATTTCCATTAAAATATTCTTGCGGAATAAACTCTGGTTTTGTATTATTAAAATCTTCTATTTTCATACTTGAACATCCTGTAAATAAAATTATTGTTAAAAAAATAAATATTAAACTTTTCATGCTATTAATCCTCTATTTAAATCTATATTTTGATCTCTTGTAAAAACTAATTGATGAAGATTTATATTTCTTGTTTTAAATGCTGCTTCACAGTAGTTTAAATACATTCTCCACATTCGTATAAAATATTCATCAAATCCTAATTTCTTAACTTCATCTAATTTTTTTTCAAAGTTTTCATGCCAAATATTCAAAGTTTTTGCATAATCTTCAGTAAATTCTTCAAGATGATTTAAATTTAATCTTGTATGTTTACTTGTAACTTGAAGAATTTTTGAAATACTTGGAAGATGTCCTCCTGGAAAAATATACTTTTGTATAAAATCTGTTCCTTTTGAATAAGCTTCATATCTTTGATCCGGCATTGTAATTACTTGAAGTACTAAAACTCCATTTGGTTTTAATAACTCTTGGCACTTTTTAAAGAATATATGAAAATACTCACGTCCTACTGCTTCAAACATCTCAACAGCTATAATTGCATCAAAAGTACCATCTAAATCTCTGTAATCTTTTAGTAAGATATCAATTTTATCTTCAACTTTATGTTCTTTAAATCTATCTTCACAAAGTTTTTTTTGCTCTTTACTTAAAGTCACAGTTGTAACATCACATCCTTTATCATTTGCCAAATGAAGTGCCATAGCTCCCCATCCTGAACCAATTTCTAGAACTTTAGAGCCCTCTTTTAGATTTAATTTTGATGATAATTTTTCTAATTTATTTTTTTGAGCTTCATATAAATCTTGGTTTTTGTCCGAAAAAACTGCACTTGAATACATCATAGTTTCATCAAGCATTAATTTATAAAAATCATTTGATAAGTCATAGTGCGCAGATATATTTTTTCTTGAATTTGTTTTTGAATTTTTTCGTAAACTATGTTTTATTTTATTAAAAACAGGCATTAGGTTTATTAGTTTATTTTTTTCATTTTCACTTGTAGTTCCAAGATATTCTGCATTTAAAAGAGCTAATTCTATAAGTTTTGTAAGATTTGATGTTTCAAAATCTTTATCAATATAGCTTTCTGCAAACCCAATATCTCCATATAATATAGTTCTTGTAAAAAATCTATTATTTTTTATCTCTAAAGTGATTTTTTCTTGAAGTTTACCTTCTCCGTAAAGTTTTTTATTTTTATCTTTATAAATAACTTCTAAAGTTCCTATTTTTATCTTTGAAAAGAAGTTATCACCAAATTTATTCCATAATTTCTGCATTTTTAATACCTCCTTATTTTGTCATTTTCTCGTGGAGAATAGATTTTTAAACCCTTTATATACAACCTAAAAGCATGATAAAATGTTCTAGTTACCACTAAAAAAGTTGCAAACATATATCTTAGAAATATTTTTAATATATTTTTAAAATTATAAGGTTTTGATTTTGAGTTAAAAACCGCTGTTAATTTGTGTTGTTCATCTTCATATAAATCTATTTTTATGAATAATTTATTTTCATCATACTTTAGCTCAAATGCATAAATTCCCTCACACTTAAAAAATGGTGATACATACATATCTTTTTTTACAACACCAAAATAGGAGTTATTCTTTTTTTCAAGTTTTACGGGGTAAACAACCCTACCATTATTGTAGTTGTGAACTTCAGCTAAAATATGAGTTGGAGAATTTTCTTCATCAAATAAAACTAAAACACTAATTGGATTGAAAACAAAGTTTAAAACCCTTGGAAGTGTTATAAATCTCATTTTTGATGTAGCTTTTAAATCAAATTTTTTTAAAAGTTCTTTTATATTTTTTAAAAAATCAATACTTGTTCCAAAATGGTCAGAACTTTGTAAACTCATAAAATTTAATTTATTTAATGAAAAAATTCTATTTTTCAAACTTTCTAAATCAAATACATCAATATCTAATAAATAAAAGTTATATTTAAAATCATGTTTTTTAGGAAGAAATCTTTTATGATAAATAGTTCCTTCATAAATATTGTGATTTGATATATTTTTCATTTAAAATTCACATCCAAGTTTCGAAGCTACTTTTGTAGCACTCAAAAGTCCATCTTCATGAAACCCATATTTCCAGTATGCTCCTGCAAAATATGTATTATTTTGTCCACATATTTCATCTTTTCTATTTTGCATTTTTATAGCTTTTGTATCAAATTGAGGATGGTCATAAGATATTTTTTCAATTACATTATCTATATTTTGAGTTTCATTTAAAGAAACAAAATAATCTTTTTTTGTTTTTAAATTTTGTAAAGTATTTATCCAATAAGTCAAAGTCACAACTTGATTTTGTTTATTTGAACTTGTATAGTTCCAAGCTGCATACATTTTTTTATCTGAGTATAAAATATTATTATCACTATGTAAAACTGCACTATTTTCTTTATATTTAAAAGCACTTAAAATCTCAATCTCTTTTTGTGTTGGATTTTCTAAAATCTCTAAAGCTTCAGGTGCATGCATAGCAAGAACTACTTTATCATAAAAAGATTTATTCCCATTTCTATGAATTAAATAAACCCCATTTTGTTCTCTTTGAACTTTTATAACATCTGAATTTAAAAATATTTTTCCAGAAATCTTTTCTCTAATTTTATTTACATAATTTATGCTTCCATTACTAACAGTAAGCCATTGATGATGTGTTGTTACACCTAAAAGTCCATGGTTTTTAAAAAATGTTAAAAATGTTCTTGCTGGAAAAAGATTCATTTCATCACTTGGAGTTGACCAAATAGCAGCTCCCATTGGAAGTAAATACCTCTTTTTAAAAGCATTTGAATAATCTTTTATATATTCACCTAAAGTTTTATCTAAGTCTTTACTATTTGTTTCTAAATCTTGATTTGCTTTTTTATTAAAAGCTAAAATATCACTTATCATTTTATAGTGAGTTACAGAGAAAAGATTTCTTTTTTGAGCAAACATACCTTTTAAAGAAGAACCATTATAAGCTCTATTTTCATCTTTATCCCAAAAAGCGAAACTCATATCAGAATTCTCTATTTTTACATCTAACTCTTTAAATAGTTTTGTTAAAAGTGGATAAGTAGGATGATTAAAAACTAAAAAACCAGTATCTACACCAAAAACTTTACCATTTTCTTCAACCATAGTAGTTCTTGCATGTCCACCTAATCTATTATCTTTTTCATATAAGTCAACTTCATATTTTTTACTTAAAATATAAGCACTTCCAAGTCCACTAATTCCAGCTCCTAAAACTGCTATTTTCATTTATATTTTCCTTTTGGATCAAGTTTTGTAAAAATTAATTTTGAAGTATCCATTTTTTTCTCTAAGTTTTTTAATATATTTTCTAATTCAAACTTATCTATATTTGGAGTTCTACTCATAATCCAAACATTTGAATAATCATTATTTGTAATAACCGCCGTTTTGTAATCATTTATATACTCTATTTTGTATGAACTTGTAAAAACTAAAAAATATCTCATAAAAAGTTCATTATTTTCTAGTTCTGCCGAACCATTATATTCGATTAATTTTCCATTTAATTCATTTTCAAAACATCTATTATAAACATCGTATGTGTTATCATTTTCAAGTTTATATTCAACACTTGATGCTACACAGGAAGTTTGAAATTTGTTTTCAACTCTTGCAATCTCATACCAAAGCCCTGAAAACTTTTTTGCATCAATCGAATTATTTGCAAAAAGGGTGGTTAAAGAAAAAAATATTGTTAAAAATATAGACTTCAAAAATACTCCTTTAATAAACTTTATTAATTTATTATAAAAAAAGAGAATTTTGTATACTTATTTTGTCAGTTGATATTTAAGTAATGAAATAATTGAAAATATTTTAAATATTATTGGTAGAATTGAATATAAAAAAATAATTGCAAAAATTGAGTATTGATTTATGTTTTCATTTTCAAAATTTGTAAATTCTAAAGTTATAAAAGATATTGCAACAGCTAGTGCTAATGATAATTTTGTAATCATAGCCCAAAAACCAAACAAAACTCCTGTTAAATCCTCTTTTTGTTTTGTAAAATTAGCAACATCAGCTTGAATAGATGATGGTAATGCCATATCAGCTCCCAAACACATTCCAGTAAAAAAGCAAATAAGAGTAAAATATATAAAATCGCCCTCATTTAAAAATGGTACAAAAATAAATGCACTAATAGCAATAATTATTGATAAAATCCAAGTAGTTTTTTTTGATAATTTATTTGAAATTTTTATCCAAATAGGAAAAGTAACAATTGCACTCAAAAAATATATTATTAAAAATAGACCAGTTTTATCTTCTAAAACTAAAATATATTTTACGAAAAATAAAAATAAAGTTGCAGGAAGAGCATTTGCTAAGTTATTAAATAAAAAAGCAAAAAATAGTCTTTTTTGATTTGGATAACTAATAAAAAAGTTTTTTAATGATTCTAAAAAATTATTATGAACAATATTTTTATTTTTAATTTCTAAAGATTTTAATTTTGTATAAAAAATTATGGAAATAATCGGAAAAATAGCCAAAATAAAATATAGTAAAATCTCTAAACTTTTTTTTGAATCTTTCGAAACTAAAAAAATATAGGGAATTAATAGAGATATTAAAACACCAATAATTATAAAAATTTCTCTTGAGAAAGCTAATCTTGTATTATCTTTTTCATTATTACTTAAAATAGAATTTAAACTTAAATAGGGAATTAAGACAAAACTATATGAGATGTAAGTAATTATTGAAAAAACAAACAACCAAATATAACTGTTATAAAAAGGTTTTATTAAAAAAAATAAACCTGCAATTAGAAAAAAAGAAGATATAAATATAATTTTAAATTTTGTACTATAAATATCACAAAATCGTCCAATAAATGGATCAGCTATCATATCTAATATTCTTGCAATTAGTAAAATAAAACCAACAAATCCAATGCTTAAACCAATATGTTCTACATAAAAAGTTGGTAAGTATATATATAAAGGAAAACCCAAAAAAGCAATAGGAATTCCAAGGATGCCATAAAGGAATACTTCTTTGCTTTTTAGGGTATTTTTATTCAAAATCTAACATCGCTTATTGTGTAAAATTTTGTTTTAATCATTTTAAAAACTTCTTTGTTATAGAAAAACTCCAACTGTATGGTAGGAAACTAAGTATTCTTAAAAATTTAGATAACATAAAGGGGAAAGAGATTTCAAATTTATAAGATTTATTTAGTTCATCAAATATTTTTTTAGCTGCATAATCTACTTCCATTAACTGAGGCATTTCAAAATCATTTTTAGCAGTAAGTCTTGTTTTTACGAAACCATGATTTATAATTTGTAAATAGATATTTTTTCTTTGCAATTCTGGTTGCAGTGATTGTGCGATATTTACTAAAGCAGCTTTTGATGCACTATAAGCGCCACCATAAGGTAAACCAAAACAACTTGCTAAACTTGCATTTAAAACTATATTTGATTTTTGTTTTTGTTTTTCTAAATTAACAATTAGAGGTTTTAAAACTCTTAAAACACCTAAATAATTTATGTCTATCATAGACTCAAAATTTGAAATATTCCACTCTTCATAAGACATTGATTCATAAACACCTGCATTATAAAAGCAAATATCTAAGCCATTAAAAATATTAAATACTTTAGATACAGTTTTCTCTACATTTTGATTATCTAAAACATCAATATTTATAAGCTCAAGATTAGTTAAATATTTAGATTTTAATTCTAAAAGTTTAGTTGAATTTTCAATATCTCTAGAACTTGCAATTACTTGAAAATTATTTTCTAGCCATAATTTAACTAATTCTAAACCAATTCCACTACTAGCACCAATAATCCAAACTTTTTTTGTCATAATAAACAACCTTTGTTACTTAAAGCTAGTAAATACTAACTTGAAGTAATTATATGTCAATAAAAAGTTTTTTTGTATTATTAATATGTTAGTTTGTATTGAAAAATATATAAATTATAGAATTTCGTGTAAGCTATTTGCTTTTTTCATCCACTCTTCTAATTCTTCGTATTTCTCTTCTTTAATCATATTTTTTGCAAGATTTAACTGCTCTTCAAAATATTTTATAGATTCAAGCATATTTTCTCTATTTTGCTTAAAAATATCTCCCCACATTCTTGGACTAGATTTTGCAATTCTACTCATATCTTTAAATCCACCAGCAGCAAGAGCAATAATCTCTTTTGGATTTTGATGACTCATAACTGTATTTGCTAAAGAGAAAGAGATTAAATGTGGTAAATGTGATATATAACAAGCATTTACATCATGCTCTTTACTATCCATAACTACTATTCTCATACCAATTTCTTGGAAAATTCTAAAAGCTTTATTTACGTGGATATTATCGTTAGCTTCTAAATCACATAAAACAACAGTTTTACCTTCATATAAATTATCAATAGCTGCCTTTGGACCATTTTTTTCTGTTCCAGTCATTGGATGAGCTGCTATAAAGTTTTTTCTTATTTTAGAAGGTATATTTTTAACAATATATTCTTTTGTTGATCCCATATCTATAATAGTTGTTTTTTCATCAATATCAAGAAAACTTGGAAACATAGCAATAATTGCATCAACAGGTATAGATAAAATAATAACATCACTTACTTTCTTTAAAGTTTCTAAATCAACTATTTCATCAACTAAATTTAATTCTAAAATATCTTTTTTATTTTTTTCACTATTTGTGAAACCATAAACTTTTTCGGCAATCCCATATCTTTTTACAGCTTTTGCTAAAGAACCACCCATAAGTCCTAAACCTATAATTCCTATATTCAAAATTTAACCTTTTCTAAATAAATTAAAGAAAATTATATCTTACTTTAGATTTATATAAACTATTTTTAGATATATTATTGCTTTATTATGCAAATTAAGGACACCTGTGAAAAACAAAGTAATACTTTTATCATTGACTTGTGCGACACTACTTAGTGCAACTACAATCAAATCTATTGAATATAAAGATGTAAATAAATTATCTCCTCAGGTTTTAGCTGAAACTATAGATATGAAAGTTGGAGATAAACTAGACGAAAATAAACTAAATGAAGCCGTTGTAAAGTTTTATAAATATGGTTATTTTGAGGATGTTGAAGTTTTAAATAATGATGGAAATTTATTATTTAAATTTAAAGAAAATCCTTCAGTTGCAAGCGTTGATATCAAAGGATATAAAACAAGAAGCGAAGATATAGATAATATAAAAAATATTATTAAATTCAAAAAAGGTTCTATGTATACTGAAAAAAGAGTAAAAGAGGCTGAAAACAAACTTTTAAGTATGCTAGAAAGTGAAGGTTTTATAAACTCTGTTGTTGAAACAGAAGTAGAAACTTTAGGTGAAAATGCTAAAAAAGTTACATTTTATGTAAATAAAGGTGATGAAATCATTATTAATAAAGCTCAATATCATGGTGCTAGTAATTTAGAACAAAGTGATTTTGATGAAGTAACAGCAAATAAAGAAAAAGAGTTTGCATCTTGGTGGTTTGGACAAAATACAGGTGAATTAAAATTAG